>JAERSU010000295.1 GCA_016845445.1 Oceanospirillaceae bacterium | reverse complement strand
CTTCTTCTTTTTTCTTAGCTTCTGCTATTTTCTTGGCTTCGGCTTTTTTCTTAGCCTCGTCCTTCTTTTTTGCTTCAGCTTTTTTCTTGGCTTCGGCTTTTTTCTTAGCCTCGGCTTTTTTCTTGGCTTCGGCTTTTTTCTAGCTTCAGCTTTCTTTTTAGCTGCGGCTTTTTTCTTGGCTTCTTCTTTACGCTTGGCTTCGGCTGCAGCGGCTGCCTTGCGTTTAGCATCGGCTTCTTTCTTCTGCATAGCCAAAATGCTATCCAGATCAATCAAGGTCGCTTCCACTCGCTGCTTAATCTGCACAGGTGGCTTGCGCTCTGGTGTGCCTTGCCACTCGGTGGCAAATATCAGGGCCGCAACGATATGCACCCCAAGGGCCAGAATAGTTGGCAGTACGTAGCTATGGTCTAATTTCACAACAAGCTTTCTTCACTGCTTACGGGCTTTCTGACACAAGGCCAACACTAGGGGCACCGGCTTTTTGCAGCACCGTCATTAGTTGCACCACACTACCATAATCAATGGCACGATCACCACGAATCAACACTGGCGTACCCGGTGCTCGGTCAAGGATCTTTTTCACCTGCACGCCAATGCGATCAAGGGTGACTGGTTGGCGATTATTCTCACCTAGATCGAGAAAATAATCACCACTTCTGGTCACCGATACCACCAATGGCTGCTGGTCTTCCTGGGATTCAACCGGATCCGACTTTGCCTGTGGCAAATCCACATTAACCCCCTGAGTTAACATGGGTGCGGTCACCATAAAGATCACCAGCAACACCATCATGACGTCTATATAAGGGACAACGTTAATCTCGGCATTGAGCTTGTGGCGCTTGTGTTTAAAGCGGCGTATTCCAGACATAATGGCCCCTACAAACCTGAAGCGTGGGCTTTACGGTGTAGAATACTGGAAAACTCTTCAGCAAAGGTCTCATAACTATTTAACAGGCCATCAACACGATGGGAGTAGTTGTTATAAGCCATCACCGCGGGAATAGCGGCAAACAAACCCATGGCGGTGGCAATCAAGGCTTCCGATATACCCGGTGCCACCGTAGCAAGGGTTGCTTGATGGGCATTCGCCAAGCCACGGAACGAGTTCATGATACCCCACACGGTACCAAATAAACCGATGTAGGGACTCACAGAACCCACGCTAGCCAAAAACGGCAAGTGGGTAGACAACTTCTCTTCTTCTTTAGAGATGGCCACGCGCATGGCGCGTTGCACCCCTTCCATCACCGCATCACCATCGGCATCGGTCTGCTGACGCAGGCGGGTAAACTCTTTAATGCCGGCGCGGAATATGTTTTCTGCACCACTTTCCAAATTAGGCTCGGCACTCACCTGACGGTAAAGCTGGCTTAAATCAATACCAGACCAAAACTGTTCTTCGAATCCAACCAGGTTACTCTTCGCTTGCTTCAGCGCACGTTGACGTTGAAAGATCATTACCCAGGACATAATCGAGGCAACAACCAAAATAAGCATGACCATCTGCACCAGAAAACTGGCGTTTAATATCAGGCTCACGACCGACATTTTATCGTCCACAAAGACTCCCCTTAAATTGGTATTTTTTCGACAGACTAATTCGTTGTTTTAGCAGCCGTTATATTAGCTGTAAAGGTGCTTTTTAGAAAGCACCCATGGCGCATCTCCACATTATTTTCATTATCTTACAATGTTAGGAGTTTAGTAATGGGAGAAAGTTCCCATTTCAGGCTGGGGCCAGACCCAAATGCGTATAGGCCTTGTCGGTAACCACCCGCCCCCGCGGCGTGCGCATAATAAAGCCTTGCTGAATCAAATAGGGCTCAATCACGTCTTCAATGGTTTCCCGCTGTTCACTAATGGCAGCCGCTAGGTTGTCCACCCCCACCGGGCCGCCTTTAAAGCGCTCGATAATGGCCAGCATCATGGTACGGTCCATGTGATCAAAACCCAAGTCATCCACATTAAGCATATTCAAGGCCTGATCGGCCACACTGGCGGTTACCACACCATCGGATTTTACCTCTGCATAGTCACGGGTACGGCGTAATAGGCGGTTGGCTATACGTGGGGTGCCGCGCGAGCGGCGGGCCACTTCGGTGGCACCTTCTAAGTCAATGTGCATGCCCGACAAACGCGCCGATCGATCAACAATGGTGGTTAAATCTGTGACATTGTAATATTCCAATCGCTGGGTAATGCCAAAGCGGTCGCGCAAGGGCGACGTCAAGGAGCCGGCTCGGGTGGTGGCACCAACCAGGGTAAAGGGCGGCAGATCCAGTTTAATGGAACGCGCCGCCGGGCCTTCGCCGATCATGATATCAAGCTGATAATCTTCCATAGCGGGGTAGAGAATTTCTTCAATTACCGGGTTCATGCGATGTATTTCATCAATAAAGAGCACATCACCGGCTTCCAAATTGGTAAGGATAGCAGCCAAGTCACCGGCCTTTTCCAATACCGGCCCAGAGGTACTCTTTAGCTCACCGCCCATTTCATTGGCGATAATATGCGCCAGGGTGGTTTTACCCAATCCAGGGGGGCCAAATATCAGCGTGTGATCCAAGGCTTCCAAACTACCACTAGCCTCACTACGGGCCTTGGCGGCTTGCATATAGATGCCCATCTGTTCACGCACCTTGGGCTGGCCAATGTAGTCATCGAGCATTTTAGGCCGCAGGGCCCTCTCCAGCTGCTCTTCTCCTAGTTGGGTGGATGCCTGTAGTGGCGAACCAAATCTGTCTGCTTCAATCATTTAAAACATGCCTTTAAGCGCCTGACGAATCAGGGCTTCGCTAGTGATATCCGGCGTTTGTTTAATTATGGCTGCCACTGCTTTAGTGGCTTGCACGGGCTTATAGCCCAGATTTATCAAGGCACTTTCGGCCTCTTCCTGGGCACTTACCACTGCTGCGGCAGCTGTTACCGAGCCCTTGCCGCTAGCCATTTCGAGCGCCGTAGGCAGACTGGATTGCCAATCGCCCATCTTATCACGCAATTCCATTACCAGTCGCTCAGCGGTCTTCTTGCCCACGCCTGGTATCTTGGTCATGGTGGCAACATCCTGATTTGCCACGCAAGCTGCCAGTGCCGGTGCTTCCATACCAGACAGGATAGCCAGGGCCAGTTTAGGCCCAACCCCATTAATCTTGATTAACAAACGAAACAAGGCACGCTCTCCCAGGCTGGCAAACCCATACAGCAGCTGCGCGTCTTCACGCACTACCAGATGTGTATGAATGGCCGCGCTCTGCTGCAACTCTGGCAACTGACAATAGCTATTAAAGGATACTTCCACTTCATAACCTACGCCATTTACATCCAGCAAAATCTGGTCTGCTTGTTTGTGGATTATGATGCCTGTTAATCTGCCGATCATAGTGTTTACTTCCTCATCATCCAAGACTTAACCTGGATATCTACCAGCGACTTGCGTTTCCGACCTACACCGAAATAATTTGCCGCTACCTAATTCTTCCCCGACGCACACCACGACTTTGCAAAGCATCCAAGTGGGCCTGTAGTTGTTGCCTACCGGGCGCCTGACTGGCCGCTAAACGCACCAGACTGGCCTGGGTATTGGCATGGGTTAAGGCAATGGCTAAAGCATCGGCCGCATCAGCTTGTGGTAAACCCGGCAGCTTTAAGATGCGTGCCACCATGTGCTGTACCTGTTCTTTTTCTGCCCCACCCTGGCCAACCACCGCCTGCTTCACCTGACGGGCTGAGTATTCACTCACCGGTAAGCCATGGTTTACCGCCGCTACCATGGCAACACCACGCGCCTGCCCCAGTTTTAAGGCAGAATCGGCGTTGCGGGCCATGAATACCTTTTCGATGGCAAATTGTTGCGGGATATAGGTTTCGATAAGTTCATCAACGGCGCGATAGATTTGACCTAAACGAGCCGGCAATTCGTTACCGCTGATTTTGACATGACCACTGGCAATGTATTCGCGCTGCCCACCGACGGCGTTAATAACACCATAACCGGTAATGCGTGAGCCTGGGTCTATTCCAAGAATAATTGCCATAGGGTGCTAGAGTTTTGCCTTAATTAGGTGCTAGTCTAGCAAAACCTGTACATAAATACAG
>JAERSU010000294.1 GCA_016845445.1 Oceanospirillaceae bacterium | reverse complement strand
ACCCCCTTACCCATACAGCGCGATATCCTGGCGCCTCACGCGGGCATTGTTAATGCTATGGATACCAAGGCTATAGGCATGGCTATGGTGGCCATAGGTGCAGGTAGGCGTGTGGCAACAGACCAAGTTGATACGGGATTGGGGTTGACCCAGGTCGTGCAAATAGGGGATTTGGTGGCCAAAGGCCAACCTTTGGCCGTGGCCCATGTGCGTACAGAAAATCAGTTTGTGGCATTGCAAACAGGGCTGTTAGGGGCCATCAATATCGGTGAATCTGTGGCTAGCAGTGAACTGGTATATCAGGTTGTCGATGGAAAGGACTTAGCCTCATGAAACGCGCCATTATTTTAGTATTAGATTCCCTTGGCATTGGCGCCAGTGCTGATGCAGACAAATATGGTGATGCTGGCTCTGATACCCTTGGTCATATCATTGAAGCTTGTGCCCAAGGTGCGGCCGATAATGAGCTGCGTCAAGGCCCACTACAGATACCCAATCTAAGCCGTTGGGGCCTAGTAAAAGCCGCTGAGGCAAGCCGCGGCGCGAGTTTGCCTATAGCTCGGGCGGAGCGGATTGTCGGTGCCTTTGGCTATGCCAAAGAACTCAGCGCCGGTAAGGACACACCCAGTGGCCACTGGGAAATGTGTGGTCTGCCGGTACCCTTTGAGTGGGGCATGTTTCCGCATCAGGCAAATTGTTTTCCCCAAACACTGTTAACCAAGTTGTGCGCCCAGGCTGGAATTACTGGCACCTTAGGTAACTGCCATGCCTCCGGCACTGAAATAATCAAACAGTTCGGCGAGCAACACATGGCCAGCGGCATGCCTATCTGCTACACCTCGGCAGATTCGGTTTTTCAAATTGCTGCTCACGAACAAACCTTTGGTTTGCAACGTCTCTATGATGTTTGTGAATTGGCCAAACCCTTGGTCGATGAACTAAATATCGCCAGGGTGATTGCTAGGCCTTTTGTGGGTGATTGTGCGGCTAACTTTACCCGCACAGCCAATCGTCGGGATCTCACCACACCCCCCATGCAAGATACCCTGTTAGACGTCCTCCAAGCCCATGGTCATAGGGTGACATCGGTGGGCAAAATAGGTGATATATTTGCTCATCGCGGCGTTGATAGAGTGATAAAGGGCAAAGATAATATGGCCCTTATGGACGCCCTACTGCAGGCAATGCAAAGTCAAAAGCAAGGGCTGTTGTTTGTCAATCTGGTTGATTTTGATAGCCTCTATGGCCACCGCCGGGATGTGACTGGTTATGCCTTAGCGCTGGAACAACTCGATCGGCGTTTACCGGAACTAGAGGCAGTCTTAGCAGCGGATGATGTGGTGCTGGTAACAGCTGATCATGGCTGTGATCCAACCATGCCTGGCTCTGATCATACTCGCGAACATGTGCCGGTGGTGTTTGTTGGCCAGGGTGTGAGGGCCAATGATTTAGGTGCACGTAAGACTTTTGCCGATATGGGCCAAACACTGGCAGAATATTTTGCTTTGCCCCCATTGTCGGTAGGTGAAGCCTGTAAGATAAACTAACTAAAGAGAATGCATATGCAAGCTGACGTACAGTCAATTGCCAAGATTGAATTACATGGACACCTCGAAGGGTGTATTTATCCACAGGTGGTGCGGCGTATCGCCGAACGCAACGGCATTACTCTCAAAGAGGGTTTATTTACCAGCGCCGACACCTTTGCCTGGAATGATTTTGTTGAATTTCTAGGTGCCTATGATGAAGCAAGTTTTTGTCTACGCAGTGGTGAAGACTATGAAGAAATCACCTACGAATACCTAAAACAGTGCGCTGCGGAAGGGGTCATCTACCTAGAGACCTTTGCCTCCCCAGACCATGCCGCCACCGTCGGCATCAGTTATGCTGATATGGTGCAAGGCTGCGCCCGTGCCATAGACCGTGCCGAGGCAGAATTTGGCATTATCGGTCGGCTCATTATTTCCTGCGTGCGGCATCTTGGCCCAGAACAGGCAGTCAAGGTGGCACAACTCACCGCTGATAATCCTCACCCCTATGTGGTTGGCTTTGGTATGGGTGGCAATGAGTCTATGTTTACTCAGACTGATTTTGCTCCAGCATTTGAGATAGCCGCTGCAGCGGGCTTAGGTTGTACAACCCATGCTGGTGAAGTGCTGGGTCCTGAAAGCGTTTGGGATGCCATCGATAACTTACCTGTCACCCGTATTGGTCATGGTGTTCGTAGTGTCGAAGACGCTGAATTGTTGCTGGCTCTTAAGGATCGAGGCGTCGCTTTAGAAGTCTGCCCAGGTAGTAATCTGGCACTGGACGTTTATCCTGATTGGGCTAGCCATCCTTTAAACAAGCTTATCGATGCTGGCATTAATGTCAGCTTAAATTCTGATGATCCACCGTTCTTCGCTACCACCGTGGGTACTGAATACCAAAATGCCGTTGATCATTTTGCTATCTCCATTGAACAGTTAAAAGTCATTTCCCGCATGGCTGTGGCTGATAGCTTTGCCGATGAAGAAACCAAAGCTAAATTATTAGCGCGTATTGGTTAATAACATCAGCTGTTTGCCGGGGTAGAGCTGAGGTCTGCCCCTGACGCCTGTTGGTCAAACCAGCCATCCTTTTCTGCTGCGTCCAGCATGGGCTCAATCATGTCCCATAATTGAGGGATGCCTGTGCTAATACGTGGTTTATTCACCGCTTCTACCTGCTGGCGTTGGATGCCATGCTCACGCCAACTATGCCCCCCGTCATGGAGATTGTGGATAAGGGGCAGGGCACGATCTAGGGCTTTGGCAAATTTTGCATCCGCGCTTTGTGCGGCTTCGAATTCATCCCATAGGGCCAAGTACTCATCGCCCATATTGCCTGGCAACATGTCCAGTATACGTTTTACCCCCTCACGTTCGGCTGCTAAATGAGCGGGGTCGTGGGCGGCATAGACAATGACATCGCCACAGTCAATTTCACCCAGGTCGTGGATTAGTAGCATGCGCACGACACGGTTCACATCCACTTTTGCACCCGCGTGCTGTTGCAGCATTAAGGCTGCAAGGGCGACTTGCCAAGAGTGCTCAGCAGCGTTTTCATAGCGGCCCAGGTCTTTTGGACGGGTTTTACGGATAACGGCTTTTAACTTGTCCGTTTCTAATATGAATTGCATGATTTCGGTGATGGCTTGCATGGCTTAAAATACCGTAAAAGGGTAAAATCGCTACATCATAACGGTGAGAAACAACATGAGTAAACCCACATTTGCAGGCGGTCACGAAGCCGATGCAAAAGCCCATTTACAGAAACATGGTATTTACGGCAAATCGGCCTCTGTCGTGTCCAATATTTTCCGCATTAGTAACCTTATTCGTAATCACGCCGAAACCAATTTGCTGCAGGATTATGGCTTGTCATTTAGTGGCTTTACCGCACTCTGGGTGTTGTGGGTGTGGGGGCCTATGGAAACCAAGCAGTTGGCACAGGAAACCGGTGTCGCTAAGAGTACCTTAACGGGGCTGTTAAATACCTTGGAGCGAGGTGGTTATTCAGAGCGTAGTCCACACCCTGAGGACAAGCGTCGCGTGATCGCGTCCGCAACACCGGCCGGAGAGTCCTTAATGCAAGAAATTTATCCCTTGTTCCATCGTATTGAAGACGATGCGGTATCTACCTTGTCGGACACCGACCTTGATATGACCAAAGACATGTTACGGGTGATATTAGCCACGGTAAGTAAATCTTAATTACATCTTAGCGAAGTTGTTTGAACAGTTTTTTCAGATCAAAGTCGCAGTCTTCAATCATCGCCCAGGTGATGGGTTTGCGCATTTCGAGTAACTTGCGTGCGGCTAGGTGGTGTCCCGGCGTATTGAGGGTATCCACGGCCACCATTTGCTCATCTTTTAAATGCACAACTGTCATGCTGGTGTCGGTGCCACCTGGTAGCTCACGGTGTTCTAGGTTAAGGCTACCAAGGCCTGCCATCTGTAGTTTAAGATCACCTTGATCGGACCAGAACCATGGCGTTGGCTGGTATGCGTTACTACTTTCGCCATTGCGTGTGGCAATGATGTTAGCGGCAACGAGTGCGGATTGGTCAGTTGCATTTTGGATCGATTCCAGTCTTTGCATACCTTCGCCATAAGGGAATTCTGCAACATCACCAATAGCATAGATGTGCTCGTCACTGGTTTTACCATGGCTGTCCACGAGGATGCCCTGATGGGTTTCAAGACCGGCAGCCTGAGCTAAATCCAAGTTAGCGTCAGCGCCAATACCGGTAATAACCAGATCAGCTTCGACAAAGCCTTGATCGGTTTCAACGCCGTCAGCTTTGATGCTATGCACTTTACACCCGGTATGCACATGCATGCCGTTCTGGCGATGTAGGCTAGTTACTTTTTCCCCTAGCACTGGTGCTACGGCACGGCGTAGAGCCCGTGGGCCGGTGATGAGTAAACTGACTTGTTTACCCAGCTTTAAGGCGCCAGCAGCCACTTCACAACCGATAAAGCCACCACCAATGATAGCCACTTTTTCGGCTGCTAGTAATTTTGGCCCTAGGGATTCTATATCAGCATAGGTGTAGACCCCCATGGCTGATTCACCCCCAGGTATGGGTAAACTACGCAGACGCGTACCGGTGGCAATGATGAGTTGTTGGTAGTGGAGCTGGTCACCATTGGCAAGGGTAACCGATTTGTCTATGGGGTTGATGGCAGCCACTGTGCAGTTCAGACGTAGGTCAATATTGGCCTTCTCATAAAAGCCATTGGCTTGCAGCATTTCTATAGGCAAGTTAGCATCAAATACCGCTTTTTTGGATAGCGGGGGGCGGTGATAAGGTAATTGCCTCTCCGCCGAGAGCAGAGTTATGCTCACTTCTGCATCCAGTTTGCGTAGACATGCAGCGGCGTTAACACCGGCATGACCTGCACCGATTACGATGATACCTGACATATGTATTCCTTGAGAAACAAATAAGGCGCCGTTAGGCGCCTTCATGCCATCAATAAAGATGCATGGTGTTGATTAGCCTTCCATTACCGTTACGTTGATGGAATCAATGTCATCAGACACAAATACCTGACAGCACAGGCGGCTGGTTTCCTGTGGGTCGTCTACTTCCATATCAAGGATCTCAGCTTCCATTTCGCCTGGGCCAGCCAAGCTGCCATTGAGTTCATCAATGGTAACGTGGCAGGTCGCACACATGCAGGAACCGCCGCAGGCGCCGGTGATGCCGACAACGCCGTTGTCCAAGGCTAGTTTCATTAGGTGTTCGCCATTGTTTGCTTCAACGGTTACCTGAGCGCCGTCTTGCTGAGTGAAAGTCACTTGAGTCATTTTGTTTATCCAAAAATAAGTAAGTTAATAAACCTCGGCCGACTTTAATTATTAGGTCGGTCAAGGTCAACTGAAATTACTAATATTTACGCAATAATTTATCCATTGAAGCATAAATTTAATTTACCTAAGGGGTGGCTTATACAAACTCCATGTAGAAGTCCTTTTCCCAGCTAGTGATGGCATTGATGTAGGTTTGATAGTTTTCCCACTCTTGGCCTTTGATACCGACATGGTTATCGATTAGTTCTTGGCCAATGGCTTGGCACAAGGCTGTATCGGCGCTAAGGGCCTCTAAAGCGGCACCGAGGTTGTCCGGGGTATGCCGTTCAGTGCTTTGTGACTCTAGACAATCAAGCTCTTCTGGTGCGGGTAAGTCGTAGTCATTATCAATGCCCAACAGTGCTGCCTGTAGGGTTGCTGCCGTGGCGCTATAAATATTGGCAGCACAATCGCCCATGCGAAATTCAATACGTGCTGCTGCGCCGCGCTCGTCAGGGATACGGGTGGTCACACCGCGGTGATCGTAACCCCAGTTAGCCCAGTAACCAGATAGGCTTGCCGGTTGTAGGCGACGATAGGAATTGACCGTTGGGGCCATAATACCAGCTAAGGATTCGTGATGCTGAATCAGACCCGCAATGGCTTGTTTGCAAAGCTTAGAGAGGCCATCTTCGGCACTGGCATCGTTAATTAGGTTGTTGCCGTCGGCATCAGCAAAGCTGAAGTTAATGTGTAAGCCACTGCCGCCACGGTCATCTACTGGTTTGGGCATAAAGCTCAATAGATAGCCATTGGCTGCATAGATTTCTTTGGCCATGGTTTTGAATAGGAAAAGGTCATCAATGGATGCCATGGCTTCATTATAGCGCAGGGTCATTTCAAACTGTGAGCAGTCGAATTCGGAGTTAAAGGACTCCAGTTCAATACCCATGGCTTCTGCCTGGTTCCATACCTGATCGATTAACCCAGCAGGGTCAACGCTGACACCACCAGAATACACATAGGCAC
This sequence comes from Oceanospirillaceae bacterium, assembly GCA_016845445.1. Classification (GTDB taxonomy): domain Bacteria; phylum Pseudomonadota; class Gammaproteobacteria; order Pseudomonadales; family Balneatricaceae; genus Njordibacter. Next base: position 22,094 of record JAERSU010000294.1, on the reverse strand, counting down.
CTGGTGTTTCGTATGCTACCCAATTACCATCGGCATCTTTTTCAAACACATAGGCTTCCAGCTCGATCCCTACGTTAACGGTCATGCCACGTTCTGCGTAGGCTGCTAGGGCCCGCTTAAGGGCGTTGCGACCGTTGACGGCAATCGGATTACCCTTGCTATCGGTTAGGTCAACGATAGCAATGCCAGTGTCTGCCTCCCAACCTGGGCGCACGGAATCAGCATCAAAATGACCAACCATGTCCGGTAGGCCGGTAAGCAAGCCACTGCCTTCCACGGGCAGTAGGTCACGGTCAAACGTCAGGCCATAGGCCGTTTGACAAAAACGAGCTTCGCCGTTGGCAGCGGTTGCTGCTGGTTGATATTTTCCTCGAGCTAAGCCTAGATGGTCTGCATAAAGGGTACGGATACGACGGTAGTTAGTCATGTTTGTTACTCTCTTAATTACTTTTATTGTTTGGATTAACGCTGAAAGCGTACCATTAATGATTTAATGCCGCGAATGAAATTTGAGCGCAAGTATTTTTCCTTTTCAATCTGTTGCATGCTGGTTACGCGCTTAAGCAATTCTTGCAAGGTTACCTTTACTTCCAAGCGTGCCAACCACATGCCTAGGCAAGCGTGAGGACCACCTTGACCAAAGGCCATATGTTGGTTTGGAGAGCGTTCAATATTGATGCTCATTGGGTCGTCAAATTGCCGCTCGTCAAAATTACCAGAAGTAAACCAAAGCACCACCTTGTCACCGGCTTTAATTTGTTTGCCATGCAATTCATAGTCTTCTAATGCAGTGCGGCGAAAGTGCAGGGTAGGTGCTGCATAACGGATGAATTCCTCGACGGCCGTGTCCCAAATTGGGTCGTCATCGGCCTTGCCATGTAATTGATTAAATACTTGCGGTTTATTGGCAAGATGGAACATGGACATAGCCAAGCTATAGCGGGTAGTGTCATTACCAGCAGCAACGGCGAGGGCGAAAAAGTTTTTAAATTCCAATTCCGAAAGGGTGTCACCGTCTTTATTGGGTTCCAATAACAGTGCCAAAACATCGTGCATCTTGGTGTGTAGGCGCAAGTCCATTTGCTTCTTGGCGTAGTCATACACGTCTTTGCCAGCAGGAGAGCGAAAGGGCATAAAACGGTATTCATCGGTATCCACCTTGTCGATGACGTGATCAGTGAAATCTGGATCTGAATTAGCGATCAATTCATCGCCTTTGTCGACCAGCCACTCGCCGTCTTCGTCAGGGGTACCCAGTACGCGACCTAACATGCGCATAGGCAGCTTACGGGCAATCTGCTTGACCACGTCAACCTCGTTGCTGGTCAGTGCCGCATCGCAAACTTCGGCCGCCAGTTCGCGCACCAATTCTTCATATTTGGCAATCATTTTGTGTGAAAAGGCTCTATGCAGAATCATGCGCTGGCGCGTGTGCTCTGGTGGATCAGTTTCCTGGAAGGTGCGACGAGCTAGGTATTCTTCTTCCGTCTGTTCTTCTAAACGGATGCCTTTGGCGGAACTAAAAATCTGTGGCTGGCGGTTTAGTTCTTTGATGTCTTCGTAGCGAGTGATGGCCCAAAAGCCCTTGCCACCATCAGTCTCATCTATCCATGCACATGGGTCTTCATCACGCAGGCGTTTAAACGTATTGTATGGAAAGCCTTTTGTAAAGGTATCATGACTGGTTAAATCAGCATGACTGTCGTCATTAATTATCATGGTAATTGACCTTGATTTAGAATTATCGTTCGGTGCCGAACAATTTACGCGTTAAGCATATAAACTGTCAATAGGGGAGGCTAAAAAAGTTGTTATAGGGGTTGAGCAGCGTAGGGGATAGCAAGAGCACATAAGAGAGAATTCATTATATCTCCATTTTGCATTCACGATGGCTTCAGTTTGTTGTGTTTGAATAGTTAGCAATGGATCAAAATACGTTAGGAATCGAATTATGCAAACATTGAAGTATTCATTTTGGGCGGCAGGACTGATTGTTTTGGCTAATCAGTTGATGCTCAGCGCTAGTTAACAGCACTTCTCCAAGGGTGTACCTAAACGGAGGACAGCACCGTTTAGGGCACTGTTTAGCAGATTCATCCTCTGCAAACCTTTTGCCCCAACTCTGGGGCTTTTTTATGCCCAAGGATGGGCTGTATGCCGCGGGCGCAAGGATGCGCAGGAGCGGCGATGCCCAAGGATGTACGGTAGACCCAAAGCACTCACTACGTTCGCGGGGCCGGCTCTGCCGCGGGGGCATGGATGCCCAGGAGCGGCGATGCCCAAGGATGGGCTGTATGCCCTGCGTACACGTGGTTCATTACTTATCGACAAATTTGGCAATACCTGCTTGGGTATCATCATCCATGAGGTTGTTAACCATGTATTCGCAAGCCGTGTTGTAGGCATCAGGTAGGCTTTGGCCAAGTTGTTCGTAGAACATGGCTTTACCGGTTTTTAGGGCAACGGGCAATTTGCCACAGATGGTGTCGACTAATTGTTGGGTTGTGGCGGAAAGGTCTTCGGCAGCGGCAAGACGATTGACCAAGCCTTTGTCTTTGGCATCGGCGGCACTTATAAATTCACCCGTAAGTAGCATTTCCATGGCATGTTTAGGGCCAATGCTTCTACTCAAGGCTACGGCAGGGGTGGAGCAAAAGAGGCCCAAATTAATTCCTGACACCGCAAAACGAGCCTTTTCTGCAGCAACAACCAGGTCGCAGCTAGCCACGAGTTGGCAACCTGCGGCAGTAGCGACACCCTGTACTTCGGCTATAACGGGTATGGGTAAATTGATAATGCTCTGCATCATTTTGCTACACTGAGAGAAGAGTTTTTGGTAATAGCTGTCATTGACGTTGGCGCGCATCTGTTTCAAATCATGGCCTGCACAAAAGGCTTTACCATTGGCTTTAATAACCACACAGCTGATATCGTCCCGTGCAGCGATATCGTGCAGGGCATGTTGGATGGCCAGCATCATTTCTTCAGACAGTGCGTTAAAGCTGTCAGGGCGATTTAAAGTCAGCGTAATATACTTGTCATGGTGTTCAATTAGCAGGTAATCTTGCGTTGGCATACAGAGTATTCCTTTTATGGGATCATGCGATATAACAACAATATACAACAATAATTAATTGAGTCGACCTAATGTAGGTCATGATTAGACAAATATTCTAGTAAATTGAGAGCAACACATGACAGCAAATCAGCCAACCAATATACCGGCAGCAACCCTTTATCAACGTGTCAATGGCCAAAACCAGGTGCATGCAAGTCAAGACCTGTTTAGTGGGCAAAAAGTAGTCCTGTTCGCTGTCCCCGCAGCTTTCACTCCGACCTGTTCTAACAAGCATTTACCTGGTTATGAACAAGCCTATGCTGAACTAACTGCCTTAGGTGTCGATCGCGTCATCTGCCTCAGTGTCAATGACGGCTGGGTAATGGACGCATGGGGACAGGCTGTTGGTGTCAACAAGGTACAAATGATGGCTGATGGCAACGCCGAATTTACCCTAGCACTTGGCATGCATCAGGACCTAAGTAAATCAGGCTTTGCCACACGTTCTAAGCGCTATTCTATGTTGGTAATTGATGGCCAAATAGAAAAGATGTTTGCAGAAACTTCTGGTTTTGAGGTTTCCGATGCGCAAACCATGCTGGAGTATTTATCAAATCGGTAACGGCTGCCACCACGAAAGGTCAGTAGCTGGCGCTAATGCCGCCTATGCATTTCTATTACATTGTCACTGTATGCAGTTCACAAGAGCACCACAGCCGTTATGAGTAAAGTATTTAGTAAACCGTTTACCCAGCAAGAAGCCATTCCTGAAGATGGTATAGAAGCAGCGGTAACCTTACTTCGAAATGGCCGACTACATCGCTACAATACCATCGGTGATGAACTATCGGCTGCAGCGCAGTTAGAACAAGCCTATGCACAATGGCAGGGCAGTGACTATTGCTTGGCCTGCACCTCTGGTGGTTATGCCCTGCATATCGGTTTGCGCGCCATGGGCGTACAAGTGGGTGACAGGGTGTTGACCAATGGTTATACCTTAGCGCCTGTGCCTGGTGCTATTGTGAATGCTGGCGGCGTACCAGTGCTGGTAGAAATTGATGCCAATTACCACTTAGATTTAGAAGACTTACGGTCTAAAGCCCAAGCTTCTGGTGCACGATTTATGGTGCTGTCTATGATGCGCGGCCACATTCCCGAAATGGGTAAGCTGATGGCACTGTGTAATGAGCTTGGTATTCAGGTGTTAGAAGACTGTGCTCATACTATGGGGGGCGCCTGGCAGGGTACGAAATCGGGCAATTTTGGTGTTATGGCTGCTTTCAGTCTGCAAACCTATAAGCACATGAATACCGGTGAGGGTGGTTTATTGGTGAGTAATGACGCAGAGATGATGGCAAAAGCAATCATGCACTCTGGTTCTTATATGCTCTATGAACGCCACGGTGCGGCACCTGCAAAAGAGGTGTTTGAAAAGGTACGTTTGACTAGTGCCAATATGTCGGGACGTATGGATAATCTGCGCGCCGCCATTGCCTTAAGCCAACTGCCTCACCTAGATGACAATTGTCAGCGTTGGAATCATCGCTATGACGTGCTCATGCAGCGCCTGCAACGCCAGCCAGACATTGACATTCCTGCGCGTCATGTGAATGAATCCTATGTGGGTAGCTCAATTCAATTCCGCCTGCCCAAGCTTGCTGATGAGCAGGTTGCTGCTTTTCTACAAGCCTGTGCTGAGCGTGGGGTTGAGCTAAAATGGTTTGGCGAGGCAGAACCCAAGGCCTTTACCAGTCGCTACGATAGTTGGAAATATCTGGCACCTAGCCACCTACCAAATACCTTGGCTATATTGGCTAAAACCTTTGATATGCGTGTACCACTGACCTTTGATGTCGCTGATTGTGAGCTGATTGCCGACATCATCGCTGAACAGGTAGGTATTTTTATGCAGACGAATAAGGTTTGACCTCATGGGTTAAGCTGGTTACATTGGTATCTGCTAAGCTTAATAACAAGCATAACAGTGTGCCAATAAGAAGGATAAATCAGCATGAAAACCCTTGAATTTGACTCCCCTGTGCAACTGCAAACAGAGCGTTTGCTGTTACGTCAGTGGCGTCCAAGGGATTATGCTTTATTTGCTGAAATGAATGCTAATCCTGAGGTGATGAAGCACTTTCCTGGGGTCTTATCTCGTCAGCAAAGCGATGCCATGGCCGATAACATCCAATCCTTGATCGTTGCTAAAGGATGGGGGCTGTGGGCTGTCGAACGTCTTGCAGATCAACGATTCGTTGGCTTTGTTGGTTTGCATGAACCGATGCATGAATTTAGCTTTAGCCCTTGCGTAGAAATAGGCTGGCGTCTATCCCCTGATACGTGGGGACAAGGGATAGCCACTGAAGCGGCCAAGGCGGCTTTGCAATTTGCCTTTGAGCAGCTAAACCTGCCGCAAGTGATGTCCTTTACCCCCTTAACCAATGTCCGCTCCATGGCCGTCATGCAACGCATTGGCATGCATAACACGGGCAATGACTTTGACCACCCAGCCTTACCCAATGGCCACCAACTGCGTCGCCATGCACTCTACTGCATCACGGCCGAGCAGTGGCGCTCTGCCTAGTTGTTTGACTCCGTGGCAGCGACGTTGGCCTCAGAGCAGGGTAGCTAGTTCGTGGTACCGTCTTCTGGCATCTAGCACGGCCGCCGAATGGGGTAACCTTTTTTAACCTCGCGGGGAAACCCGGCGCTATAGCTTAAAAAAGGTTACCCCATCCAACACCCCACAGCTGAAGACTGCCCACTGCTGCATCTCCAAGACTCATAGCCGTACTCCGTAGCCTGTCGGCCCTGCCGTTATTCACTAGCTCGATATACATGAAAACATGTGCGAGTTGTTGGCAACTACAGAGTTCGCCAGCCTATCTTGGAGATGCCGATGTCAGTAGCTTTAAGAAAGGGACGTCGAGGGAGGAAACTATTCTTGAGCTATAGCGCCGGGTTTCCCCGCGAGGTTAAGAAAAGATTAAACCTGCGGCGGCACTCTTGGGGTCTGATTTGAGCAAAGCGAAAGTCTGACCCCAGCTAGCGGTACCCCGAACTAGCTCAAAGGCTAGGAATTAAGAATCAGATCAGCGGCTTTTAGGGCTACCATCATGGTGGGGGCATTGGTGTTGCCTGAGGTGACGTTGGGGAAGATGGAGGCATCGGCAATGCGCAAACCCTCTATGCCGTGGACCTTGAGGGTTTCGTCGACCACACTGTGGTTGGCATCTGGGCCCATGTTGCAGGTGCCGGATAAGTGATAAATAGAGCCGCCATGGGTGCGGAAATAATCGAGCATCTGCCCATCGTTGCGCACCAAACTGGCAGGCTTTTCTTCTGCTTTGATAATAGCTTGCAGGGCCGCTGCTGAGGCTATTTTTCTGACCAGATTACCGGCTTGAACCACTTCGCGACAATCATGCTCGGTGGTGAGAAAATTCAACTTGATTTTGGGCGCTGCTAGGGGGTTGCTGCTAGCAAGGCGGATGCTGCCAGTGCTGCTTGGGCGACAAGGATTGGCAGCGATTAAGAAGCCAGAATAGGGCAGTGGCGCTAATTTGGCATTGGGATTTTCTGCAATCTCATAGGACAAAGGATTGAAGTAGAGTTGAATGTTAGCGTAGCGTTCTTGGTCTGAGCCACGGAAAAACCCGCCTGCTTGATTGACGCTCATGCTTAAGGGCCCACTGCGTGCAATGGCATACTGCCAGGCAGCTTTAAGTTTGCCCGCCCAGCTACCAAAGTCATCGTTAAGGGTCTTTTGCTTGCTGCGGTAGTAGAAGCTGGCACAGACATGGTCCTGTAAATTCTCGCCAACGGCGGGTAGATGATGATGGCAGGCTATATCAAGTTGCTCTAGGTGTTGTGTGTTGCCAATACCTGAAAGCTGTAACAATTGGGGGCTAGCCACCGCGCCGGCGCAGAGGATGACCTCTTGTTTAGCGATGACTTGCTGTTGTTTGCCCTGATGAATGACCTGCACCCCCTCGACCTGGCGATCTTTAATAATTAGTTTTTCTACTTGTGCTTCTTGCCAGAGGCCCAAGTTGGTGCGTTTGAGAGCAGGTTTAAGGTAGGCGGTATAGCTAGAATCACGTCGTCCAGTGCGAATGTTGGTATCGTAGATGCCAGCTCCTTCAAATTGCATACCATTGAAATCTTGGCTTTGCGGCAAGTTCAATTGACGGGTTGCGGCAAGGAAATGACTACAGGTAGGGTGGGCCCCAGCGGCCATTGGGGTAATGCCAATGGGGCCTTGGGAACCGCGCAAAGGGGCAGCGCTATCGGGGTGTTGTTCTAAGGCCTCAAAGTAAGGCAATAGCTTGTTGTAGGTCCAATCGGGATTACCAGCCTTGGCCCAATCATCAAAGTCCCGTGGCGCACCGCGGACGTAGATCATGGCATTGATTGAGCCGGAACCGCCCATGCCTTTGCCACGTGGTACATAGAGCTTGCGCCCTGCCATGCCAGCTTCGGCTTCACTGTAATACATGTAGTTGTATTTGGGGTGGTAATAGGTAGCACCAAAGCCTGCGGGCACGCTAATCCATGGATTGTGTAGGGGGCCACCGGCTTCCAACAGCAACACGTTATATTGCCCACAGCGCGTTAATTGCTCAGCCAATATACAACCAGCGGAGCCTGCGCCAACGATGATGTAATCAACTTGCATGCTATCTATTTACCCAACAAAGTTTGGCAAGGCGTGCTAGTCCCATTTTTTCCATTCTTCTGAACCATTATTGGCCTTCACATCATAAGGTTTGCTGTCCATGATAAGGTGTAGGCGCTTGCCTTGGTATGGCGAGTGAGCTTGGACCACCTCCATGTTTAGGTTAATACCCAGGCCTGGCTTGTCATTGGGAATGATGTAGCCGTCATGCCAGTGGATTTTTTCTTCGACTATATCTGCATGAAATCCATCCCAAGTGCCAATGCTCTCTTGTATAAGAAAGTTGGGTGTGGCCGCGGCCAACTGGATGCTAGCGGCAGCGCCGACAGGACCGTTATACAAATGGGGTGCTATCTGACAGTAGTGCACTTCAGCCAGACTAGCTATTTTTTTGGCTTCTAAAATGCCGCCCACGCGGCCCAGATTCATTTGTAGAATGGCCGCTGCCTTCTGTTCAAGTACATCATGGAATTCGTATTTGGTGGTCAGGCGTTCACCGGTGGCCACAGGGATGCTGGTATTGGCGGCAACTTCAGCCATGGCCGCATTTTGGCCTGGGGGTACAGGCTCTTCAAACCACAAGGGATCATATGGCTCCAAGCGCTTGGCTAAGCGGATGGCAGAGGCGGGCGTCATCTGCCCGTGGGTACCAAATAACAAATCACAGCGAGTGCCAACCGCAGCGCGTATTTTTTCGCAGAAAATTTCGCAGCGCTGCATGGTATCAAGGGAAATATGATGACCAGAATAGGCGCTATAAGGGCCGGCAGGATCAAATTTTACTGCACTAAACCCTTTTTCCATATTTTCTATAGCGCACTCAGCTGCGAGCTCAGGGCAATCATAGTTATACTTACCATCTTTATCCTTTGGATATAGATAGGTGTAGCTACGTAAACGATCACGGATTTTGCCACCAATAAGTTCGTACACGGGTTTGTTGGCAGCCTTACCAATGATATCCCAGCAGGCCATTTCTAGGCCACTAAAGGCACCCATCATGGTGAGATCTGGGCGTTGGGTAAAGCCACTGGAGTAACATTCCCGATAGAAGCGCTCGATATGATGAGGATCCTGGCCTTGAAGATAACGCTCAAACACATCTTCTAGGGCTGCCTGCATCACTTTTGGGTGGAAGGTGGAAGCGTAGACTTCACCTACACCAGTAATACCACATTGGCTGGTGAGGGTCACAAAAATCCAGTAAGCACCGCCGATGTGGGGAGGAGGCACTTCAACAATATGGGTTTGCAGGCGTTCTATGTGCATGATGTTGTCCTTATTCTTAGATCGCCTCAGTGTACCCAGCTAGGGTAATTCTGCCAAGCCGTGATGTTAGGCAATAAATAGCTATGTCGTATTTAGTGATGAGTCTGGTTGCTGGTGATAATAGGCGTTAAAATAGACCTTTGATAGCAGCTCTATGATTGGACATTTGACATGCTGAAGAAAATCTCCCTTACCATTATCATTATAAGTGGCGCCCTTGGTCTTACGGAACGCTCCACCTATCTGATAAGCAAGCTGGTTGGTGATTTGACCTGTGGCGCAAATTATATGCAAGCCGTGGATGGTCTTCTGTGTGGCTATAATGTTGAGGTTTACGTCACTATTGCCTTATACACTAGTATGTTTGTGGGCCTGTTTTTGTTTCTTTTTGGCGCCATGCGTGCGCCCATACCAGAGGACGAACAACAAGACTAGTTGTCTAGTTGTTTTTCCAGCATAACCGTACTGTAGTACTGGTCAAATTTATAGCCCACGTCTGACAGTTCGCCAACGGTCCGAAAACCAAGTTTTCTGTGCAGCGCAATGGAAGCTTGGTTGGGCAGGGCAATGATGGCATAGAGCCGATGAAACACCCCCTTTGCATTTGTTATTAGTTGCTCATAGAGCTTGGTACCCGTGCCTTTAGGGGCCAGCTCTGCATCTGTGTAGATGGTGACTTCAGCGCTACGCTGGTAGGCACTTTTAGGGCGGTAGGTAGACGTATAAGAAAAACCACACACAGTGCCATTAATGAGGGCGACATTGATGCTGTAGGGGCTATCATTAAATTTGGCAAACCAGGTTTGCCTTTGCGCTAATGTCCAAGGCTGTTCATCAAAGGTGATATGCGTGTTGAGCACATAATGGTTGTAGATGTTATTGATAGCCCCTAGATCGGCTACTGTGGCTGGGCGAATAGTGATACTCATGGGGCTTTTATCCAACTATTAAGCAAGCTTATTAGCCAGTTGTTTAGCACTGGCGTGATGACGCTGCATGAGTTCCTTCACGTCCAGGTCAACAATGGCACCTTGCTGGACACGCCACCTACCTTTCACCATAACCGCATCGGCTTGGTGAGCACCACAGAGTAAGAGGGCAGCCAAAGGATCATGGCTACCACTAAAGCGCATTTCATCGAGTTTAAAGCAGGCTAGATCGGCTTGCATTCCCACGGCTAATCGACCAATGTCTGAGCGACCTAGCATGTTAGCGCTGCCACTAGTAGCCCAGCGATAAGCGTCATAATGGCTTACTTCAGCATCGTATTTGAGGCGTTGCAAGTACAGGGCCTGACGGACTTCTTGGATCATATTGGAGCCATCGTTAGAGGCAGAACCGTCAACACCAAGTCCTACCGGGCTGCCTGCCGCTTCTAATTCACGCACAGGTGCCATACCGGATGCTAACATCATATTGGATGTTGGGCAGTGACAGATACCCGTGCCAGCCGCGCCTAGGCGGGCAATTTCATCGTCATTAAAGTGAATGCCATGGGCTAACCAAGTACGCTTGTGCAGCCAGCCGACACTGTCCAGATAATCCACGGTACGTAAACCAAACATTTGCAAGCAAAAATTTTCTTCGTCAATGGTTTCGGCAAGATGAGTGTGTAACATCACCCCGTGTTCGGCGGCCATTTGCGCCGATGCCTGCATCAGATCACGGGTTACGGAGAAGGGCGAACAGGGCGCCAGAGCGACTTGTAGCATGCTGCCTTCAGTCGCATCGTGGTAACGTTTAATAACCCGTTCACTATCGGCCAAAATGGTGTCTTCTAGCTGCACGGTTGATTGTGGTGGTAAACCACCGTCTTTTTCACCAAGGCTCATGGATCCACGGGTCATGGTCATGCGGATGCCCATGTTGGCGGCTGCTGAGGCCTGTATATCCATGGCATCGGTGATGTTTTGGGGAAACAGATAGTGATGGTCTGCAGCGGTGGTGCAACCGGATAGTAACAATTCGGCTAAAGCCAGTTCAGTGGCGTTGTAAACCATATCTTGTTCTAACCCAGCCCATACCGGGTATAAGCTTTTTAGCCAACCAAATAAGGGTTTGTTTAAGGCTCTAGGCAGGGCTCTGGTTAGGGTTTGATAAAAGTGGTGATGGCCATTAATCAGTCCAGGTAACACCACCCATTGGCTGGCATCAATGGTTTGCGTATAACTGCTAGTAGGGTTTTGTCCTTGGGGCACTAATTCGATGATCTTACCATGCCTAATAACCACACCAGCGTCGGCGTTGTCGGCAAGAATGGCCAGTGGATTTTTTATCCATACAGTTGCGGTGTCAGTCATAGCTGTTGGTTCTTTTGATCACGGTTTTAATAACTGCTTAGTGTAGCAAAAGGCGTGCTAATTTGGCAGCAGTTAAAAGCTTGCTGTAGGTCAATAATTTGGCCTGCAAAGTTTGTCATAGATCAAATTTTTGCGCGCCGCTTAGGCTATTCTAGACTCATCAAAGAACTAAGGAGATATAGTCATGTTTGGAATTGATGCCTACACTTTTGAAACCGTTTGGCCAAGCTTGGGCCTAGTAGCGATTATGATTGCGGCTTTGGTTTGGGGGTGGTTTAAAGTACGTGATCTAATGGAACTGGACGGCGAACAATAAGCCGCTAGATCCCATAATCGTCATTCAATTAAAAGGCCCGTGGGCATAGCTCACGGGCCTTTTTTTGTTTACTATTCGGCCAATGCCTTTATCGAGTGACCTACATATGCAGTTATTTGCCCATCGTGGAGTGAGTGCAAAAGCCCCGGAAAACTCCTTCAGTGCTATGCAACTAGCCCTCGATCTAGAGGCCGATGGTATAGAGTTAGACGTTCGTTTGGTGGCTGGCCAAGCCATGGTCATGCATGATACCGATGTGCAACGTACTACTAACAGCACGGGCAGCGTTTATCAGCTGGATACACAGCAATGGCAGCAGTTGGATGCTGGCGATGGCCTGCCGCCACCTAGCTTGCAACAGGTGTTGCAATTGGTAGCCGGGCGCTGTGCGGTCAATATTGAGCTAAAAGACCGACAGGTCGTTAGCGCGGTGGTTACACAAATTCAAAAGGCCATGCAAGAGTATGGGTTTCGTGCCGAGCAACTGTGCGTGTCGGCGTTTGACCATCATGCTTTGTTGGCATTAAGGGCTTACCTGCCTCATCATCCAGTAGCGCCATTAATCAGCGCTTGCCCTTTGGACTATGCTGCCTGTGGGGCTGTGTTTGCAGCGCAGGCCATTCACAGTCATGTGGAAACCACCTGTATCGAACTGGTTGAGGACGCCCATGCCAGGGGCATGGACGTGCGGGTCTACACGGTGACTAGGCCAGAAGAGCTAGTGCAATTGCAGGCCATGGGCGTGGATGCCGTGTTTGTAAACGATGTGGCTTGGGCTAGAGAAGTACTAGCCCAAGGGTGCTAGTGGGCTTGCTGCGATCGAGCCCTTGCCCACCAGATGGTAACCAGTACCAGCAATAACAGGGGAATAGCCATGAGGTTTATGGCTTTCCAACTGCTCAGGCTAAGTAGCCAACCGGCAGAAAGAGAAGCCAGTGCCTGGAAACCAAACACCATAAAGTCATTTAGCGCTTGAGCACGGTATTTTTCTGCGTCGCGATAGCAGGTGATTAAAAGTGCCGTACCACTGACAAACAGAAAATTCCAGCCCACACCCAGTAATACCAAGCTGATCCAGTAGCCCATGACAGACTGGTCAAACTGGCTTTCTATAATACAGCCAAGTAGGGCCACAACCCCTAGGACCATGATTTGGTGATGGCCAAAACGACGGATTAACTTGCCGGTAAATAAGGATGGTAGGAACATACCTACAATATGCCATTGTATGACCACGCCTGTGTGGTACAGGCTATGACCATCCATTACGTGCATACTGATAGGGGTGGCGGTCATGAGGAAGCTCATGATGCCGTAACCAATGCCCGATGCCATAATGGCGAGAATAAAATTGGGCTGTTGAGCAAGTTCCTTGATAGGGCGGCCTGCGCCCGAGTCACTCGCCTGTTGGTGGTCAGTATTATTGAACCAGGACAAGATTAGAGCGGGCATTAATACCATTAGCGCGAGGGCCATGTAGGATCCAACAAAGGGCGTATTAGGCAGTAGATCTTTGCTTAAGTTAGCCACATTAGGGCCTAAGAAAGCCCCAGCGATACCAGCTAGCAAGATCGCTGAAATAGCCGTCGGTGCGTATTCCGGCAAGACACTTTCAGCGGCAGCAAAGCGGTACTGTTGCACAAAGGCCACACTTAAACCAATGCTGAAACAGGCAAAGCAGTAGAGCCAAAAACTGCTTAAATCAATGGCCCAGGCCCCTACAAGGGCCGCCCCACTGGCAAAGATGGCTGCACTGACAAAGCCAAAACGTCGGCCATAACGACTCATGGTCAGTGCCGCTGGCACGGTGCCGCTTGCCGTACCTACAATCATAAAAGCCACAGGTAGAGTGGCCAGAATGGGGCTTGGTGCTAACAGGGAGCCGACGATACCACCTAAAAAAATGGTGACATTGGTGCCGGTAAAGGCAAATACCTGAGCCAGACATAGGAGCCAGACATTGCGCGTAAAATGTTGAAATGGCATGAAACTGAAAGTCCTTAATCAGCACAGTGTGAAAGAAAACACATACTAACTGATGTGCTTGATTAAGGCCATGCCTAGCTTGCTATCAATAGGTGTTCATGTTAGCTTGAAACAAACGTTTTAAACATAAGTGAGTGAAAAGTGGCTAGCAAGCAATCTACCGTTGAGCGCATATTAGACGCCGCCGAGATAGAATTTGGTGCCCATGGTTTTGTGGAAACATCATTGCGTACCATTACCAGTAAAGCGGGGGTAAATTTAGCCGCCGTTAACTACCATTTTGGTTCCAAAAAAGGCTTGATTCAGGCTGTCGCAGATCGTTTTTTTGAACCTCTAAGTGCCGGTATGATGACCCGCCTTCAGGAGCTTAATCAACAGTCTTTAGGCCATCATGAAGCCCTAGTGAAGTTCTACCAGGGCATGATGCTTGAGCTGTTGAGTATCGCCCGTCGAAATCCTTCTCGATTAGCCTTGTTTGCGCGTCTGCTTAACTCTGCCTATAGTCAAGGGCAGGGGCATTTACGTAAACACTTAACCCACCAGTATGCGCCGGTATTTATGCTCTTAATGCAGACCATGGCCGCCCATATGCCAAGCATGTCCCATGAACAGTTTTTTTGGCGCTTTCATCACCTACTTGGCATGATGATTTTTACCCTCGCTAGTAGCGAATCCCTCACCGACATCTGTGCGGCCGAATATGACGCCGAAAGAAGCTTACCTGAAGTGGTGCAGCAGCTCGTGCCCGTGCTTGTGGCCGCCGCAGAAGCACCCGTAGAAGCCATAGATAGACTCGTTTAATAACGTTAACAATTAGTGGAGTATCAACCATGTTGACTGATTTGCTAAGTGAATTACAGTCCCTGACGCAAGGCCAAGTACTTTTAGTTAAGATATTGGCTTTATTGGCTGTGGTTTTAATTGCCCAATGGTTAAGTGCCTCCTGGCTAAATCGTTATGCCAGTAATCTTGTCAATATCGATGCCACAGCCTTAGCACAAGCTCGCCGACCGTTGATTTTGGGTATTTGGTGGTTAGGTATTACGTGGATGGCAGAAGTACTGCAGCAAACTTATAGTGCAGTGTCACTGCAATGGTTAGTGGATTTACGTGAGCCTTTGGTAGTCGTGCTTTTGGCCTGGTTTGTCATGCGTCTGATTAGTGCTTTGCAAGTCTGGCTGGTAACCGCCAAACAACAACACCTAGCTTGGGATGCCAGTACTGCAGAAGCCATGACCAAGGTGCTTAAAGTAATTACCGTTATTAGTGCTGTGTTAATTTTGATGCAGTTGTTTGGCCTATCCATATCTGGGGTGCTGGCCTTTGGTGGTGTGGGTGGCATTGCCGTGGGTTTTGCCGCCAAGGACATGTTGGCTAATTTCTTTGGTGGATTGATGATTTACATGGATCGCCAGTTTGCCGTCGGCGATTGGATACGCTCTCCGGATAAACAAATTGAAGGTACCGTCGAGCATATAGGCTGGCGCGTTACCCGTATCCGTACCTTTGATATGCGTCCCTTGTACGTGCCCAACGCCACCTTTACCAACATAGCAGTGGAAAACCCTTCGCGCATGAGTAATCGTCGTTTTTACGAAACCTTTGGCTTGCGCTATGCCGATCAGGCTAAGGTGCATACTATTGTCGCCGACGTCGAGCAGATGTTGCGTCATCATGGGGCCATTGATACGCAACAGACCCTGATGGTCAATGTAAACCATTTTAATACCCACAGTGTGGACTTTTTTGTCTATTGCTTTACCAAGACCACAGCTTGGGCTGAATTTCATGGCATTAAACAAGACCTACTTAAACAGATTGCCGACATTGTTGAGCAACATGGGGCAGAATTTGCTTTCCCAAGTCAAACCTTGTTTGTGCAGCAGGCTTAGTAGGCATGACTGATAGGCACTATATTTTTGGCTATGGTAGTTTAATCAACAGTGCTAGTCGCCGTATTACCGGTATTGCTGGTGATTCCATACCGGTCAGGGTACAGGGGCTGCAACGTAACTGGGTCAGCTTCTCCGGTGTAGATATGCGAGCTGTAGGGGTGATTGAAGACAGTGCCAGTCACTGCAATGGTGTGTTATTTGATGTGCCTGCCAGTGAACTGGATAAGTTTGACCTAAGAGAGCAGGGCTATGTACGCCAACCATTGGCTACTAGTCAGGTGCAATTGCTGGGTGACCAGCAGGGCATTCCAGATCAGCCAATTTGGGTTTATCATTACCCTCACTGCCCTCAACAAAGTCAGTTTAGCCCAATTTCCCAGGCCTATCTGGATGTCATTTTATTAGGCTGTTTAGAAATCAGCGACGCCTTTGCGAGGGAATTCTTAGTCCATACGCACTTGTGGCAGGATTGGCATAATGACCGGCAGGCTCCTCGTTACCCAAGGGCCACTGAGCATGATCAGGTTGACTATATTGATGCCTTGTTACAAGAACTACGCAGCGAATTAGTCCATAGATACGATTAGTAATAGGTCATCGCCAAGAGCAGAGAGGGCTGTCAATCGGCTGGTGTATCGTATTTTGCCAGACGGCCATAGCTGCGCTCTGCTTGTTATGACGGACTTATTCCGTTGGTGCTGGTAAAGGTATGCTGGAGGATGCCACAAAGGGATCAATGCGAATGAGTAACACCATCTTTGGGTGGTCTACATAGTGCAGTTCTTTGCTGCGCATTTTGCGGGTGCCTGAGAGTTGGTATTGCTGCCACACTTGGGCTTGTTGGAATGGCAGATGGCCAAGTACTTCGGCCAACTGTTGGTTGGCTAGCTTTTGGTTAAATTCATTCAAGGTTAAATTTGGAAATAGGTGTAGGAAGCGACCTAGGCTTAAACCGATTGTGCCTTGCAAGCGATGCTGATTGTAGGCGCTTTCTCCGCCTTTAATAGCAATCCAGGTGATGCGTTTGTTGTTTATAAAAGGCTGCGCCCAGGCCTTATGAAATAGGACTTTATAATTCCCCGATTGCGTTAACCGCCTAGCCACCTTGGCTAAACGCATCTGTTCTGCTGGTCGTTCAACCAAGGCTTGGGAACCAAAACTTGGGTAGGGCTTAAGCTGCTTACCGGGGCGTTTACGCAACGCCGGCTGATCATGGCTTTCACTGCCTAGATCAATACTCAAGCGCTCGGCAATAATAACCTCAACTTGATACCAGCGTTCATTAGCATGGCTGGTGATGGGCAACAGCAAACTGAGGCTTGTTAGTAGTAATGCAAGGTGCTTGGTCAGCATGCTTATTGAACCAGCTGTTTTAATAAGTCTTCCACACGTTGGAAGCGTGTTTCAAAATGTTCCATGGGTAAGGTAAAGCGCAATTTATTGCTACCGTCTAGTTTAAACTGTCTTGGTTGTGTCTGCACCAGTTTTACCAGGGCCATGGGTTCTACCTGAGTTTGTTTGCCAAACACGAGTCTACCACCACCAGCGGCCGCTTCAATGCGGCTAATGCCTATGGCTTGGGCAGTCAGTTTTAACTTAGTTTGACGGAACAAAAACTTGATGGGTTCCGGCAACAGACCAAATCGGTCAATCATCTCCACTTGCAGTTCCTTTAGCGCTGTTGGGTTTTCTGCATTGGCAATGCGTTGGTACATGATGAGGCGATTATGCACATCCGGTAAATAACTTTCTGGTATCAAAGCCGGTAGATTGAGGTTGACTTCAGTACCTCGTTCAAAGGGTTGGTCAAGGTTTGGTGTTTCTCCTTTTTGCATGGCCTCAACAGTGGCATTGAGCATTTCCATGTAAAGGCTAAAGCCGATAGTTTGCATCTGTCCGCTTTGTTCTTCGCCAAGCAGTTCGCCGGCACCACGAATTTCTAAATCGTGACTTGCGAGGGTGAAACCAGCTCCTAAATCAGCGGTGGCTTCAATGGCTTCTAAACGTTTGCTGGCATCCTTGCTAAGTACCTTGGGGTGTGGTGTTAGCAAGTATGCGTAGGCTTGGTGGTGAGAACGACCAACACGCCCCCGCAGTTGGTGCAGTTGGGCCAAGCCAAATTTGTCGGCGCGATCGATAATAATGGTATTGGCACTGGGTACGTCAATCCCAGTCTCGATAATTGTCGAACAGACTAAGACATTGGCTCGACGGTGATAATAGTCGCTCATTACTTGTTCTAGTTGACGTTCACGCATTTGGCCATGAGCCACTGCCACTCTGGCTTCTGGTACTAGCTGCCTAATTTTTTCGGCTGCTGTTTCGATGGTACTAACATCATTGTGTAGGTAATAAACCTGCCCACCACGGAGTAGTTCACGCAGCATGGCTTCTTTTACCAATTTGCTCTCATATTGTCGTACAAAGGTCTTAATAGATATGCGTTTGGCCGGTGGGGTGGCGATAATCGAAAGATCTCGCATGCCTGCCATTGACATGTTTAAGGTCCTTGGAATTGGGGTCGCCGTGAGGGTCAATATATCCACTTCGGCACGCAGTTTTTTAAAGCTTTCCTTTTGTTGCACACCAAAGCGGTGTTCTTCATCAATAATTAACAGGCCTAAGCGCTTAAAGTCGAGTTTGCCCTGGATGATTTTATGGGTACCAACAAGTATGTCGAGGCTGCCGTCTGCTACTTGTTTTTCAATGTTTGCTTGCTGTTTTGGCGTTTGGAATCGAGACATCACTGCCACATTTACCGGCCAGTCAGCAAAGCGATCACGCAGGGTTTCATAGTGTTGTTGCGCTAACAGGGTAGTGGGCACCAAGATGGCCACCTGTTTACCCCCAGTAGCAGCAATGAATGCGGCACGCATGGCTACTTCGGTTTTACCAAAACCAACGTCACCGCATACCAGCCTGTCCATAGGCTGGTCGGCTAGCATGTCTTTAATCACTGAGCCTATGGCCTGTTGCTGATCGGGGGTTTCTTCAAACGGAAATGCATCGGCAAAGGCCTGGTAGCTGTCATCGGGGCGTGGATAGGCAAAGCCATCTCGAGCGGCACGCAAAGCATAGATATGCAGTAATTCAGCCGCTGTATCCTTGATCTTTTCTGCTGCCTTGCGCTTGGCTTTTTGCCATTGCTCTCCGCCTAGTTTGTGCAGGGGTGATGATTCACCACCACCGGTGTAGCGACTTAACAGTTGCAAGCTGGCTACGGGCACATAAAGTTTGGCTTCGTCGGCGTATTCCAGTACTAGAAATTCTGCTTCTTGACCGTCAACGGCAAGGGATTGCAATCCTTGGTAACGGCCTACACCATGATCCTGGTGGACAACCGGGCTGGCTAAGGTGAGTTCGCCTAAATCACGTATTGCTAAGTCGTGGTTGGCAGTTTCTTTCTCACGGCGGCGGCGCTGGAGAACCTTTTGGCCAAACAGTTGGGCTTCACTGACTAAGCATAGCTGCTTGGCCGGCAAGTTAAGGCCGCGTTCTAGGGGAGAGACACAGATAGCAAAGTCATAACCGGAGGCACAAAACTCCTGCCAGCTTGCCACTTCTTTGGCTGTGTCCGGGAGGCGCTTGAGTAGTTCTAACAAGGCTTCTCTACGACCGGCAGATTCAGCGCAGATTAGCACTTTGGCTTTGGTTTGTAACAGACTTTCTAAGGCTATGAGCGGCTTAGCTAATTGGTTATTGATGGCCACATCTGGGAGGCTTATAAAGCCTAAATTATGCTGGCCTTGGGCTGCTTGTGGTGTTGCAAAAGCAGCATCCTGTAGATGAATATTAGCCCGCTTTTTTAGTAGACCAAAGGTTTCCTCTTGCGACAAGAACAGGTGCTTGGGGGCCAATAGTGGGCGTTCAACGTCATGACCATAGTCGTCATAGCGTTGTCTTACATCCTGCCAGAAATGGTCAATGGCATGGCCAAGGTCGCCAACGCGAATGATTTGTGTGTCGCTGGGTAGATAGTCGAGCAGGCTAGACATCTGCAGTTGGTAGAACAATGGGATGTAATATTCAATGCCAGCCGGTGCCAGCCCTTGAGAAACATCTTGGTAAATAGGGCAGGCATTGGCTTCCACATCGAAGGTCGCATTGAAACATTGGCGGAATTGGCTAATCGCCTGTTCGGTCAGAGGAAATTCCCTGGCAGGTAACAAGTTAAAGGATTTTATGACCTTGGTGGTACGTTGACTATCAGGATCAAAATACCGCAGGCTTTCCACTTCATCGTCAAAAAGTTCTATCCGCAGGGGGGCGTCGCTACCCATGGCGTACAAATCAATTAGGCTACCTCGAACCGCATATTCACCGGGTTGGTAGACCGTTTCAGCGTATTGGTAGCCGGCTTGATCAAGGCGCTTTCTAAACGCCGCAAGCTCAATTTTTTGGCCTTCCTGTAAGACAAAGCTATTACCGGCAAGGTAGCTTGTTGGTGCCAGGCGGTGCAACAAGGTGGCAATGGGGGCCAGGATAATGCCTTGCTGTAGATCGGTTATGGTGTTGAGGGTGTTTATGCGTTCAGAGATGATATCAGGATGGGCAGAAAAGCTATCATAGGGGAGGATTTCCCAGTCAGGCAGCATATGCACCTGCAAAGCTGTATTGGCCAGAAAAAAGTCCAGTTCTGCTTTTATGGTAAGGGCGGTATCGGTAGAGCTAACAATTGCCAATATAGGTTGTTGCTTGGTTTGTGCTGCCTCCGCTATTGCTAGGGCACTACCTGCGCCGATGCACTGGCCCCAAAAGGTGTCTTGGTGGCTATTGGATGGCAGTGTTAAAGAGTCTATTTGCACGTCAAGAATCGCTGCGGTGTAGGGTCGAAATTAGCCGCCTATTGTAGTGCTTTTGGGTGGTCTATGCATCTGCTAGTGGCGCTATTTAGCTAACGGTATAAAAATTCCAGGTATGAAGTTAGGAATTTGTCCTAATAAGCTTTGTTTATGGTCAAGATAAAGCCGACGTGGATTGCGCAAATGTGGACAATCTAGGATAATAACGCTCCCACAACATCCCGGTAGGGTAAGTGTGCGATTAGGTGATCGTCCAACCAACCTGCCACCAACACATAGGAAATCTATTGTGAGCCAAGAACAAGTGTTTTCTGACTGGAAAGAACGCGAAGCCCTAGCTGAAGCCATGATCCCCATGATCGGCAAGATGTACCGTGACAGCAACGTTGAGACCTCCGTATACGGTCGTAACGTTGTCAACCGTTCTGTGATCAGCATTCTTAAGTCCCACCGTGCTGCCCGCCACTTGGAGAAGAATCAAGTATCTGTTCATCAAACCTATCCAGTTGTTGCTGCCATGCAAAACATGAACCTGTCTAACGTTCATGTTGATATTGGTAAGCTGGCCATGGGTTTCCAAGCTAATGGTGGTAATCAGTCCATTGAAGACTACGTTGCAGCTGAGTTGGCAGATGCGGTCAACGCCGACAACCAAAAGACACAAACTGACGTTGTGCTGTACGGTTTTGGTCGAATCGGTCGTCTGCTGGCTCGTCTGTTGATTGACAAGACTGGCGGTGGCCAAAGCTTGCGTTTACGTGCCATTGTTGTGCGTAAAGGTGGTGACAATGATCTGCAAAAGCGCGCATCCTTGTTGCGTCGTGACTCTGTACATAGCAACTTCCAAGGCACTATTACAGTGGATGAGGAAAACAACTACATTATCGCTAATGGTAACGCTATCAAGGTGATATACGCCTCTGCTCCTGAGGCCATTGATTACACCGAGTATGGCATTTCTAACGCTGTGATTATCGACAACACTGGTAAGTGGCGTGATAACGAAGGCTTGTCTTTGCACCTGCGTGCTAATGGCGCCAGCAAGGTAATGTTGACAGCGCCTGGTAAGGGCGTGAAGAATATTGTCATGGGTGTTAACCACACGGATATTGAAGACACTGATACAATTCTGTCCGCTGCCTCCTGTACTACTAACGCAATCACGCCTGTACTGAAAGCCTTGAATGACGAATACGGTGTAGCCAATGGCCACGTCGAGACTGTGCACGCCTACACCAATGACCAGAACTTAATTGATAACTACCACAAGGGCGATCGTCGTGGTCGTGCGGCTGGTCTGAACATGGTTCTGACAGAGACGGGTGCAGCCAAGGCGGTTTCCAAGGCCTTGCCAGAGCTAGAAGGCAAGCTGACTGGTAATGCTATCCGTGTACCAACGCCGAACGTATCCATGGCTATTCTAAACCTAAACTTGGAAAAAGAAGTTGTTCGTGATGAGCTCAATGACTTCCTGCGTGATGCTGCCATTCACTCTGATCTGCAAAAGCAGATTGACTTTACTACTTCTCGTGAAGCTGTATCCAGTGACTTTGTTGGTTCTCGTGCAGCCGGTGTGGTTGATGGTCTGGCTACCATTGCTCAAGGTGGCAAGAGCTGTGTTATTTACGTATGGTACGATAATGAATACGGCTACTCCTGTCAGGTAGTACGTATGCTTCAGCATGTTACCAAGACCGCATTGCCGGCTTTCCCGAAAGAAAACTAAGTAGATTCTTGTAGAAAAGACCGCCTAGATGGCGGTCTTTTTTTTGACCGGGTGAGACGGGGGT
>JAERSU010000293.1 GCA_016845445.1 Oceanospirillaceae bacterium | reverse complement strand
GCCTTCTACAAGGCAGAACTGGCAAACAATCAAACCTATGAGCAGTGGTCAGATAGGTGGCAATGGCAACATCAGGCCGCCAATGCTCGCTGGAAACAACTGTTGGCCGACTACCAACGGCCTGCCATGGGCAGCAGCAACCTAACTGCTTTGGATGACTTTGTCGCATCTCGGCGAGCCGAAATAAACCACAAACCACGATAGGATATGAACTATGGCTAAATCACTACACCTAGATTGGGATCACGATCATATCGCCGCCCGCCGGCAGCAGTATTATGCCGATACACAAAAGGCCTTTGTGCCTTTTGCAGAACCCCTGGTATTTAAACGTGGCGCTGGTCAGTATTTATGGGATGACAAGGGCAAACGCTATATTGATCTGCTAGCGATGAACGTCTGTGTGTCTGCAGGTCATGCCCACGCGGCTGTGGTGCAGGCGGTGCACGAGCAGGCTACCCAACTGCAACACTGTACCACCATGTTTTATCACCCTATGGCGGCACAATATGCTGAGGAATTAGCAGCAACCCTACCAGCTGAAGAAGACTGGACCCTGCACTTCTGTAATTCCGGTACGGAAGCCATTGACCTAGCCCTACTCATTGCTCGCAGCTACACAGGTAATACGGATATGTTGGCCCTGCAAACGGCCTACCACGGCGCCACCTTCGGTGCCATGTCGGTCACCGGCATCGCCAACTTCCGCCATCCAGTCGTGCAACTACCTGGCGTGAGCTTTGTACCAGCGCCTAATACCTATCGTGGTCAATTTGGTGATGATGTGCAGGCCTACATTGATGCTGTGCAATCGACCATTAACCTCACCACCTGCGGCCAGCTAGCAGGCATGATCATTGAGCCGGTACAAGGCTATGGAGGCATCATAGAAATGCCCGAAGGCTATATGCAGGCAGCCTTTGACATGGTACGCGCCCACGGTGGTCTGGCCATCGTTGACGAAGTGCAATCAGGTTGTGGCCGCACCGGTGAAAGCCTCTGGTCTTTTAGCCAACATAATGTGATACCCGATATTGTGGTGATGGCCAAGGGCATTGGCAATGGTTTCCCATTAGGTGCCGTAGCGGTTAAAAAATCCGTAGCCGAAGTAATGGCTAACAAATTACTCTTTCATACCTATGGCGCTAACCCTGTGAGCTGCGCGGCAGGTCGAGCGGTGTTGCGCGCCATGCAAGAAGAACAACTCATGGATAATGCCAAGCAGGTTGGCGCTGCCCTGTTGTCAGAGCTGCATAAACTACAGGAGCGACATGAAATCATTGGCAATGTGCGTGGCAAAGGTTTAATGCTAGCCATCGAACTAGTGCAGGATCGAACCAGCAAACAACCTCACCCAGAAGCCACAGCCAAAGTACTAGAAGCAGCCCGTGAACAGGGCTTAATACTGAGTAAAGCTGGGCCAGATAGATCCATATTACGCTTTGTGCCGCCCTTATGCTTAGCTTTGGAGAACGTGTCTGAAATAGTGCACGGATTGGAGACCGCATTTGAAAGCTTACAAAACTGAATAATGTATGCCTATATTTGTTTACATGACTAAAAACTAATATCATGCATGCATTCACTCGATAGCTTATATAGCAAATATCAAGGGCTATTAGACTCATGCCATCCATAGAAATCCTCGTCACCTTCACCTTTGCCGCCCTCTTGATGAACACCTCTCCAGGGCCGTCTAACCTTTACGTGATGGCAAGAGGCATCGCCCAGGGTACAAGGGGAGGCATCGTTGCGGCCTGTGGCCTGGCCGTCGGTAGCCTTATGCACGTGCTTGCCACAGTGCTGGGTCTATCGGCAGTATTCATCCATTCGCCTGCCATCTATACAGCTATAAAACTGGCAGGAGCGGCCTATCTAATCTACCTAGGCATTCAGTATTGGCGCCACAGTAAGCCAACAGATGGCATGACCATTAAAGCGACTCCCGCCAAATCACTAGGCACCATCTTCAAAGAAAGTGTGTTAGTGGAAGTAACGAACCCCAAAACGGCCCTTTTCTTCCTCGCTTTGTTACCGCAGTTCGTCGTGCCTGAATCAGGGCCTGTGCACATGCAGCTCTTAGTACTAGGTATCACCGTCACCCTATCGGCCATTCCTTGTGATATCTTGGTGGCCATATCATCGAGTAAGGTGGCCCACTGGTTAACCAAAAACCAGCGTGCGCAACAAATTCAAGAAAGGGTCTCCGGTTCCATTCTAATGGCAATGGGCGGTTATATTGTGCTGGACGAAGGTGTAGCGGTGTTAGACTAGGACACCTCTTATTTCACCTCTTTTAACAGTGACTTATCTTTAGCAAGCACTAGTAGTAAATTACTAGCTGCTCAAGGCTTATAAACACCCTGCATAGCTTTAAAATTGTGATTGTGTGGCACCATGGTTTTATAAAAAGTGTAAACCATAAAGGAAGATTAGAACGCCAATGATGGTGTAGCTAGCCCCATGCCTAGCTATACCAAGCATTTTATTTGCTACTGGTTTTGTTCCGTACCTTCTGGGTATCTTCTTCGGTGCCCGTATGAAATGAGCCAAACCACTTATCCCAGGGCATTTCTGCCGTGCCATAGTTGCAGTCAAAGTAACGGTGGTGTAGCTGATGGAAGAAATTACCGCCGGCCAAAACCTGTTTTTTGCCCACATAAAATCCTTCGTAGCCAATGTGCCCCCAGTAGGCGCCTGCAGCCAGGTAGATCAAATGGAAAAGTACATGAATGGGATCACTGGGTATAAATAGGTGCAACATCACTGAGCTTAAGTAGATAGCATGTTCCACCGGATGCATGGCCATGCCAGACCAGGGGCCGATGTTGATATTCTTGTGATGCAAAGCATGCACCTTGTCGTACAACCACTGCCACTCATGCATTAGGCGATGCACCACATAGAAGTGCAATGAACTCCACCAGATTGTTATGGGAAACACGGCCAGATACCACAACCAACCATCGTTCCATGTATGCATGAAGATGCTACCGTTGGCATATAGCCACATGAAACCACACATATAGAAGACAGCAAAGAATAATCCACTGGTGAGGGACAAAAACACGTTGTCCCACAGCTGATTAGCAAACAAGAATCGATCACTATTGATGGCCATTGGGCGCCTATCGAACTTGCATTCTTTACTGTTAAGATTGCTCACCCAAAACAGCCAATGGTAGCCCCAACCATAAACCAAGTTGATTACCAACAACACCACGGCAACAGTGCCAACCCAAGACCAAGCAAAATTCTTGGCTGTGCTTAATTCAGGCATAAAGTACACCCAGGCAAGTACAGCCACAATGGCGTATACAGTGCGCTGTGAAAAAATAAAACCACTACCCAAAAAGTATCTCAAGGTACCCAATATAGGCTGCGGCCAATCAAACATGGGCGAGTATTTTATGGGTAGTTCAGGTGTATATTGCCAAGCGGACTTCTTGTTGTTCATACATTCCTCAATCAATCTTGTACTTGCACAGGGGACCATAACAAGATGAGCAAATAAACAAAATCAATTAAAGTCACCTCAAAGACCTAATCCAACTTATAAGCCAAATACTTCCACATTGTAATAAAAAACCATGCATTTCTGCCTAATACTTGCCTATTTATATCAACAGCATTGATGAGCAAATTCTTCAATGTTATTTTGTGGATATGAGTAAAGCACAAATCAAACAGCTAGTAGAAAGCAAAATCCACACTGATGGCCTCATTGATAGCGGTATCAAGGGGGTCAAACTGTATCGTGTCAGCCATGCCTTGCGTTGCGCGCCTGCGGTCTACGAGCCCAGCATTATTGCCATAGTCAGCGGCTCAAAAGAAGCCATTTTAGATGGCAAGCACTATGTTTATGACAACCACCAATACATGTGTTGCAGCATGTCCATGCCCGTCGAAGCAGGCACACCTAACGCTACGCCAGAAAACCCTTTGTTAGGCGTACAGATTTCCTTGGACACCAAAGTCATGACCGAGCTGGCCATTGCCATGGAAACTTCCACCGGTGCCATCCGTAAACCACCAAATGGCCCACTACCGCAGGGTTTTGCCTTAGCAGATTGGGACACCCATTTTACCGATGCCCTTTGGCGCCTACTGCAGGTAATAGACGACCCAATGGACCGAGACGTATTGGGCGAAAGCCGCCTGCGAGAATTTTATTATGCGGTGCTAAAAGGTGACGCCGGTAGCTCGGTTAAACGTGCCTTTGGTATTGGCAACGAAATTGCCAAATCCATCGAATACCTATCATCTAACTTGCACCAAACGGTGACAATTGATGATATGGCGGCACAAGTAGGCATGAGCCGCGCGGTGTTTCACCGCAAGTTTAAGCAAGCCACCACCCTATCACCCATTCAGTTTGTCAAATCCATGCGTTTAAACACCGCGGCCATGCAAATTGCCGTGGGTAAAAACGTCAGCGAAGCCGCTATGAATGTGGGTTACGTTAGCTCTTCGCAGTTTAGTAGGGAGTTTAAACGCATGTACGGTCAAGCACCAAAACAGTGGAGCCAAGCAAAACAACTGTTGGAAAACCTCACCTAAAGGTGGACGAAATTTGAAATTTTGTGCAAATACCTGTAGCTTATAACATATTACAATAAGCTAATAACAAATATGAGGCATGCATGAAGAATCCACTATTTCACCCTCTCACCCACGAAATGGTGAATGAAAACGTCGTTAGAACTCGCGCCGCCATGCTGTTTTTGGTGCCTGTCTATATCCTGATTATTTTCTATAACACCATTAATGGTTCAGCTTGGTTGATTGACCCTTCTACCATAGAAGATACCTGGGAAACCAATTTCGACAGCCAAATAATCTATTCTGCGGAAATGGTACGCCAGGTGTACGACTGGACACCACAGTCATACTTATTGCTCTACGTACTCTGGGAAATGGTCATCACCCAGCATCACAAGACCGCGTGGCTAAGCCCCATGGTGTGGCTAGCCGGTGCCATGAACCGCCACCACAAACCCATCTACCGCCCCTATCAACCGAAGAAATTTGCCTGGAAAATTGGCACCGTTTTGGTTACCGCCTGCCTGTTCTTCTTTAACCCAGTGCCTGTGGCCGAAGCCGTCAATGCCGTTACAGGTAGCGAGTTATTACCCACCACCAGCAATTGGATGCCACGTGCTACCCCACTAGTAACCATACCTTTATGCCTCACCTTTATGTGGCTTGAGGCTGCTGCTGGTTGGTGCGCTGGGTGCTGGGTGCATTCACTACTGGTAAAAGTTGGCATCTTTAAAGATGACTGCGCCGTGTGTGTCGACCTGGATGAAAACGCTATCTAAGTGTACCTAGACCATCTATCAACGCCCTCGCAGTGTGTACTGCGAGGGCTTTTTTATGGAAACAAGACCTCTGCAAACATCTATTTAGCAACAAGTGATACAAATAGGCAATTAATAGCGACTAATTCGCCTATTTATGGAAACTTCTGAGAGTTATAGTTAGCTTAAGCTAAATGAATTCTTACGGAGCCCACATCATGACCGCTACCCTACACTTTGGACCACAAGGTTGGTTACCTGCCCGCATCGACAGCCTAAAAGGCAAAACCTACGTCATTACCGGCGCTAATTCCGGTACCGGTTTTCAAGCAACACGTATGCTACTTGCCAAGGGTGCCAAGGTGGTAATGCTAAATCGTAATCCAAGTAAGTCGGCAGCGGCTATCAAAGAACTAAAGGCCGAATTTGGCAGCCATGCCGATGTGCACTTCGTGAAGATGGACTTAGGTAACCTAGCTTCCGTGCGCCAAGCGGCTAGTGAAGTACTGCAAATCACCACGCAAATTGATGCCCTCATGTGCAACGGCGCCATTGCCCAGATTGCCAAACAAGAATTCACCGTCGATGGCTTCGAGAGCCAACTAGGTGTCAACCACTATGGCCACTTCCTTTTATGTGGCCTGTTGTTTGAGCGCCTTGAAGCTTCCCAAGGACGCATAGTGGTGGTCGCCAGTGAAGGCTACAAGATGGGCATTAAGACCATGCAATTTGATGACATGAACTGGGACAAGAACTACCACCCCAACAAGGTATATTCGCAAAGTAAGCTGGCGCAGATGATGTTTGCCTACGAATTACAAGACAAGCTAAAAGCGGCCAACAACAGTAATGTTAAAGTCTATGTATGCCACCCGGGTGCCTCCAGCACCTCTTTAATAAACGAAAAAGCCAGCCTAGCTACCCGACTAACCTGGGGCTTTATGGTGAAAATTGGCTTAGCGCAAACGGCTGAACAGGGCTCTTGTCCAGAACTCATGTGTGCCCTCGAAGATAACCTCGAGCAACGCTCTTTCTACGGCCCTACGGGCAGAATGTACTTTAGTGGTCCTGTGGGCGAATGTAAGCTTGAAGCCCATGCTTTAGACAAGCCAGTGCTTAGCAAGCTTTGGGAGCTATCTGAAAAAGAAACCGGCATGCACTGGTCTCTATAATGAACAAACTCATATTTGCTCTCCTCATATTTATTACAGGAGTACTTATGTCAATCGCAAGCGTGTCATCTGCCAATGATATCAACGCCCGCCTACATCAGTTAGAAGATACGGTGCAGGATGTTGAAGGCAACATCTATCGCACCGTCACCATCGGCGAACAAGTTTGGCTGGCAGAAAATCTCCGTGCCACCAGGTTCCAAGATGGCACGCCAGTAGCCACAGGTGCTATCCCCAAGGATGACGAAGCCAATTTGTTAAAGTATGGCCGCCTGTATAGCTGGCAGGATGCTGCGGACTCCCGCAACATCTGTCCTGTGGGCTACCGTGTAGCGACAGATGAAGACTGGATGAAGCTGGAAAAGACCATCGGCATGAAAGAAGCTGATTTAAACAAAAACGGTTGGCGCGGTGGTGATAATCTAGCCAACACCCTGAAGGACACGCAGGTTGACGGGCCGTTTAATAAAATCGACCAGTCCCAAGTCAACAAGCATCAATTCTTTGCCCGTCCTGCTGGGATAAAATGGCGCAGCTGGTACATCACCCAAGGTTGGTATGCCGAATTCTGGACCGCCAGTGAGGCAACCGACAGCAAAGGCATTAACCGCACCCTGGCTTTCCAGTGGTGGAATATGCATAACGGAGAAATTTACCGTTCCTCCTTATCTAAGGATTACCTGTTCTCCGTTAGGTGCGTAAAGATCTAACAAAAAAGCCCCTGCGCTCAGGCCCTGGGGGCTTTTTTTCTTCTGTTAAATCTTAGCGTTCAGCCATGACTTGCCCCAACTTTTCATTTACTTCGGCGCTTACCTTGGCAAAAGCTTCTTTCTTAACGGGGCCATAACCGCGAATATCCATAGGGCTTTTGAGAATTTCCAGCAACTCAGTTTCTTGGCCAGGTTTGTCCCACTTAGAAACCTTGTATAAAACCTTCTCAAACCAATTAAAAATGTCCTTATCCAATTTATGATCCTGAGTCCAACGGAATGGATCTAAGAAGCTTCCACGAATGCTTCTTACCTTAGCTAGCCCTTTCAACACAGGACCTATCCAGGCACCAAACTCACGTTTCTTTGGACGCCCTTTGGCATCGCGTTGCCAACTAATCAGTGGCGGGGCAAAGTGATACTTAACGGCAAACTGGCCGTCAAATTCGTTAGTTAGCTGCTGCTTGAAATCGTCCGATGTTTGCAGGCGTGCCACCTCATATTCATCTTTTACTGCCATTAATTTAAATAAAGACTTGGCCACCGCCAGCATGGCTTCTTCTCTGATGCAGTCTGGCAACTTCTGACTGAAAGCCTGCAGCTTTTGTTGGTATAAGCGGGCGTAGTCGGCATTCTGGTATGCAGTCAGGTAGCCACTGCGATGCTGGATTAATTCTGCCAAGGTTTGCACTGGCTTGCTTTCCTGATTGCGAGCTAGTAGTTGTGGATTGCCAGCTAGTAGACGGCCTATTCGGAAGGCTTTGATGTTGTTCTCAACAGCCACGCCATTGAGTTGCATGGCTTCAAGTAAAGAGGCTTCTGCCAAAGGCACCAGCCCCTGTTGCCAGGCGGCACCTAACAAGAGAATATTGCCATACACGGAATCGCCCATGAATTTCTCTGCTAAGCCATTAGCGTCAAAGCCCAGAACATTGTCCTTACCCACACGCTGGCGGATCATCTGCTCGCGTTCGTCAATCTGTAAGCTAGCATCACGATAAAGCACCAGATCACCGGTGGGCATTTCGGCTCTATTCAGCACAACCTTAGTGCCCTGCTTTAAATGCACAGAGGCTTTCGGCGCAGAACACACCACGGCATCGCATCCAATTACGGCTTCAGCACTGGCATCTTCAATACGTACCTGATTGATGTCGTTGGGGCTGTTAGCCAAACGCACATAACTGATAACGGTGCCAAACTTCTGTGCAAAACCAGTGAAATCAAGCACACTGGCGCCTTTGTTTTCTAGGTGAGCTGCCATGGTGACTAGGGCACCCACGGTCACTACGCCCGTACCACCCACTCCGGCAATCATCAGATCATAGGGCTTATCTAGATACTGCATTGGCGGTGTAGGCAGCTGTGCCAGCAACTTAGGCAGATCCAGATCAGAAGCCTGTTTTTTGCGGCGTGTCGCCCCTTCTACGGTCACAAAGCTTGGGCAGAAGCCATCCACACAGGTGAAGTCCTTGTTACAGCTATTAAGGTTAATCTTACGTTTGCGGCCAAATTCTGTTTCTTTGGGCTCAACGCTTAAGCAATTACTCGCCACAGAACAATCACCACAGCCTTCGCACACCAGCTCGTTGATATAGGCAAACTTCGGCACATCGGGCATTAAGCCACGCTTTCTACGGCGGCGCTTCTCCGTAGCACAGGTTTGTTCATAGATAATGACCGTGACACCTTTAATATCACGTAGCTCACGCTGAATGGCATCCAAATCTGCACGGTCTGAAAAACTGCAGTTGGTAGGAAATTCTGTGCGCTTAAATTTGTCTATTTGATCCGAGACAATAGCAATGCGTTCCACCCCTTCAGCACGACAGGCCTGAGCAATGGCCTGCACGCTAACAGGGCCATCAACAGGCTGACCACCGGTCATGGCCACAGCATCGTTAAAGAGGATTTTATAGGTGATGTTGGTCTTGGCGGCTACCGCCTGACGAACAGCCAAAGAGCCAGAATGGTACCAGGTGCCTTCACCGAGGTTTTGGAAGATATGTTTGCCGCGGTTAAACTTGGACGCCACCACATGGGGCACACCCTCACCACCCATCTGTGCATAACCAACGGTGTCTCTACCCATCCAGCTAGCCATCACATGACAGCCGATACCCGATGCTGCCGTGCTGCCCTCTGGTACCTTGGTGGAGGTGTTATGGGGGCAACCAGAACAGAAATAGGGTGTACGCACGGCGCCGGGTAGGTTTAGCAGTTGTAGTTCCGGTTCATTTAGCGCCTGAGCTTTGTTGGGTAACTCTTCAGCGGGGAAGAATCGATGCAAACGTTCGGCAACAATAACAGCCAAGGCTTTAGGGCTAAGCTCACTAGTCCAGGGAATTAAATCCTCACCCACAGCAGAATGTTTACCCACCATCTTTTCTGGCTTATCACCGGGCCAATCGTAGAAGTATTCTTTAAACTGACTTTCGATGATGCCACGCTTTTCTTCCACAATGAGCACCTCTTGCTTGCCTTTTACAAAAGCAAGTGCGTCCCTGCGAGCAAGGGGCCAAACCATGCCAACCTTATAGATATCAATACCTAACTGGCGACATTTTGATTCATTTAAGCCTAGTAATCTTAGGGCTTCCATCAGGTCTAGGTGACCTTTGCCCGTGGTCACAATGCCATAGGAAGCATTTGCGACATCATAGACTCTTTTATCAATAGGATTGGCTTCCACAAAGGCTTCGACAGCCTGTAGCTTGTGACCAATACGTTGTTCAATCTCTGGGCTAGGTAGGTCGGAATAGCGTACGTGTAATCCACCAGGATAATCAGGCAATTCTGGCAGGGTAAATTGCCTATCAGTAGTGATATCCACTGACTGGCCGCTCTCCACGGTTTCAGAGACAGCTTTAAAGCCTACCCAGGTGCCGGAATATCGGCTTAGGGCAAATCCAAATTCGCCAAAACTTAAATACTCGCCCACGTTAGCTGGGTTCAAAACCGGCATAAACCAGGTCATAAAGGCCACATCAGACTGATGGGGCATGGAAGAAGACACGCAGCCATGGTCATCACCGGCCACGACGAGCACACCACCCTTAGGTGCAGAACCATAGGCATTGCCATGACGCAAAGCATCACCCGAACGGTCAACCCCTGGCCCCTTGCCATACCACATGGAGAATACGCCCTCGTATTCACAGTCAGTATCAAGGGATGCTTGCTGTGCACCTAACACAGCAGTGGCACCTAGGTCCTCATTCACTGCTGGCATAAATTCAATGTTGTGGGCCTTGGTTTCGCCTTTGGCGCGCCACAATTCCAAATCCAAAGCCCCTAAAGGTGAGCCACGGTAGCCAGACACAAAACCAGCGGTGTGCAGGCCAGCCTGTTTATCTCGCCGAGCCTGATCAATCATGATGCGCACCAAGGCCTGGGTACCCGTAAGGAACACCCTACCTTGCGGTAAACGATAGCGATCGTTAAGGGCATATTTAGCAACGGATGGGCTTTGATCTAGCATGGCTACTCTCCTT
>JAERSU010000292.1 GCA_016845445.1 Oceanospirillaceae bacterium | reverse complement strand
CCAGGTGACAACGTACAGATGACTGTAGAGTTGATCGCGCCAATCGCGATGGACGAAGGTCTGCGTTTCGCTATCCGTGAGGGTGGTCGTACCGTAGGTGCCGGTGTTGTAGCCAAGATCATCGCTTAATCGTTGCTATCTGCACACTAGGGTCTGACCCCAAGAGTCTGACCCTGATGTAAAAAAGCCCGCTTTTTAGCGGGCTTTTTGGGTACTAGATGCTTGCAAATAGCATGGGGTGCATATAAAATACGCGTCCCGAACTTTTCGTATATGTATTAGGCATTGACGAAATAAATGTTCTAGGCCAGTAGTTCCAACGGCAGAACGTCGGTCTCCAAAACCGAATGTTGGGGGTTCGAATCCCTCCTGGCCTGCCATATTTTTGAGATCCTGTGAGGTATTTACAGGGTTGGTAATTATTAAGATAGAGGCTTCTTCATGAGCGCCAAATCAGATACACAAAGCAATTCATTCGATGCCATTAAGTGGGTTATCGTTATTGCCCTGATTGCCGTTGGTGTGGTGGGTAATTCTGTCTACTCAGACCAGTCCCTGCTGTATCGCGTTTTGGGTCTGGTTGCTCTTGCTGTGGTGGCTGGTGTTGTTGCTGCGCAGACAGTGAAGGGTAAGGCTTTCTTGGTAATGTTCAAGGAAGCGCGCAATGAAATCCGTAAGGTGGTTTGGCCTAACCGCCAAGAGACCATGCAAACTACATTGATTGTGGTGGCAGTAGTGCTGGTAATGGCGCTGTTGTTGTGGGGTCTGGATTCATTGTTGAGTTGGGCTGTGTCCTCTTTAATCGGTTAATCAAAGGTAGGAAACGATCATGGCAAAGCGCTGGTACGTCGTTCATGCTTACTCGGGTTATGAGAAGCGTGTTATGCAGTCGCTGCAAGAGCGAGTAAACCGCTTTGGTATGGAAGATCTTTTTGGTGAGATCTTGGTTCCGACTGAAGAAGTTGTGGAGATGCGCGCCGGCAAGAAACGCCGCAGTGAGCGTAAGTTCTACCCAGGTTACGTGTTGGTCAACATGGAAATGAATGACGACACTTGGCATATGGTAAAAGAAACACCTCGAGTAATGGGTTTCATTGGTGGTACGGCCGACAAACCTGCCCCTATTACAGAGCGTGAAGCGGCAGCGATTCTGGATCGTGTTGAATCCGGCGCAGAAGCACCTAAGCCTAAGACCATCTTTGAGCCAGGTGAAATGGTTCGTGTTATTGATGGTCCGTTTGCTGACTTTAACGGTGTGGTTGAGGAAGTGAACTACGAAAAGAGCCGTTTGCAAGTGGCGGTATTGATCTTCGGGCGTTCTACGCCAGTTGAATTGGAATTCGGTCAGGTCGAAAAGTCCTGATCTCGAGCGACCTAAGGGTCGAGCGAATCAAACCCTGGAGTGGCTAAGTCTGCGTCCAGGGTTTTTGCGCATTCGTAAATACGAATGCTGAAATAGCGGGGAGCTCTAAACAAGCGTTTGTACCCATCAAAAAAGGTATTTTGCAATGGCAAAGAAAGTCGAAGCCTATATCAAGCTTCAGGTTGCTGCCGGTAAGGCCAACCCAAGTCCACCAGTTGGTCCTGCTCTAGGTCAGCACGGTGTAAACATCATGGAATTCTGTAAAGCCTTCAATGCTCAAACTCAGAGCATGGAGCCAGGTATGCCTGTACCAGTAGTTATTACTGTATACGCTGACCGTAGCTTTACCTTCATCACCAAGACTCCACCAGCTGCTGTACTGCTGAAGAAGGCCGCTGGCCTGAAGAGCGGTTCTGCTCGTCCTAACACGGAGAAGGTGGGTACCGTTACTCGTGAGCAACTAGAAGAGATCGCAACGACTAAGATGCCGGATCTGACAGCTGCTGATATGGATGCTGCTGTACGTACTATCGCTGGTAGCGCACGTTCCATGGGTCTGAATACAGAAGGTGTAGTGTAATGGCTAAGATGACTAAGCGCGCCAAGGCTATCGCAGAAAAGGTAGAAATTGGCAAGGTATACGAAGTTTCCGAAGCAGTTGCTCTGCTGTCTGAACTGTCCACTGTTAAGTTTGGTGAGTCTCTGGACGTATCCGTAAACTTGGGTGTTGATCCACGTAAATCTGACCAGGTTGTACGCGGTTCTACCGTACTGCCTAACGGTACGGGTAAAGACGTACGTGTGGCTGTATTTACGCAAGGTGAAAACGCTGAGAAAGCCAAAGAAGCTGGCGCTGAGCTGGTTGGTATGGACGAACTGGCTGCCGAAGTTAAAGCTGGCAAGATGGATTTTGACGTCGTTATTGCTACTCCAGACGCCATGCGCGTTGTGGGTCAGTTGGGTCAAATCTTGGGTCCTCGTGGTCTGATGCCTAACCCTAAGGTTGGTACTGTAACCCCTGACGTTGTGACTGCTGTAAACAATGCTAAGGCTGGTCAGGTGCGTTTCCGTACTGATAAGGCTGGTATTGTTCACTGTACTTTGGGTAAGGCTTCCTTCTCTGCTGAGCAGATCGAAGGTAACTTGCTGGCACTGTTGGCTGATCTGAAGAAGATGAAGCCTGCTTCTGCCAAGGGCGTTTACATGAAGAAGGTAACCCTGTCTACGACTATGGGTCCTGGTCTGACTGTTGATCACGGCGCTTTGAAGTTCTAAGAACTTAAAACATCGGGGTCAGACCCTAAAGGGCCTGACCCCAAAACAATTTGAGGGTTTCAGCCTAGGCTGGAATTGTCAAAGACCGTAGGTGAAAGCCGTAAGGGCTTTCTTAATTTTCCTACGCAGACGGTGAACCCGATTCAGAATTCTGAGTCCAACACCGTAACAAGGGCTTTACTGCTAATGCTGGCAGTAAAGAGTTGGATAATCTTATCTAGGAGAAATAGCGTGGCTATTGGTCTCGAAGACAAGAAAGCGATTGTCGCAGAAGTCAACGAAGCAGCCACCAGTGCATTGTCAGCAGTTGTCGCGGATTCCCGCGGTGTATCTGTAACTGACATGACTGCCCTGCGTAAGGAAGCTCGCGAAAACGGCGTTTACGTACGTGTTGTACGTAATACTCTGGCTAAGCGTGCTGTTGAAGGCACCGATTTTGCGTGTCTGCAGGACTCCTTCAGCGGTCCAAGCATCATTGCATTTTCTAATGAACACCCAGGCGCTGGCGCCCGTTTGTTCAAGAACTTTGCAAAGAGCAACGACAAGTTTGAAGTTAAAGCACTGGCGTTTGACGGCAACCTAATGGAAGCCTCTCAAATCGACGTATTGGCATCTTTGCCTACATACGACGAAGCGATTGCCAAGTTGATGAGCGTAATGCAAGGTGCAACCAGCAAGCTGGCTCGCACTCTGGCTGCAATCCGCGATCAAAAAGAACAGGAAGCTGCATAATTACTGTAGGTCGGCCTTCAGGCCGACAAATAGTTGGGCTGAAGCCCAACCTACATATGCCGCCCCACATGATTAACGTGCCCACAATGGGCATTAGAAACTATTTTTAGGAATTGTTATGTCTATCACTAAAGACGATATCATCAATGCCGTTGCCGACATGTCCGTAATGGACGTTGTTGAACTGATCGAAGCAATGGAAGAGAAGTTCGGTGTAACTGCTGCTGTTGCAGCTGCTGCTCCTGCTGCTGGTGGCGAAGCTGCCGCTGCTGAAGAGAAGACCGAGTTTGACGTAATTCTGACCGACGCTGGTGAGAAGAAAGTTAACGCTATCAAGGCCGTTCGTGCTGCTACAGGTCTAGGCCTGAAAGAAGCCAAGGGTCTGGTTGAGTCTGCTCCTGCTGCCATCAAAGAAGGCATCTCTAAGGAAGACGCTGAAGCTCTGGTTAAAGACCTGGAAGAAGCTGGCGCCAAGGCCGAGATCAAGTAAGCTTGACTTACTAACTTGGGGGCTTGTTTGATTAAATGGGCGTTCAAGTGCAAATGGCTGGTGGCAAATTTGCCACCGGCCTTTTTCGCTTCTTAGAAAGTCATTTTTTAAAGGCTGGTTAAGAATCGAAAAAGGCTGGTAAAACAGCATGTTTTAGCGGGATTAGTCCACCCGTGGCCTAGGGTCAAAAACGGAATAAGACAGCAAACTTATGGCATGAAGCCTAAGTTTCTTTCCTACTAACGGTCTAATATAGACCCAAATCGGGGAAAACTGATGCCTTACTCATATACTGAGAAAAAACGTATCCGCAAGGATTTCGGTAAGCTACCTCCGGTTATGGATGTGCCATACCTGTTGGCCATTCAAATCGACTCCTATCGTAAATTCTTACAAGCTGGCAAAGACGCTGGCCAACGTACCGACGTTGGTTTAGAAGCCGCTTTTGAATCTGTATTTCCAATCGTTTCCTTCTCCGGCAACGCTTCTTTGGAATACGTAAGCTACAAGCTGGGTGAGCCAGTATTTGACGTTAAAGAATGTCAACTACGTGGTATTACCTACGCTGCTCCACTGCGCGTAAAAGTACGCCTGGTGATTTATGACCGTGATTCCAAGACCAAGGCAATCAAGGACATTAAGGAGCAGGAAGTTTATATGGGCGAAATGCCTCTGATGACCGACAACGGCACCTTTGTTGTTAACGGTACAGAGCGTGTTATCGTTTCTCAGTTGCATCGTTCTCCAGGTGTATTCTTCGACCACGACAAGGGCAAGACCCACAGCTCCGGTAAGCTTCTGTATAACGCTCGCGTTATTCCTTACCGTGGTTCTTGGTTGGACTTTGAATTTGATCCAAAAGATCTGTTGTTTGTACGTATCGACCGTCGTCGTAAGCTGCCAGCTTCCATCTTGCTGCGCGCTCTGGGTTACACCAGCGAACAAATCTTGGCTAACTTCTTCGAAAACGTTGATGTAACCATTGAAGGTGACAAGTACTCCATGACCTTGGTGCCTTCCCGTCTGCGTGGCGAAACCGCCACCTTCCCAATTAAGGGTGCTGACGGTGAAGTTCTGATTGAAGAAGGTCGTCGCGTCACTGCGCGTCACATCCGTCAACTGGAAAAAGCCGGTATCGACAAGCTGGAAGTGCCAGAAGATTACCTGCTAGGCAAAAAGACCGCTGTGGATCTGGTTAATCCAGCCACGGGTGAATTGATTGCCGACTGTAACTCAGAAATTACCTTGGAAATGCTACGCGCCCTGAGCGATGCTGGCGTTACTGAGCTGCCTTTGATTTACACCAATGAACTGGACTGTGGTCCGTTCATGTCGGATACCCTGACTTCTGACCCAACGCGTACTCAGTTAGAAGCCTCGGTAGAAACTTATCGCATGATGCGTCCTGGCGAGCCGCCAACCAAGGAAGCTGCTGAGACCTTGTTCCAGAACCTGTTCTTCACTGGCGAGCGTTATGATTTGTCTGCCGCTGGTCGCATGAAGTTCAACCGCCGACTAGGTCGTGGGGATGAAACTGGCGAAGGCATCTTGGATGATCAGGACATCGTTGCGGTGATGAAGACCCTGATTGACATTCGTAACGGTAAAGGTGTGGTTGATGATATCGATCACCTAGGTAACCGTCGTGTGCGTTCCGTTGGTGAAATGGCCGAAAACCAGTTCCGTGTAGGTCTGGTGCGTGTAGAGCGTGCGGTTAAGGAACGTTTGAGCCTAGCCGAAGCCGATGGCCTAATGCCACAGGATCTGATCAACGCCAAGCCTGTGTCTGCCGCCATTAAAGAATTCTTTGGTTCCAGCCAGTTGTCCCAGTTTATGGACCAGAACAACCCGCTGTCTGAAGTAACTCATAAGCGTCGTGTTTCCGCTTTAGGCCCAGGTGGTCTGACCCGTGAACGTGCTGGCTTTGAGGTGCGTGACGTACACCCAACTCACTATGGTCGTGTATGCCCCATCGAGACCCCTGAAGGTCCAAACATCGGTTTGATCAATTCCCTGTCTACCTATGCCCGTACCAACGATTACGGTTTCCTTGAAACCCCTTATAGGAAGGTTGCAGACGGTGTGGCTACCGATGAAATTATTTACTTGTCTGCCATCGAAGAAAGCCAGCACATCATTGCCCAGGCTAACGCTGAGTTGGATGACAACAATCGCTTTGTGGAAGATCTGGTAACCGTTCGTCACGAAAACGAATTTACCCTGATGTCGCCAGAAAGCGTTGACTATATGGACGTATCGCCTCGTCAGGTGGTCTCTGTTGCCGCCTCCTTGATTCCATTCTTGGAACACGATGACGCCAACCGTGCCTTGATGGGTTCCAACATGCAGCGTCAAGCAGTACCAACGCTGAAGGCCCAAAAGCCTTTGGTCGGTACCGGTATGGAACGCCACGTAGCCCAGAACTCTGGCGTGTGTGTGGTGGCTAACCGTGGTGGTGTGGTTGAGTCTGTTGATGCAGGTCGTATCGTAGTTAAGGTACATGATGCGGAAACCCCAGCCGGTGATGCGGGTGTGGATATCTACAACCTAACCAAGTACATCCGTTCTAACCAAAATACTTGCATCAACCAGCGTGCTATTGTGAATCTGGGTGATGTGGTTGAGCGTGGTGACGTATTGGCCGATGGTCCTTCTGTTGACCTAGGTGAGCTGGCTCTGGGCCAGAACATGCGTATCGCCTTTATGCCTTGGAATGGTTACAACTTCGAAGACTCCATTTTGATCTCCGAAAACGTTGTGCAGGAAGACCGCTTTACCACTATCCACATTCAGGAACTGACCTGTGTGGCTCGCGATACTAAGCTGGGTAGCGAAGAAATCACTTCTGATATTCCTAACGTGGGTGAAAGTGCTCTGGCTAAGCTGGACGAATCTGGCATCGTGCATATTGGTGCCGAAGTCGGTCCTGGTGACATTCTAGTTGGTAAGGTAACGCCAAAAGGTGAAACTCAGCTAACTCCTGAAGAAAAGCTACTACGTGCCATCTTTGGTGAAAAAGCCTCCGACGTGAAAGATACATCCCTGCGCGTGAAGACAGGTACCAAGGGTACCGTTATCGACGTACAGGTATTTACTCGCGATGGTGTTGATAAGGACCAGCGTGCCTTGTCTATTGAACAACAGCAAATGGACCAGATTCGTAAGGACTTGAATGACGAGTTCCGTATCGTGTCTGAAGCCACCTATGGCCGTTTAGCTTCTGCTCTGACTGGCGCAGAAGTCAATGGTGGTGCTGGCTTCAAGAAGGGCGACAAGCTAACTGCTGAAGCGCTCGAAGGTCTAGAACAGTCCGAATGGTTCAAGCTGCGCATGGCTGACGATGCCCTGCAACAGCAGTTGGAACTAGCTCAGCAATCTCTGGAAGAGACGCGCAAAGAACTGGACGAGAAGTTCGAAGACAAGAAGAAAAAGCTACAAACTGGTGACGATCTAGCACCAGGTGTGCTGAAGATTGTTAAGGTTTACGTTGCGGTTAAGCGTCGCGTACAGCCAGGTGACAAGATGGCCGGTCGTCACGGTAACAAGGGTGTAATTTCCGTCATTATGCCTGTTGAAGACATGCCGTTTGACGAAAAAGGCAAGACTGTCGACATCGTATTGAACCCCCTAGGTGTGCCATCGCGTATGAACGTTGGTCAGATCCTAGAGACCCACATGGGTATGGCCGCTACGGGGCTGGGTGAGCGTGTTGAAGAAATGCTGCAAGAAGAACGTGGTAAGGCGGTAGCCAATATCCGCGAATTCTTGGACAAGGTATACAACGATGACAAGTGTAATCGTCGTGAAGACCTAGATAGCTTCTCCGACGACGAGATCCTAGAACTGGCCAAGAACCTGAAGGCGGGTATTCCTCTGGCAACACCTGTATTTGATGGTGCTGAGGAAGAAGAAATCAAGCGTCTGTTAGAGCTAGGTGGTCTGGATCGTTCTGGTCAAACTTGGCTGTATGATGGTCGCACCGGTGATCGCTTTGAGCGTCCAGTAACCGTGGGTTACATGTACATGCTGAAGCTGAACCACCTGGTTGATGACAAGATGCACGCCCGTTCTACTGGTTCCTACTCGCTTGTTACTCAGCAACCGCTGGGTGGTAAGGCACAGTTTGGTGGCCAGCGCTTCGGTGAGATGGAAGTATGGGCACTGGAAGCATACGGTGCAGCTTACACCTTGCAGGAAATGCTGACAGTTAAGTCGGATGACGTTAATGGCCGTACTAAGATGTACAAGAACATTGTAGATGGCGACCACCGTATGGAGCCTGGTATGCCGGAATCCTTCAACGTGTTGATCAAAGAGATTCGCTCTCTGGGTATCGATATTGAGTTGGAATCTGAATAAGGTAGGAGAAGGCAATGAAAGATTTATTAAATTTATTGAAGGCTCAAGGCCACACGGACG
The DNA here is from genome assembly GCA_016845445.1 of Oceanospirillaceae bacterium. Classification (GTDB taxonomy): domain Bacteria; phylum Pseudomonadota; class Gammaproteobacteria; order Pseudomonadales; family Balneatricaceae; genus Njordibacter. Next base: position 8,932 of record JAERSU010000292.1, on the reverse strand, counting down.
AATTTGACACTATTCGTATCGGTCTTGCTTCTCCAGAAATGATCCGTTCCTGGTCTTTTGGTGAAGTTAAAAAGCCAGAAACCATTAACTACCGTACTTTCAAACCAGAACGTGAAGGTCTGTTCTGTGCCAAGATCTTTGGTCCAGTAAAAGACTACGAATGTCTGTGTGGTAAGTACAAGCGCTTAAGCACCGTGGTGTTATCTGTGAGAAGTGTGGCGTAGAAGTGGCGCTGGCCAAGGTGCGTCGTGAGCGCATGGGTCACATTGAACTTGCTAGCCCTGTGGCGCACATCTGGTTCTTGAAGTCCCTGCCATCCCGTATCGGTTTGCTGCTGGACATCACCTTACGTGACATTGAGCGTGTACTTTATTTTGAAAGCTTCATTGTTATCGATCCAGGTATGACTACCCTAGAGCGTGGTCAGCTAATGAACGACGAACAGTACTTTGAAGCACTGGAAGAGTTCGGTGATGACTTTGATGCCAAGATGGGTGCCGAAGTCATTCAGGGTCTGCTAAAAGACATGGACTTGGACCATGAAGTAGCGCAGCTCCGTGAAGAAATTCCTAACACCAATTCTGAAACCAAGATCAAGAAGCTATCCAAGCGTCTGAAGCTAATGGAAGCTTTCCTGCACTCTGGTAACAAGCCAGAGTGGATGGTATTGAATGTATTGCCAATCTTGCCACCTGATCTGCGTCCTCTGGTACCCCTAGACGGTGGTCGTTTTGCCACTTCTGATTTGAACGATCTGTATCGTCGTGTGATCAACCGTAACAACCGTTTGAAGCGTTTGTTGGATCTGGCTGCCCCAGATATCATCGTGCGTAACGAAAAGCGTATGTTGCAAGAATCTGTCGATGCCCTACTAGACAACGGTCGTCGCGGTCGCGCCATTACTGGTTCCAACAAGCGTCCTCTGAAATCCTTGGCTGATATGATCAAGGGTAAGCAGGGTCGTTTCCGTCAGAACCTGTTGGGTAAGCGTGTTGACTACTCCGGTCGTTCGGTAATCGTAGTAGGTCCATACTTGAAGCTACATCAGTGTGGTTTGCCTAAGAAGATGGCCCTGGAACTGTTTAAGCCATTTATCTTCTCCAAGCTAGAACTGCGTGGTCTTGCTACCACCATCAAGGCTGCCAAGAAGATGGTTGAGCGTGAGACGGCTGAAGTTTGGGATATTCTGGCTGAAGTAATCCGTGAGCATCCAGTGATGCTAAACCGTGCACCTACTTTGCACCGTTTGGGTATCCAGGCCTTTGAACCGGTACTGATCGAAGGTAAAGCGATCCAGTTGCACCCACTTGTGTGTGCGGCCTACAACGCTGACTTTGACGGTGACCAGATGGCCGTACACGTGCCACTGACATTAGAAGCTCAGTTGGAATCTCGTGCTCTGATGATGTCCACCAACAACATCCTCTCGCCTGCCAACGGTGAGCCGATCATCGTGCCTTCTCAGGACGTGGTACTAGGTATCTACTTCATGACCCGTGAGCGTATCAACGCCAAGGGAGAAGGCATGGTATTTGCTGATGTTGCTGAAGTAGAACGCGCCTACGGTGCTAAGCAGGTAGATCTGCAAGCCAAGATTAAGGTGCGTGTATTTGAATATGAGCGCGACGAAGACAGCGGTGAGATGATCCCTAACCAGTTGCGGGTTGATACTACCGTTGGTCGTGCCTTGCTATCTTCTATCATGCCAAAGGGCCTGCCTTACAGCCTCATTAACCAGGCCATGAAGAAGAAGGCAATCTCTAACTTGATTAACGCCTGTTATCGTAATGTTGGTCTGAAAGAAACCGTAATCTTTGCTGACCAACTGATGTACACCGGCTTTTCTTATGCCACCCGTTCTGGCTCTTCCGTGGGTGTTAACGACTTCGTTATCCCAGAGAAGAAAGCCGTTATCATCGGTGAAGCAGAAGAAGAAGTACGCGAAATTGAAGGTCAGTTCCGCGACGGTCTGGTAACACAGGGCGAAAAGTACAACAAGGTCATCGATATCTGGTCCCGTGCTAACGAACTGGTAGCCGGCGCCATGATGGATACCTTGAAGGTTGATACGGTAACTGACTCTGACGGTAATCAAGTCGAACAAGAGTCCTTTAACTCTGTTTATATGATGGCCGACTCCGGTGCTCGTGGTAGTGCTGCTCAGATGCGTCAGCTAGGTGGTATGCGTGGTTTGATGGCTAAGCCAGATGGTTCCATCATCGAAACCCCTATCACGGCAAACTTCCGTGAAGGCTTGTCCGTACAGGAATACTTTATCTCCACTCACGGTGCTCGTAAGGGTCTAGCCGATACGGCCTTGAAGACAGCTAACTCCGGTTACCTGACGCGTCGTTTGGTAGACGTGGCCCAGGACTTGGTAGTGACCGAGACTGATTGTGGCACCGAAGAAGGCTTGATTATGCAGCCAGTGATCGAAGGTGGTGACGTAATCGTACCTCTGTCCGATCGTATCTTGGGTCGTACCGTAGCCGTTGATGTGGTTAATCCAAGCACTCAGGAAGTACTGATTCCTGCTGGCACCCTCATCGATGAGCGTTGGGTTGAGCGTATCGAAAATGACGATGCACTGTCCTCCATTGATGAGATCAAGGCTCGCTCCCCAATTACCTGTGAGACTCGTTACGGCGTATGTTCTAACTGTTACGGCCGTGACCTTGGTCGTGGCCATCTGGTTAATATTGGTGAAGCTGTGGGCGTGGTTGCAGCCCAGTCCATCGGTGAGCCAGGTACTCAGTTAACCATGCGTACCTTCCACATTGGTGGTGCGGCATCCCGTGCTGCTGCTGCCGATAAGATTGAAGTGAAGAACGGCGGTGAAATTCGTCTGCACAACCTCAAGGCGGTAACTCGCGAAGATGGCAGCTTGGTAGCTACTTCTCGTTCCGTGGAATTGGGTGTGACTGATGAGCACGGTCGTGAGCGTGAGCGTTATAAGCTGCCTTACGGTTCTAACATTTTGATGACCGACGGTGCTGCCGTTGAAGCCGGCGCTGTGGTTGCTACCTGGGACCCACACACTCACCCAATCGTGTCTGAATTGGACGGTAAGGTGCAGTTTGTAGGTCTGGAAGAAGGTATCACCATCCACCGTAACACCGATGAGCTGACTGGTCTGACGACTATTCAGATTATCCCTGTTGCCGAGCGTCCAGCCGCTGGTAAAGACCTGCGCCCAATGGTTAAGTTGGTTGATGCCAAGGGTAAGGACATCATGATGGCCGACTCTGACACGCCTGCCCAGTACCCACTGCCAGGTGGTGCCTTGTTGAGCATCAACGACGGTGCCGATATTAAGGTTGGTGATGTGCTGGCACGTATTCCTCAGGAAAGTGCCGGTAACAAGGATATCACCGGTGGTCTGCCACGTGTTGCTGACTTGTTTGAAGCACGTAAGCCAAAGGATGCTGCTATCTTGGCAGAAATCTCTGGTATCGTTTCCTTCGGTAAGGAGACCAAGGGTAAGAATCGCTTGGTAATTACCCCAACGGACGGTTCCGATACTTATGAAGAGCTGATTCCTAAGTGGCGCGTACTAAACGTGTTTGAAGGTGAAACCGTAGAAAAAGGTGAAGTAATCGCCGACGGTCCTTCTAACCCACACGATATCTTGCGTATCCTAGGTGTTGAAGCACTGGCTAACTACATTGCCACTGAAGTACAGGAAGTATACCGACTACAGGGTGTAGGCATTAACGATAAGCACATCGAAGTTATCGTACGTCAGATGCTGCGTAAGGTTGATGTGGTTGCTTCTGGTGACACTAAGCTGATCAAGGGTGATCAGGTTGAATACACTCGCTTCCTAGAAGAGAACGAGCGTATGGATAGCAGCGATGGTATTCAGGCACACGCCCAGCGCGTACTGCTAGGTATCACCAAGGCGTCCTTGGCGACTGAATCCTTCATCTCCGCGGCCTCCTTCCAGGAGACTACTCGTGTACTAACCGAAGGTGCGGTAACGGGTAAGAAAGACCACTTGCGTGGCCTGAAGGAAAACGTCGTGGTAGGTCGTTTGATCCCGGCGGGTACTGGTTTGGCTTATCACAGCGAGCGCAAGCGTAAGCGTCAGCAGCAGATGCTGGAAGACGGTACGGCGACAGTAACGGCTGAAGAAGTACAAGCTGGCCTAATCGAAGCCCTACAGGCTGAGATGTCCGCTGAGTAATTAAGGGTCTGACCTAAGGGTCAGATCCCCAAATCTCCGAAAACCCGAGTATGTGAAAACAACTCGGGTTTTTTGTTGCCTGGTAAAATTCTAATGGCTTATGCTAATAAGTAATGCAGGAAGAGTGATTAGTGAAGGGTAAATATAATGAATGTAGCAGATGTATTAGAGCTGCTTGATGCTAATAAGAACGAACGGGGTATCAATAATTGGCAGAAGATGACTGACACCGGTGGCTTGTCTAGTTATGGCATTGGGCTTACGGTGCTGAGAAAGTTGGCTAAACAGATAGGTCGTGATAGAAAGCTGGCCCTGGCCTTGTGGGAGTCTGATGTTTACGATGCCAAGGTCATTGGTTTGCTCATTGATGAGCCAAAACAGATCACCTTAGAGCAGGCCGAGCAGCAGGTTGAGCAGCTTGGTAAAGGTATGTTGACCCATGTGTTTAGCTCCTGTGATGCCACCCTAGCTAAGTCGCCAGTAGCAATTGATCTTGCTTTGCGATGGACAGAAAGTGATGACGAATTACGCAAGAAGTCCGCCTATGGCTTGTGGTACGAATTGTCAAAAAAGAAAAATAAACGCCTAACAGATGCCATGTTTATGGCTCAAGTGGAGAAGATTTCCGCACGCATCGATGACGAGTCTAAGACTGTTAGGTTGTCTATGGGCGCCGCATTAATGGGTATTGGTAAGCGCTCTATTGAACTCAACAAAGCGGCACTGGCTATTGCTGAGCGCGTCGGTCCTATTGATTTCAATGAAGCTGGGCAGAAGTGTGATCCCATGGACTTTGCCAAACACCTTAAAAGCGACTATATCCGTAAAAAGCTAGGCATCGATTGAAGTGTGTGCATAAAGCTTAGTGTTTACCAGGTGATTATTTTTGCCATTTTAGTTGTTCTTCATAAGTAGATGATGTTGACCTTAAGCTTTGATAAAGCATATAATACACCGCCCGAAATTGGCAGGGCTGTATAGTCCTGTCTGATTATTGGGTAATGACGGTCAGAGCAAATGGGTTGCTTTGATTGTGTCTAACTTAAATGTGGAGTTTGCTTAATGGCAACAGTTAACCAGTTGGTTCGTAAGCCTCGTAAGCGTAAAGCTGACAAGAGTGACGTACCTGCACTGCAGGCCTGTCCTCAGCGTCGCGGCGTTTGTACTCGTGTGTATACAACCACCCCTAAGAAGCCTAACTCTGCTCTGCGTAAAGTGTGCCGTGTGCGCCTGACTAATGGTTTTGAAGTTACCTCCTATATCGGTGGTGAAGGTCACAACCTACAGGAACACTCTGTAGTACTGATCCGTGGCGGTCGTGTAAAAGACTTGCCAGGTGTTCGTTACCACACTGTACGCGGTTCTCTGGATACTTCCGGCGTGAATGATCGTAAGCAAGGTCGTTCTAAGTACGGTACTAAGCGTCCTAAGTCCTAATGATTTCGACAGTTAGATTCTTCTGACTGTCATATACACAGCATAAGCTGTGCGCTTTACCCCTCGGGGTAGGCCGTTAGACTTATCGAACCGATAAGAGTAAGGGCAGGTCAACATAAGGTTGATCCTGAACATAACCTGAAGAAAATTGAGGCCCATCATGCCTAGAAGAAGAGTTGTCGCGAAACGCGAAATTCTACCTGATCCTAAGTTCGGAAACGTAACTTTGGCCAAGTTCATGAACCATGTAATGATCTCTGGTAAGAAGTCCGTAGCTGAACGTATTGTTTACGGTGCCCTGGACAAGATCCAAGAGCGCAGTGGCAATGATCCCCTTGAAGTTTTTGAACAGGCACTGGAATCCATCGCCCCTATGGTTGAGGTTAAGTCTCGCCGTGTTGGTGGTGCGACCTACCAGGTACCTGTAGAAGTACGTCCTGCACGTCGTTCTGCTCTAGCAATGCGCTGGTTGGTAGACTACTCCCGTAAGCGCGGTGAGAAGTCCATGGCCCTGCGTCTAGCTGGTGAGATCCTAGACGCTGCTGATGGCAAAGGTGCTGCGGTTAAGAAGCGTGAAGACGTTCACCGTATGGCTGAAGCCAACAAGGCGTTCTCTCACTTCCGCTTCTAATTTCAGTCGGAGACTTAAGCAATGGCTCGTAAGACACCTATTAACCGCTACCGTAATATTGGTATCGTCGCCCACGTTGACGCGGGTAAGACCACCACTACGGAGCGTATTTTGTTCTATACGGGCCTGTCTCATAAAATTGGTGAAGTGCACGATGGTGCCGCCACCATGGACTGGATGGAACAGGAGCAAGAGCGTGGTATTACTATCACCTCCGCTGCGACTACCTGTTTCTGGAAGGGTATGAACCAGCAGTTTGATGACCACCGGGTGAACATCATTGATACTCCTGGGCACGTTGACTTCACCATTGAAGTAGAGCGTTCCCTGCGAGTATTGGATGGCGCGGTGGTTGTACTGTGTGGTTCCTCCGGTGTGCAGCCGCAAACGGAAACCGTTTGGCGTCAGGCTAATAAGTATCACGTACCACGTATGGTGTTCGTCAATAAGATGGACCGTATGGGTGCCAACTTCCTGATGGTTGTTGACCAGCTTAAAGAACGTTTGGGTGCCAATGCGGTGCCGATTCATTTGGCCATTGGTGCCGAAGATGAATTCAAGGGCGTTGTTGATCTGGTCCGCATGAAAGCCATTATGTGGAATGAAGCTGACCAGGGTATGACTTATGATCTGGAAGACATTCCAGCAGATATGCTTGACCAGGCTGAAGAATATCGCGAGCAGTTGGTAGAGGCTGCGGCCGAAGCTAATGACGAGTTGATGGACAAGTACCTGGAAGAAGGCGAGCTGACAGATGAAGAGCTGAAAGCTGGTCTACGTGCCCGTACCCTAGCCAATGAGATTGTGCTGGTGCACGCAGGTTCTGCCTTTAAGAATAAAGGCGTGCAAGCGGTACTAGACTCCGTTATTGAATATATGCCATCACCCCTGGAAGTGAAGGCAATCGAAGGTACTGTTGAAAGCAAGCGTGGTGAAGAACTCACCGAAGCTCGTGCTGCCGACGATGATGCGCCCTTTGCCGCATTGGCCTTTAAGATTGCCACGGACCCATTTGTGGGTACCCTCACTTTCATGCGGGTTTATTCTGGTGTGTTGAACTCCGGCGACGCCGTGATGAACTCTGTTAAGGGTAAGCGCGAGCGTGTTGGTCGTATGGTTCAAATGCATGCCAATGATCGTGAAGAGATCAAGGAAGTACGCGCTGGCGACATCGCTGCTGCCATTGGTCTAAAAGACGTGACTACAGGTGATACCCTGTGTGACCAGAACCAACAAATTGTTCTGGAGCGCATGGAATTCCCTGAACCTGTTATCTCCGTTGCGGTTGAGCCCAAGTCACAGGCCGACCAGGAGAAAATGGGTGTAGCCTTGGGTAAATTGGCCCAAGAAGATCCTTCTTTCCGTGTCAAGACAGACGAAGAAACGGGTCAGACTATCATCGCTGGTATGGGTGAATTGCACCTGGATATCATCGTTGATCGTATGCGTCGTGAATTCAGTGTTGAAGCCAATATCGGTAAGCCTCGTGTGGCCTATCGTGAGAAGATTCGTGCAAGCGTTGATGCCAACCACAAGTTTGCTCGTCAATCGGGTGGTCGTGGTCAGTACGGTCACGTTGTCGTTGAATTTAGTCCTTCTGATGAAGAAGGATTGGAGTTTATTAATGAAATCGTGGGTGGTGCTATTCCAAAAGAATACATCCCAGCCATTGAGAAGGGCATTGAAGAGCAGATGCAAAACGGTGTCATAGCCGGCTACCCACTGCTTGGTTTAAAGGCTCGTCTTTATGATGGTTCTTTCCACGATGTAGACTCTAATGAAATGGCCTTTAAGATTGCCGCTTCTCAAGCTTTGAAGAAGTATGCTCAAGAAGCAGATCCATGTCTGCTTGAGCCAGTCATGAAGGTTGAAGTAGTGACTCCTGAAGAAAACATGGGCGATGTGATGGGTGACCTGAACCGTCGTCGTGGTCTTGTTCAGGGAATGGATGACACGCCAGCTGGTAAAGTCATCAATGCCCAAGTTCCTCTTGGTGAGATGTTTGGTTATGCTACGGACTTGCGATCTGCAACCCAAGGCCGAGCCAGCTACTCAATGGAATTTGAATGTTACGCTGAAGCGCCTCAAAATATTGCTGACGCGGTTATTAATCAAGCCTAATTTTTTTAATTTTTAGAAAGGGTAAATTACTCATGGCTAAGGAAAAGTTTGAACGTAGTAAGCCGCACGTAAACGTCGGCACTATTGGTCACGTTGACCACGGTAAAACCACATTGACTGCTGCTCTGACTCGCGTATGTGCTGAGACTTGGGGTGGTGAGTTGAAAGACTTCGCACAAATCGATAACGCTCCTGAAGAGCGTGAGCGTGGTATCACCATCGCTACTTCCCACGTGGAATACGATTCTCCAGAGCGTCACTACGCACACGTAGACTGTCCTGGACACGCTGACTATGTTAAGAACATGATCACTGGTGCTGCACAGATGGACGGCGCCATCCTAGTATGTGGCGCGACTGACGGCCCAATGCCTCAGACTCGTGAGCACATCTTGCTGTCTCGTCAGGTAGGTGTGCCTTACATCGTAGTATTCCTAAACAAAGCTGACCTGCTAGCAGAAGACTGTGGCGGTGCAGACTCTGAAGAATACGAAGAGATGCTAGAGCTGGTTGAAATGGAATTGCGTGAACTGCTAGAAGAATACGAATTCCCAGGC
>JAERSU010000291.1 GCA_016845445.1 Oceanospirillaceae bacterium | reverse complement strand
GTCATTGTAGCAGTTTAAAAGGGCTAACTAACAACTTTTTGTTTTCTTTCCAACTTGGCCGCAAGGTTAGCTATAATAAAGGAAATTTAGTGCAATCTAGGAGCAACGAGTGAAACTCATCTCTTTTAACATCAATAGTGTACGGGCACGTATTCACCAAGTTAAAGCTATTGTGGATAGTCATCAACCCGCCGTCATTGGTTTACAGGAAACCAAGGTACAAGATAGTGAGTTTCCCCATGCTGACCTGGCTGAACTGGGTTACCAGATCATCACCCATGGGCAAAAAGGCCATTATGGCGTGGCCCTAATGACCAATTTACCTATTGTTGAAACCTACAAGGGTCTACCAGGCGATACCGAGGAGTCGCAAAAACGCCTTGTGGGCGCACAATTAGCCTTGCCTAATGGTGATAATATGACCGTCTATAACGGTTATTTTCCCCAAGGTGAAAGCATACATCATGACACCAAGTATCCGGCAAAACGTGCCTTCTACCAAGGCTTGCAAGCACTGTTAGAAGATCGTCATAAAGCCAGCGATAATCTTGTAGTGATGGGCGACATGAATATTTCAGCGACTGATACGGACATAGGTATTGGCGAAGACAACCGCAAACGCTGGTTGCGCACCGGTAAAACCAGTTTCCAGCCGGAAGAACGGCAGTGGATGGCACGCTTGCTAGACTATGGTTTTAGGGACTCCTACCGACAGCTATATCCGCAAGGTGAACAGTACAGTTGGTTTGACTATCGCAGCAAAGGCTTTGAACGAGAGCCTCGCCGTGGTCTGCGTATCGACCAGATTCTACTCACTGAAAGCTTAATGAAGAAATGCCAGCAAGGGGGTATCGACTATGACATTCGCGCCATGGAGAAACCCTCGGATCATTGCCCTATTTGGGCAGAAATTGATTTTGGCTAATAACCGAAACCTCAAATAATTGTCGATTTTGCACATTTGTAGTAATATACGCTAAATTAAGCAGACGCTTATTTAGCATTTATTATTTTAGGAATTTTACCATGTCAGACACCGAAGTTTCTTTGGATGATGTGAAGGCCAATGCCCAATCAGCAGCGCAGATGCTAAAGGCTATCGCCAATGAAAGTCGATTGCTAATTCTGTGTAACTTAGAAGGCAAAGAGCTGTCCGTATCTGACCTTAATGATCAGGTCAGTTTAAGCCAGTCAGCCCTCTCCCAACACCTGGCTGTACTTCGCAAAGACGGCCTAGTAAAGACCCGTCGCGAATCACAGACCATTTACTACTCCTTGTCTGACAGTCGTGCTTCAGAAGTCATTCGCACCCTACACCGCCTCTATTGCAGCGTCTAAACGCACACAAGCATACCAAGCCCGCTACATTGCGGGCTTTTTTTGGGTCTGGTGGTACCGTCTTTGACTTCCGAGCACGGCCGCCGGGCGATGAATCTTTTCTTGACCTCGCGGGGAAACCCGGCGCTATAGCTCAAGAAAAGGTTCCTCACCCGACGCCCCTATCTTAAAGCTACTGACGTCAGCATCTCCAAGACTCATTGACGCACCCTGTAGCCGTCAGGCTGTGTCAATATTGACTAGCTCGTTGCAAGCAATACTTGTGCTGGTTGTTAGTAGCTACAGGGCTGGGCAGCCTATCTTGGAGATGTACCAGCGAGCAGTCACTAGCTTGGAGGTGTCGGATGGGTATACTGTTTTTAAGCTATAGCGCCGGGTTTCCCCGCGAGGTTAAAAAGAGTATACCCATTCGGCGCCTGTGGTAGATGCTGGACGACGGTACCACCAGACAAAAAAAAGCCCGCGGACTAGCGGGCTTGGTAGCTTCAACTGTTCGACAGCTAGGCCGATAGTTCTAGCAATAGCTTATTGAGGCGACTCACGTAGGCGGATGGGTCTTGCAGCTGTCCACCTTCGGCTAATAGTGCCTGATCAAATAGTACTTGGGTCAAATCAGCAAAGCGATCTTCATCGGCTTCTTGATCTAGCTTAGTCACTAATGGATGTTCAGGGTTTAGCTCCATGGTTGGCTTGGTGCTGGGCATGGCTTGACCTGCTGCTTCCATAAGCTTACGCATTTGCGCACCCATTTCATGTTCGGCGACCACCAAACAGGCAGGTGAATCCGTCAAGCGATTGGTCACCCGCACGCTTTCAACCTGCTCTGCCAGTAGTTTTTCTACGCGCTCAACCAAATCCTTAAGCTTTTCTTGCTGTTGCTCTTTGGCAGCCTTATCCGCTTCGTCCTCGATAGCACCCAGGTCAAGGTCGCCCTTGGCGACGTCCTGTAATTGCTTGCCATCAAATTCCATCAGGTGAGACATCAACCATTCATCGATACGATCGGAAAGCAACAATACCTCAATGCCCTTCTTACGGAAGATTTCCAAATGCGGGCTATTTTTAGCGGTATTATGACTGTCAGCGACAACATAGTAGATTTTATCTTGGCCTTCCTGCATACGAGCAACATAGTCAGTTAGGCTATGATTCTGCTCTGCAGAGTCATCTAGGGTACTAGCAAAACGCAACAACTTGGCAATTTTTTCTTTGTTAGCAAAGTCTTCGGCGGGACCTTCTTTTAACACCTGACCAAATTCCTGCCAGAACTGTTGGTACTTATCCGCGTCCTTCTTGGCCATCTTCTCTAGCATATCAAGCACACGCTTGGTTAACGCCGAACGCATGGAATCTATGACCGGATCTTTTTGCAGGATCTCGCGAGATACGTTTAATGACAAGTCATTGGAATCCACCACACCTTTGATAAAGCGCAGGTACATGGGCAGGAATTGTTCTGCCTCATCCATAATAAATACGCGCTGCACGTAGAGCTTCAAACCACGATTGGCATCACGCTGATACATGTCAAAGGGGGCTTTACTAGGCAGGTATAGCAAACTGGTGTATTCGAGTTTACCTTCAACCTTATTATGAGACCAGTTCAGGGCATCCTGGAAGTCATGGGCCACATGCTTATAAAATTCTTGATATTCTTCGGCTGAAACATCAGCTCGCGGCTTGGTCCACAAGGCAGTGGCTGTATTGACGGTTTCCTCTTCAGCTTCTGCCGGTGCATCTTCTTCACCGAAATGCTGCTTCTCCATAACCACCGGGATAGAAATATGGTCAGAGTATTTGCGCACCAAATTACGCAAACGGAAACCATCAGCAAATTCTGTTTCATCATCTTTTAGATGCAAAACAATGGTCGTGCCACGTTGCGGCAACTCAACCTGCTCGATAGAGAATTCACCTTCACCGGCGGAAACCCAATGCACACCTTCACTGACATCAAAGCCTGCCTTACGGGTGTAGACTTCAACCTGCTTGGCAACAATAAAGGAAGAATAAAAGCCAACACCAAATTGGCCAATTAACTGCGAATCCTTTTGTTGATCACCGGTCAAGTTTTGCAGAAACTCAGCCGTACCCGACTTAGCAATGGTACCTAAGTGCTCGATAACATCGTCACGATTCATGCCGATGCCATTATCAGAAATGGTTAAGGTTTTGGCTTCTTGATCAAATGCCAAGCGAATGGCCAGATCACTGTCGCCTTCGTATAAGGCGCCATCGGCAATGGCCGCGAAGCGCATTTTATCAGCAGCGTCTGAGGCATTTGATATTAATTCACGAAGGAAAATTTCCTTGTTACTGTACAAGGAATGAATCATTAAGTGCAGTAGTTGCTTAACTTCCGTTTGGAAGCCCATGGTTTCCTTTTGAGCTGTGTTACTCATAGAAAGGGATACTCCAATTAGTCTTCTAGTTTAGTTTCACAGCGGTATTTCCGCTTGCCTAGATTTATGGGGCTAACTAATTGGATTTCAAGCGCTAACAGTATCGAGCAGAATTAATTTTCTTGCTCTAGGTGCTGTTGATAAACAGACTTCTGCTTTTTCTTAGCGGCTTGATTCTTTTGTTTGCGAGTGCGATAGCTATCCGGATGAAAAGCTTCCTTTTCTGGCTTTTTCTTTTTATAGGGGTTAAAGGTTTGGCCAGCCACTGAAGGCATTTTTTTCTTTGCACGAGTCATGAGGAGGTACAGATTGAGTAACGACGGGTCATTTTACCATAGGGGAAATTAGTGATTCTATATGCTGTCGATACTCGGCGCCCAAATAATCCCAATGGCAATCACGAACGGCCATGGATTGCCAACGTCTAAGCCGCTCTGGTTGTTCCATGGTCTGCCAGAATTGCAACTTGTCAGCCATGGCATTGGCCTGCTGAGGTAAACTCAAAGGCTGTTCAGCAGCGCTAGCAAAGCAGTTTTCCAAACCCACCAGTTCTGGGTAGCTCAAGCGGTCCGGTAATAAGGGTAAACAGCCACACTGAATGGCTTCACCAACAGCCAAACCTTGAAACTCGTGATCAGCCGTAGACAAGACATAATCGCTCTGCCCTAATAGGGCTTCATAGTCAGACCGACTAGTGACAAATCCAACTTCTCCTAAACAATGCCTATGTTTGTCCTGCAAGGATTTTAAGGCCTTGGGAATGCGCCGAAACTGTTGGCCGAGCAGATGTAATTTAAATGCTATATTGCGGCGCTGCAGCTCATCTACACAGGCTAACAAAAGCTCTGGGCCCTTATCGTATTCCCAACGATGGTTCCACACCAATTGCGGTATTCCCTGCACCTTACGACAGCCATCTGCTGCCTGTTGATACAAGGTTATTGGCACCGGTATTCGGTCCGATTTTTGCCTCAGCTTAGTTACCAAGCCCGGTAGTTTTTCTGGTAGCTTATTAGTAAATTCTGCTACCCCTAAGAGAAAACTTTGGCGATTATACTCACTATTAAACAACAACTTGTCAGCCGCAAATGCACTGTACAGATTAACCATTTTCGGTTCCAGAAAAGCATGCCCGCCTTGGCCTTGCGGATAGGCAAACTGGTTTTCGTGAAAGTAGACAATACTGGGGGTGCTGGCTAACTGAGGCACAAAGCCTTTTAACGCAGAGAGATCAACCATGGAGGTGGCGATCACTAAATCATAGCCGGCTCTCAGGACAGTTTGTTGTTCTAGTGCCCACTGTAGACTGTTGCCACGTATGCGCCAGTTAAAATACCGCCCTGGCAAGACGAGCTGTGTCCACTCATACTCTGGCAGATTGGCTACCAATTGTTGACGCCAATACTTGTGACTATCTGCATCATAAGCTGACAACAGCAGAATCTTCATTAGGTCAATTCAACTTGGTGTAAAAAGCGCTTTACTAGGCGTACAAAAAGATCCGGTTTTTCGGCATGCAGCCAATGGCCACAGTCTGTCATCACTTTCAACTGTGTGTATGGCAACATCTGAGCAAACACTGGGCGATGTTGCGCCTGAATGTATTCCGATCGATCACCTTTGAGTACCAATGTTGGGCCTGCGAAGGGCTGGCCTGCAGGTGCCGCACTAATATGGTCATACTCTTGTTCAATGGCATCGATATTAAAGCGCCAAGCAAATTCACCCGCCTCATTGCGATACAGGCTTTTAATCAGAAACTGACAAACCTTGCTATCGGGTTCGTGCCCATGAAGAATATCCAAGCCCTGCTTGCGGCTTGCCAAGGTGGCTAGATCAATGGCCCTCAATCCGGCCAATACACGCTCATGTCGAGGCGCGTAGGCGACCGGTGCAATATCGGCCATTATCAAACTATGCAGGTATTGTGGTTGGTTAAAGGCAATTTGAGCGGCCACCTTGCCACCCATTGAATGCCCCAAGATATGACACTTGGTAATGCCAAGGCTAGCTAAGGTTGCCAACACATCTGCAGCCATGAGCTGATAGGTCATCTGGTCTGTATGTCCAGAACGGCCATGATTACGCAGATCCATGCTGATGACATGGCGATCTTCGCTCCAGCGTAAGACATGACTGCGCCAATTATCTTGCGCCCCAAATAGACCATGAATCACCACCAAAGGGGTGCCATGGCCGCCATTGAATTGCTGATAGTTTAATATCATAACAACAAGCCGCGGCGCTTACTTGTAAACCGGTTCCATTAAATCAGCGTCATCGATGACATCGACTTCAACTTCTTCATAAGGGATCTCAAAATCATGCACCTGCTGCCAAGGCATGCCAGGTGGACGTTCCCACACAGTACCAGCATTATGATCTAATAAAGCATCAAGGGAAGGATCCTTTTCCACCAGAGGCTCCAGTGGAAAAGGCTCTAAGTTATCAAAGTCTGCAAGAAATTCGTCTGTTTCATAGCCGGTAAACAAGCGCCACCCTGTGTCGTTGGCGTGTTCCGGTACGGTTTTGTACATAAATCGTACCGGCATGGACTCATCGCCCAAGGCTAATTTAGAAACACGGGCCATGTGGCCGTGACGAGTTTGTCTTGGTTTTGCAGTCATGACTAACGAGTTGGGTATCAGATCAGTTGTAGATGCTGTGCATGATACCGTATATGCTCACCAATGAAACTACTAATATAGTAGTAACTATGGTCATAGTCTTCTCGACAACGATAATCCAATGGGTAGCCTAGTTGTGCGCAGGTAGCGCTAAACACTTCTGGTCGCAACTGCTCGCTGTAGAAAGGATCAGCATCACCCTGGCAAACCAACAGGGCTTGTGGCTCAATACCAGCAGCCATATTGGCTTGCACCAGTTCATTGGCGTCCCATGGTGCCCAAGCATTGGCATCTTCACCAAGATACCCGCTAAAGGCCTTTTCGCCCCAAGGGCATCCACTGGGAGAAGAAATGGGTGCCATAGCAGACACCGAAGCAAAGCGTCCCGGCTGCTTTAAGGCACTGATTAGGGCGCCATGACCACCCATGGAATGACCACTAATGGAGCGCTGATCTGTAACTGGCAAGTGGGCTTCAATAAGCTCAGGCAGTTCCTTGTTAACATAATCATACATGTGATAATGATCTAGCCAAGGAGACTGGGTAGCGTTCACATAGAAGCCCGCACCACTACCAAAATCATAGCTATCGTCCTCGCCTGGCAAAGCCAAGCCACGGGGACTGGTATCTGGCATGACGATGGCAAGGCCCAATTCTTCTGCCAGTGCAAAAGCGCCAGCCTTCTGACTAAAGTTTTCATCCGTACAGGTTAAACCAGACAGCCAGTATAACACTGGCGCCGGTTTAGCTTGCGTAGAAGATGGTAGAAACACAGCAAACACCATATTGGTTTTGGTGCTGCTTGATGCATGTTCATAGCGCCGCAATTGGCCACCATGAACACGAATATCAGCTAGTAATTTAAGGGACATGGGTTAATCCTTAAAAAATTACTACAGAACGGATACTTTCACCACCGTGCATCAAATCGAAAGCTTTGTTGATATCATCTAGGCCCATGGTGTGAGTAACCATAGGGTCAATCTTGATTTCACCAGCCATGTATCTCTCAACATAATCAGGTAGTTGACTACGGCCCTTCACTCCGCCAAAGGCAGTACCACGCCAAACTCGGCCGGTCACCAACTGGAACGGACGTGTGCTGATTTCTTGCCCAGCACCAGCGACGCCGATGATCACTGATTCACCCCAGCCCTTATGACAACACTCTAGCGCCGAACGCATTACGTCAACATTACCGATACATTCAAAGGAGTAATCAACCCCACCATCGGTAAGCTCAACGATGACCTCTTGAATAGGCGCATCGTAATTTTTTGGATTAACAAAGTCTGTCGCCCCGAGCATGCGCGCCATGTCAAACTTGTCTTCGTTAATATCGACAACCATGATGCGACTGGCACCAGCCATAACAGCACCTTGTACCACACTGAGACCAATACCACCCAAACCAAAAACGGCCACCGTATCACCAGGCTGAACCTTGGCAGTATTGAGGACCGCGCCAATACCCGTGGTAATGCCACAACCCAACAAGCACACCTTATCTAGTGGCGCAGCTTTATTGACCTTGGCTAAAGCGATCTCTGGCACTACCGTGTATTCAGAGAAGGTGGATGTACCCATGTAATGGTACAGCGGCTGGCCGTCAAGGGAGAAACGGGTACTGCCATCAGGCATTAGGCCCTGACCTTGAGTAGTACGAATGGCCTGACACAGGTTGGTCTTGCCTGACTTACAGAACTTACACTCACCGCATTCGGGTGTGTACAAAGGAATCACGTGGTCACCAACGGCAAGGCTGGTTACCCCTTCACCTACCTCTTCCACGATACCACCACCTTCGTGACCCAAAATGGATGGAAAAATGCCTTCTGGATCAGCGCCAGATAAGGTAAAGGCGTCAGTATGACAAACGCCAGTGGCTACCATGCGCACAAGCACTTCACCAGCCTTGGGGCCTGCAACGTCAACTTCTGCGATGGTTAGTGGTTGGCCGGCGGCCAAGGCAACTGCAGCTCTGGATTTCATTTTTAATTCCTTCTACTGACCGTTGCTGTGACAACGGCTAAGCTGGATGATGGTGTTGCAACCATTGTTTAAGTTCGGTTGCTTTACCGCGAATAACGACCCGTTCGCTTTTAAGGGATAGCTGGTAGTCGTACATGGGGTCATAATACCGTTGAAGTAGGAAGGCAATCCAATCTTTGTGCG
This sequence comes from Oceanospirillaceae bacterium, assembly GCA_016845445.1. Taxonomy (GTDB): domain Bacteria; phylum Pseudomonadota; class Gammaproteobacteria; order Pseudomonadales; family Balneatricaceae; genus Njordibacter. Next base: position 2,030 of record JAERSU010000291.1, on the reverse strand, counting down.
CTTCAAAGTTATCCGTAAGCGACTGCTGCTGGAGCGCATTGACAAGTAGCGCCTGTGCATCATGATGGGCTTGACCACCTAAACGTTTACGAATTTTATGCAAGCTCTTGGTCAGACTGGTTGATAGGTCTTCAAAAGCCAATTGGTTATCGGCAAAGCGCTGTTTACGCAGTTCTGTGGCTTCAATGACGTATTCTTGTAAAATACGCTCAATACGGCATTCCATGTCGTCTTCTAACACCAAAATAGGCGACTGTTTGAGTTTTGCTTGCAGGCATTCGGGTATCATGCAACGGCCAATCAAGCGACTTTCATCTTCAAAGGCAATGGCCTTGTGACTAAGGCGACTTAAGCGAATTAATGTGGCCGTAAGTGCACTTTCAAAATTAATTTGCGTAGGCTGCGGGTCCAACTGCTTACCAAAGCTAGAACCACGATGATTAGCCAGCCCCTCAAGATCAATGTAACGAGGGAAATCTGTCAGCACGCGGGTTTTACCAGTGCCGGTACGGCCACTTAAGACAAGGGCCGGTAGCCGCTTAACCAGTTCTTCTGTACGCTTGATACAGTGTTGCCGAATGGCCTTGTAGCCCCCCTCCACAAAAGCAATAGGGTAACCCGCATCGGCCAACCACTGCTGAGCAATACGTTAACGTAAACCACCGCGAAAACAATACATAATGGTGTTCGGCTGCCGCTTTACCTGCTCTGCCCAGGCCTGCACCCGTTGTTGTTTAATGCTGCCCTGCACCAGTTCATGACCAAGCTCAATGGCCGCGTCCTGGCCCTGTTGTTTGTAACAGGTACCGATTAGCTCGCGCTCGCGATCGTTCATTAATGGCAAGCTGATGCTACTGGGAAAGGCGCCCTTGCGAAATTCAACGGGGGCCCGCAGATCGATCATCGGACGCTGCTCTACCAATAGGTCATCATAATCTACCGCAGTTATTGGGCTGGGCAAATTCATGGTAGTAATTGAATCCATGGCTGATGGTTTGTACCAGGCGCCCTTAACTGACCGACCCAATGGGCCTGCAGGCCTTGTTCGCTTAGCATCTGCTCAACTTCTGCCTGGCTATCTACCGCAACCGCTGCTAACAAGCCACCACTGGTTTGCGGATCACAAAAAACGTTTATTTGTCGCTCACTTAGATTTTCAAGGTACTTACCGTAGCTGGCATAATTACGGGCGCTACCGCCAGGCATAGCTTGGCGCTCTAGATAATAATCTAAGTCAGTGAGCAAAGGCACCTGCGCTTGGTGAATTTCGCCCTGCAATTGACTGCCACGACAAACCTCTAACAGATGACCAAGTAATCCAAACCCTGTGACGTCAGTCATCGCATGTACCCCACTGATCTTGGCCAACTTGGCACCAATAGTATTAAGCTTAACCATATTGTCACGGGCCAACTGCGTGTCTTCTGGGCGCAATATGCCTTTCTTTTCCGCCGTGGTTAAAATGCCCACACCTAAGGGCTTGGTTAACAACAACAAATCACCGTCCTGAGCCTGATCATTACGTTTTAATTGATCAATGCTGACACGCCCGGTAACCGCCAAACCAAAAATAGGTTCTGGGGCATCAATACTATGCCCCCCAGCCAGCATCATGCCCGCTTCAGCACAAACAGCTCGCGCTCCATCGACTACCTGAGCGGCCACTTCTGCAGGCAAGGTATTTATCGGCCAGCCTAAAATGGCAATGGCCATTAGTGGCTCGCCACCCATGGCATAGATATCGCTGATGGCGTTGGTTGCTGCGACACGACCAAAATCAAATGCATCATCAACAATAGGCATAAAAAAGTCTGTGGTACTGACCACCGCCGTACCATCACCGAGATCGTACACAGCAGCATCGTCACGGCTGTCATTACCAACCAGTAATTTACTCTTATCGACAGGTGCAAGGTCGGTTAATTGACTGGTTAAAATGGTGTCTAATACTTGCGGGGAAATTTTACAACCGCAACCGGCGCCATGGCTGTACTGGGTTAATTTAATGGTCACGTAATTCTCTATATATA
>JAERSU010000290.1 GCA_016845445.1 Oceanospirillaceae bacterium | reverse complement strand
CCCCGAAGGGGTGCACCCGCAGGGCATATAAGCGTTAGCGAATAATCCAGTGCCGACAGGCACCCTCAATAAGCTTCAGGCTTATTGAGCTCTTTTCATAAAAAGTGCTTGCTGCCCGACAGGGTGTTGAAGGCACAAATGCCCCTGCCAGCGTTTAAACTGATCCAGCCTGAGAAACTGTACTGGCGTAACATACAAGGCTCATTGCGCCCTGGTCGCGTCTACCAGCGTGCTTTCTTTTCGTCAGTTTTCTTTGCACGAGCAAAGAAAAGTGACCAGCTGTCGGGCTGCCCCCGACTAACTCGCCGTCAGGCGAGAAAACAGGTGCCATTGGCACTGGATCCCCGCCTACGCGGGAATGACGAGATAGGTGCTGGATCCCCACCTACGCGGGAATGACGAGATAGGTGCTGGACCCCCACCTACGCTGGAATGACGAGATAGGTGCTGGATCCCCGCCTACGCGAGAATGACAAGATAGGTACTAAATCCCCACCTACACGGGAATGACAAGAAAATTACATGAAGACGACGAAATAAACCCCTCACCCCAACCCAAACCTCTCAATATAATCCGAAAACCTCTCCCTCACTGCGTCAGCCTCAAGAAAATAATCCCCCAAGGCATAACTGTGCTTACCATACTTGCCCTGTGGATTAGCTGCCAGGAAATCAGTTATTCCTTTATCCATGGTTTCCGGCCACGGTAAACCAAAATGCCGGTAAATATCTTTCACCGTATCTACCGGCTGGCTGACCAGGTCACCAAACTGTACATCGTAAAACTTCTCACCCTGGTCGGGTAACCTGTCGCGCTGCCGCATACTTTCGCTCAACAGGTAGTGCCACAACTCCACCTGTTGCTCTCCAATCGCTTTCGGGTCCAGGCGGCTGTCGGTAAACATGCTGGTCAGGTTCCAGGTGAAACTGCCTAACGAGCCCATAATGTCGACCGGTGAGCGGTGGGTAAACACAAAGCGCGCATCGGGGTAAACCTTGAGTATGGCTTCTATGGCATTCAGGTGGGCGGGCGATTTTAATAACCACCAGTCTCCCTTGTGCGTGGCCTGGAACATCTGCAGGAAACGTTTGTGAAAATGAAACGAAGGCTCCGGGTCGGCGTTGCGATACCACTCGACGTAAGAGGGCACAAAGTAGTTGAGCAACCAGACAACGTTGTAACCGTTGTACAAGGTAATAGCCAAACATTCCTGTGCCAGCCTGGCGCCAATTTCATGTATCGACGCAAAATCGGGTGCCAGCTTGTTGACCATGGCCATGCGTTGGTCAAAGGCTTCTATGCGCGGGTCATTGTCGTAATTGGCAGGGTCGGGGCGCGGAATAGGCTGGTCCACTTCCCAGGATACCGGTGCACGGTTGGCCGGGTCCTGCGACATTAACTGGTGCAATATTGTAGTGCCGGTACGCGGCGGGCCAACAATAAAAATGGGTGCGGTTATTTGCTCCTGCTCTTCCTCCGGATGCTGTTTAAACCAGTCAATGAGTTGCAGGCGTTTTTCCATCGACGCGGTAATTTGCTGTGGCGCAGCCAGTCGGCCAATAGTATGCAAGCCCGCTTCCTTATCGAGTGAGTCGATAAGTATACGCATGGGTGTTTCGAACCAGGGGTCACCAAAGTCGCTCAGGCCGGTATTCTTTTGTGCCCGGGCAAATATTTTGTCAGCGTTAACAGCAGGCTGTATGCCCAGCTTGTCCAGAGCCGAACCCAGGCCGTTAATTAACCTGAAATGGGCCGGGCGGTAAGGGGTAGATACACTCATAGGGTTTATTTCAGCTTTTTATAACGCATACGTTTGGGTTGCGCGTCATTACCCTTGCGTTCGACAAAATCGGCGTGGTATTCGGTGTAATTGCCTTCAAAAAATACCACCTCGGAGTCGCCTTCATAGGACAGTATGTGCGTTGCCACACGGTCGAGGAACCAGCGGTCATGCGAGATAATCATTGCCGAGCCGGGGAAGTTAAGTAGCGCTTCTTCCAGCGCGCGCAATGTTTCAACATCGAGGTCGTTGGAAGGTTCGTCCAGCAGTAAAAAATTACCGCCTTGTTTTAGCGTGCAGGCCAGTTGCAGTCGACCGCGTTCACCGCCAGATAAGTTGCCCACCAGTTTTTGCTGGTCGGTGCCCTTGAAGTTGAAGCGGCCGACATAGGCGCGCGATGAGGTTTCGTAGCTACCGATTTGTAACATATCGTGGCCGTCGGATACGGCTTCCCATACGGTTTGGTCGTCTTGCAACTCGTCGCGCATTTGCTCGACATGGGCTATTTGCACCGTTTCACCTATGATGATTTCGCCACTGTCGGGCTGTTCAATACCGGTAATCATACGAAACAGCGTTGACTTGCCAGCGCCGTTGCCGCCGATCACACCAACAATAGCACCTTTGGGAATGCTAAAGCTGACTTCGCTCAGCAGGGCACGATCACCGTAGGACTTGGACACATTTTTCAATTCGACCACCGAGTCGCCCAGGCGTGGCCCTGGCGGTATATAAATTTCGTTGGTCTCACTGCGGCTCTGGAA
>JAERSU010000289.1 GCA_016845445.1 Oceanospirillaceae bacterium | reverse complement strand
GCCAATATCTTGTCCACCATGCACATGGATCATCAGAGCTTGATGGCGGCCATGTTGCACGACGTGTTAGAAGACACCGAAGTCAGTAAAGAAGCCATGCAAGAGCAGTTTGGTGAAACCATTGCCAATCTAGTGGACGGGGTCAGTAAACTGACGCACCTGGAATTTAAAACCCGCGCCGAAAGCCAAGCTCACAACTTCCAAAAAATGGCCATTGCCATGGCCAGAGACATTCGCGTTATCATTGTTAAGCTGGCCGATCGCTTGCACAACATGCGCACCATTGGTGCCATGCGCCCCGACAGCCGGCGCCGTATTGCCCGGGAAACCACGGATATCTATGCCCCCATTGCCGGTCGACTCGGCATGCATGATCTCAAGGTAGAGTTGGAAGATTTGGCCTTTGCTGCCTACCACCCCATGCGGCACAAATACATTTCCCGAGCGGTCGACGCTGCCCGTGGCGAGCGTAAGGCGCTGATGGAGCAGGTTAAGGAAGCGCTGCAACACTGCCTAGAACTAGATCAGTTACCCGGCGTGATAAGCGGCCGCCAAAAACACCTCGCTAGTATCTATAATAAGATGCAGGAAAAAAACAAACCCTTCCGTGAAATCATGGACGTGTTTGCCTTTCGCATTGTCACGGATAAGGTGGATACCTGTTATCGTATTTTAGGTGCCGTGCATCACTTAAATATGTACCGCCCCGTACCTGGCCGCTTTAAGGACTACATTGCCATTCCCAAAGCCAATGGCTACCAATCTTTGCACACCACCCTGTACCGTATTGGTTCCGGCATGCATACGCCCATCGAGATTCAAATTCGCACTAAGGACATGGACGACATCGCCAACCATGGTGTTGCAGAACACTGGTTCTATAAGAACGAGAACTCCCGTGCTCAGGGTGCCCATAACCGGGCTCAGCAGTGGATTCAAGAATTGTTGGAAATGCAAAAGCGTTCTGGTAATGCCATGGAATTCATCAATCATGTGAAAAATGATCTCTTCCCCGATGAGGTCTATGTCTTTTCTCCCAAGGGCAAGGTTTACTCCCTGCCAGCAGGCGCCACCCCAGTAGACTTTGCCTACGCTGTGCATACGGATGTCGGCAACAGCTGTATTTCTTGTAAAGTGAACCGCCGCTTAGCCCCATTAAGCCACCCACTAGAAAGTGGTGATACGGTAGAAGTCGTCACCACCCAATCAGCCAAACCCAATGTCCACTGGCTCAGCTTTGTCGCTACCGCCAAAGCCAGCAGTAACATTCGTCACGCCTTAAAAAATCAGGCTGCAGACGATGCCATCAAACTGGGTCGCCGCCTGATTACCCAAGAGCTAAGCAACTTAAATATGCAACTAGAAGACATCGACGCCAAGCGTTTGTCTACCTACCTGAAACATAACAAACTAGGCAACCTAGATGAGCTGCTGGCCAATGTTGGCCAAGGGCGCCAACTCGCCTATTTAGTGGTCCACACCTTAACCACCGATCAGCAAGACAATGATGATCAAGAGCAGACCATGGGACCCATGCAGATTCACGGCACCGAAGGGTTGATGGTGAAGTACTCCAAATGCTGTCGCCCCATTCCCGGGGATACCATTATCGGCCACGTCAATGCCGGCCACGGCATCGTTGTGCATCGTACCTTCTGCAACAACATCAAAGAAATCGGCAAGGAAAAATCCAAGCTTATGCCCTTGGTATGGGCTGACACCGGTGATCTGGAATTTGACGTCAACCTAGATATCGAAGTGACCGCCAGCCGCGGTATTATCGCCACCATTGCCGCCAGCGTATCTTCTGAAGATGCCAATATCGAAAAGATTGACGTCAACGAGAAGGACGCCAAGTTGTCCGAAGTGCATCTCAATCTTTCTGTTCGCAACCGTGTCCATCTGGCCCAGGTAATCAAAGCAGTAAGGACTCTGCCTGGTGTAATTCGACTTAGCCGCCGCTAGTCATGGCCACGCCCCCTAGTCTTTCCCCTCCACCTGCCGTTACTAAGCTCAACGGTGTGGGCAAGGCGCTGGCAGAAAAACTGGCCAAACTGCATATTCATCATCTGGCCGACCTATTGCTACACCTCCCCCTACGCTATGAAGATCGGACGCGCATTTTGCCCCTTTACCAACTTCGCCCAGGCATGCACTGCCTCATCGAGGCCGAGGTGGTTGGTACCAGCCTACAGCGCGGACGCCGCACCAGCCTGCAAGTGCAGACCCAACAAGATGGCGGCCGTTTAAACCTGCGCTTTATTCACTTCCATGCCAATCAAGCCAAGGCTTTCGTTAGGGGCAAAACTATCCGCTGTTTTGGCGAGGTGCGCCCCGGCCCCCAAGGTTTAGAGATGGTACACCCAGAATACCGCTTGTTTAATGGCGAGCCACCGCCATTGGAAGACACCCTGACGCCGGTCTACCCAATAACTGAAGGCATCAGCCAAACTCGCATGCGTCAGCTAGTAGAAATGGCCTGGCAAGTGTATGACGAAGACAGTACCTGGTTACCTGAATTATTACCACAGCAGCTTACCAAGCAGTTGCACCTGCCTGATATCGAAACTGCCCTAAGGCAATTACACTTTCCTAGGCAAGCCCAAGCAGCTGAAGAATTTGATCTACACAATGCCGCTCAAACACCCGCTTATCAGCGCTTAATTATTGAAGAATTGCTTGCTCATCAAATATGCTTGCAGCAAGCACGCAGCCAAGCCAGTCATACACCAGCCCCGGCTTTTCAGCCGCAAGGGCTTACCGCGCACCAGCTGTTAAGCCAATTACCATTTGCCTTAACCTCGGCACAAGAACGTGTCTGGCAGGAAATCCAAACCGATACGCTTAAACGTAAGCCCATGGTGCGCATGGTACAAGGTGACGTTGGCTCCGGCAAAACCATTGTTGCGGCTCTGGCTGCCTGCCAAGCCATTGATAGTGGCTATCAGGTAGTTATCCTGGCTCCCACGGAAATCCTTGCCGAACAGCACCTGATTAACTTTCGTCAATGGTTAGAGCCCATGGGCATCAACATCACCTGGTTAGCAGGTAAGCAGAAGGCGGCGCCGCGCAGGCAGGCCTTAGCGGCTATTGCCGACGGCAGTGCCCAAGTCATTGTCGGCACCCATGCGGTGTTCCAAGCAGCCGTCACCTACCATCAATTAGGCCTGATCATCGTTGACGAACAACACCGTTTTGGGGTTGCTCAGCGCCAGTCCCTATTGGGCAAAGCCGGGCCTAGCAC
>JAERSU010000288.1 GCA_016845445.1 Oceanospirillaceae bacterium | reverse complement strand
GTAAAGAGCCTGCCCAAGACTATCCGTAAACAACTGGTACCCGTACCGCAACTGGTTGAGCAGATACTGCCCATCATGCAGCAAAAGCGGTACGAGCAGGATAACGTACCACTGGTACAGGCACTGGCCGAACAAATTCGTATCCCCCGGCAGGTAGACATTGATACCGTGGAATGGGCAAAAATTTGCCAAAGCCAGCTCGACGATTATTGCAGGATGCGTTTCGAGATTGTCGACGAAAAGGCAAAAGTACGACGCAGTGGCAGGTCGCTGTCGCAGTTGCTTGAGCAATCACGTGAGCAACTTGAGCATTCGGTGGCAAGTTTTGCCGAGGAGGGTTTCAAGCGTACGCAAATTGTGCAATGGGATTTTGGCGAGCTGGAGGATAGCCATGTTTACCAAAAGGACGGCTCGCAAATGCGCGGTTTTCCGGCGCTGGTTGATGCTGGCGATTCGGTAACCCTTGACCTGGCGAGTACCGCCGCAGAGGCACAGGAAGCCAGCAGGGACGGCGTATTAAAACTCTTGATGCTGGCAATGCCCGACAAGGTTCGCTACCTGAAAAAAAACCTCTGCCGCGACTCACGTGCTATTTTGCCATTTGTGCAGCTGGGCAATCGCGACGACCTGCTTATCGACATCATCAAGACTGCGTTGCAGGATTGTTGTTTGCAAGGCAATTGCTTGCAGGGCAATGACATCCCCCGCGATGCTGATGCATTTGCTGCCTGCCTGCAGCGAGGCAAGGCAGGTATCGTAGAAAAAGCCGTTGAGCTTGAAGCCATCATGTACCAATGCCTTGAAAATTACCGGCAGGTTTGTGACCGGCTTCAACAAAGGCGGCAGTTCTTTGCGTTGCAATGCGAAGATATAGATGCCCAGTTAAAGGGCTTGTTGTCGCCAGGTTTTATGCAGATAGCCGGTTTTTTGCATTTGCGTGATTATCCGCGTTATCTGGAAGCAATAGTCGTGAGGCTGGACCGCTTGAGTGGTTCGGCGCAGCAGGATGCCCAATTGTGTGAAAAGTTAGCATCTGTCGAGCAACCGCTGCGAACTCTGCTATACAAATACCCGCATGCAATGTTTTCTGATCCTGCGGTTGCGAATTTTCGCTGGCTAATTGAAGAGCTACGGGTTTCGCTATTTGCTCAGCAACTGAAAACGTCTGTACCTGTTTCCTTTGAGCGAACGACCAAGGCATGGAACAAAATAAATCACAACCAGTACATTCTTCATTAAACGGTGGCAGCGGTCGCAGCGAAGTGCAGTTGGACGCATTTGGCGGCTTTGATCAAGTTGAAGCTCCCCTTTCACCAATGGCCGGATCACAACCAGGGCAGCTGGTAGACCAGTCAGTAGATCATCCAGTAGATCATCCAGTAGATCATATAGCCCGGCAATCAATCTGGGTATCGATGCCCAATAACGAGCAGTTTCACCTGCGCCGGTTTACCCCGGTTTTTGGTGAGGGCACTCCTATCGCCGAACTCCAGCAGTTGGCCAGCCGCCACGCGGCCGCGCCGCGCCGTATTTTTATGCTGCATGGCGAAGCAGAGAGCGGCAAGGTGTTTTACAACGAATCCGGGCAGGGCCTGGCCTGGTATTTTGCCAGGCAGGGCTACGAAGTCTTTGTTGCCGACCTCGGGCATCGTGGCCGCAGCCTGGCCAGCGAGACGGCAGAATCAACATTAAGCGTTTCCGAGTTGGTAAATTGTGCCATTCCCCGTCTACTCCGGGCTATTGGCCAGTGTCCGCACAACGACGAAGACCAGCACTTCCTGCGCGATAGTGACGAGAGAGAAGCACAAATCTGGGTAGGTCACGGTTTTGGTTCGGTGATGCTGGCGGCAGCCTGGGCACGGCTCGAAGACGATGAACGCAAGGCGACCGAGATGATATTTTTTGGTGGCCGGCGCCAGCATAAGCCTGTCGGCAGGATGGCCAGGTTATTCCATCGGTTGATCTGCCATCCCATGTCTGCCTGGCTGGTACACTGGCGCAGGTATTTTCCCGCGCGCCGGTTGATGCTGGGTGATGTCGATGAAAGTGCCGAATGGTTCAAGGTTTATGCACGCTGGATGCGTGAAGAGCAGTGGCTCGATAGTGATGGCTATGATTACCGTGCTGCACTACAACAGAATCCGGTACCGGCGGGGCTGCATTTTGCGGCAACTGGCGATACCGTCTACGCGCCAACCGAAGATGTCCGGCGCTTTGTTGAGGAACTGGGACCACATGACGCTCGCACGGTGATACTCGATCACAGTGAGGGCAAGTCTGAAAAATATAATCATTTAAGCATGTTGCACCACCCGCAAGCTGTTGAGGATGTCTTTCCAATAGCCATTGAGTGGTTGGCAGCAAGGCAAGTAGCCGCCGAAGGTTATAGTGCCTGGGCCAGCGAACAAGCCAATGCAGCCGATCAAGCCAATGCAGCAGGCGCAGCGCAACAGCAGCCGGCCAGTGAGACCTTTGTTGAGCAAAAAGAGCTCAATCTCTGTGCCTGAGCGGCCAGGCTGCTTGTGAGCCGGCTTGTAACTTTTCCTGTCCGGAAAGTAACTTTTCTACGCAAATCCCGTAACATGGGTGAACTTTTCGTCTTGAACATGAGTCTCAGAACCCATGGCTACGCGGTAGGTGCCATAAAACCGGCTACGTAAACAAGCTTGAAAAGTTAACGAACCATGAACGCAAACAAACTACTCACGCAAACAAACGAGAATCAGGAGTTGCTATGTCCAAGTCAAAATCAATAAACCTCAAACCGGTCAGCGCTGCCCTGGGTGCGGCCTTCC
>JAERSU010000287.1 GCA_016845445.1 Oceanospirillaceae bacterium | reverse complement strand
GTAAAACCTTTGATATCTTCCTTATTGCCGCCATTATTATCAGCGTATTGGCGGTTATTGCCGACTCGGTAAATGCACTGCACCCCAGGTACGATGACTTACTGCTCGCACTGGAATGGTTTTTTACCATTATATTCACCGTTGAATACCTGGCCAGGCTGTATTGTTCGCCTCACCCCTGGAACTACGCAAAAAGCTTTTACGGCATCATCGACCTGCTGGCCATACTGCCAAGCTATATTGCGCTGGCAATTACCGGTGCACATTATGCGCTGGTGCTACGCCTGCTGAGGATTCTCAGGGTCTTCAGGATTCTCAAGTTGTTACGCTATTCGGCCGAGGCCAATATATTGGCGCGATCGATCCTGCAGTCGCGCAGGAAAATACAGATCTTCCTGTTTTTTGTGCTAATTATCGCGACCATCTTCGGCTCGCTGATGTTTGTCGTCGAGGGGCCTGAAAACGGGTTTACCAGTATTCCCAAGGGTATTTACTGGGCCATCGTCACCATTACCACCGTCGGCTATGGCGACATTGTTCCACAAACCATTATCGGCAAGGGCCTGGCTGGTGTCGTCATGGTAATCGGCTATTCGATTATCGCTGTGCCTACCGGCATCATTACTGCGGAACTGGCCAACGAACTTCGCCTCGAACGAAGCGACAAAAAATGTCGCAACTGCGGTCGCGCCGGGCATGAAATGGAATCACAACACTGCAAATTTTGCGGCGAATATTTATAGCGAGCACATTTTTTGTCTATTCGCGCAACTATTACTTCGTACACCTATCACTTCACACAGCGCCTTACTTTTCGGTCATGGTAGGCTGGCTACGTACCCACTTAAAATTGCGCTCATCATTTTTCCCCTTTCGTTAATGTTGCCCGCATCGGGTCCAACCTGCCAGGAGCTTTACCATGCCAGCTGTACTTGTCGAAAAAAATGGACATATCCTCACTGTTACCCTTAACCGTCCGGAAAAGAAAAATGCCGTTAACTGCGAAGTTATGTGCCGGCTGGTCGACGCCTGGAAACAACTGGATGAAGATGACGACCTGCGGGTATGTATCCTGACCGGCGTCGGCGATACTTTTTGTGCGGGCATGGACCTGTCGGTGATACCCAAGCTGAGCTCAGGCGTTGCCGAGGATGAATATATGGAGCGGGTACTGGCCGACGTCGATATCACCATGCAGTGCTGGCTAAAAACCTACCGCCCTACCAAGCCGGTTATTGCCGCAGTTGAAGGTAACGCGCTTGCCGGCGGTACCGAAATTTTGCAGGGTACCGATATACGGGTTGCAGCCGAGAACGCCACCTTTGGCGTCACCGAAGTACAGCGTGGGCTTTTCCCTATGGCGGGCTCTACCGTACGCCTGCCACAGCAAATGCCCTATACCGTTGCGGTCGAACTCTTGCTGACCGGTGAGTCATTTTCGGCACAGCGCGCATATGAATGGGGTTTGATAGGCCATATTGTGCCGGAAGGACAAGCACTGGCAGAAGCTAATCGAATCGCGCAACGCATTGCTGAAAACGGCCCGGTGGCAGTGAAGGCCATTTTAAATTCTGTTCGCTCTACTTTCGGCATTCCTGAAAAGGATGCATGGGCTATAGAGGGGCCGATTGGACAAGCGGTATTTAGTACTGAAGACGCAATGGAAGGACCCAGGGCATTTATCGAAAAACGCAAGCCTGTTTTTAAAGGTCGATAAAAAATGACGCCACTTCATTTCTGCAATCAGTGGTTGGCCGGCTCGCGCAAATAGGTGTCGAGAAAGCCGATCACTTTTTGTTTGAAAATATCGGGGCTTTTGTTGTACAGGGTTGTGTGGCCTGCGCCTTCGAGGATCCACAAATCTTTCGGTTGTCCTGCCTGCTCAAACAGCTGTTCCGATTGCCAGTAAGCAACCGCTTTGTCTTCTGTGCCGTGCATCAACAGTAACGGCCTGGGCGCAATATCCGCTACGACATCAATAGCGTCCGGCTCGTCCATCACATCAAACTTGTGTCTGGTAAAGTAAACCATTAGCTGGCGATACCAGCGCGGCAGCTTGTCAAAAAGCGGCGCATCACCCAGCACATCGACCGCACTGGCATAGGGGTTTTCGGCGATGACGACATCTATATTTTTATCCCTGGCCGCAGCCAATATAGCACTCACTGCTCCCATTGAGGTGCCAAGCACAGCAACGCGCTTGAATTCCTTCTCCTGCTTCATAAAACTGACCGCAGACGATACATCGTAGTTTGCACGCCAGCCAAAAACGATTCCGCGGCTGTCGCCATCACTGATTCCGTGTTCGCGATAATCGAATAGCAATACCGGATAACCCGCCCGGTGCAGCATGGGCACGTGGCGTAAAAAGCTGCGACGATCAGACTCGCCGCCATGCACAGCTACCACCGCCATAGTCGATGGGGTTTTTGATGGAATAAACCAGCCGCGCATGGTGGAATTGTCCACTGCGGGAAACTCCACGTCTTCGAAGGCGAGACCCAACTCCTGTCCCGGGTTGCCGTACATGCCCATCCAGCTCTTCATCTCATAGACCGTGCCGGCCCTGGGGTGCAGGCCCTGATCAGGACTGCGGTGCACATAGCCCTCTGTACGCAAGTTGCTGCCAAACTGCCAGGCCGAGAGTAGCACCAGCAAACCACCCACCAACAGCAGGTAAAGCACGATAGAAAGCAGTCGTTTTTTATGCATATATATGGATCCACCAAGGGAATTAAAATAAGGATAAGTTGGCCTGCGCCTGTCCCCTCGCCAATTTTATTCAGTATACTGCGGCGAAAGACAGCCAGATAACAAAAATTTAAAGCACTTTGCGC
>JAERSU010000286.1 GCA_016845445.1 Oceanospirillaceae bacterium | reverse complement strand
TTTACCGACTGGCAAATCACCAATCTACATGAAATTATGCCTGCATAACCTCACACACTTGGCCATTGGTGATCTCCAACAACTGCCTGTAGGAGGTGGGCACCCCAGTAGAATCAGTACCCGCCGCGGGGAACACCTGGTCATAATGGCTCAAACTAGTATCAATGTGCACCGTTGCCCCGGTGACCCCAAAAGGGCAGACCCCACCCGGTTTAAATTCCGTTACCGCATAGGTTTCTTCTGCTGTGGCCATACGCGCCTTCACCCCAAGGTGCTGTTTCAAACGCTTACTGCAGACCCGTTTATCGCCAGCGCACACCACTAGATGAAAGGCACCATCTTTGGCCTTAAACACCATGGACTTGGCAATTTGACCAACCGCCACCCCAATTTTCTGCGCCGCCAACTCTGAGGTTGGCGTACTACCGGGTTCAAACTGCAGCACTTTAAGGCCGTGACTTTGCAGACATACCTGTACCTTCTCTGGAATCATGCTATACACTCACAAATAACGTCAGGCAGAAGTTTTACCTGATAAACCAACCAATAGCAACACACAGCCATGCCGCCAACCAGCCTCCTTGTCATCTACACTTTACTCGCCACCAGCCATTGCCTACTAGCCGATAGTAAGCCAACCTTTAGGCGTGTTAGCAAGCCGCTGCTGATGCCAGTACTACTGGCCTTCTACCTGCTTGCAGGTGGTGCACAAGCATGGGTTATGGTGGCGTTATTAGGCGCATGGTTAGGTGATATTGCCCTACTCAAGTTCAGCAACAAAGCCTTCATAACTGGCCTGCTGAGTTTCTTGATAGGCCATGTGGCGATGACGGTGGCCATCTATGAACTCATTCCCCATGGAGCCAGCATCCCATGGACCGGCATTGCTGCAGTAAAACTTGGCATGGCTTGCACCGCCTTCTGGTATCTAAAACCCAAGCTTGGCTCATTACGATTGCCGGTACTCATCTACTGCTTGGTGCTGGCAAGCAAAGGGATGCTAGCCATGGGGCTATTATTTGCCCACTACTCTCCCGCTGCACTGATGCTCACCATCGGCGCCATCATGTTTATGGCATCGGATTTGTTGTTAGCCATCAATCGTTTTGCCCACCCCTTACACAAAGCGCATTTCTGGGTCATGAGTACCTACACCTTAGCCCAGGCACTGATTGTTATGGCGTTATTACAACTTAGCTAGGCCTGCTTACGGCTACTGGAAGGCGTTTTGTTAAAAAACTGCCGATAGCATTTGGAGAAATGCGGATAGGAGACAAAACCACAGGCTAGGGAAATATCGCTCATAGAAAGCTGCGTCTGGGTGAGCAGCTGATGGGCGCGCTTCAAGCGCAATTCCAAATAATAGCGTGTTGGCGTGCTACCGAGATAACGCTGGAACAAACGCTCTACCTGACGCCGCGTAATACCCACTAGAGCCGCTATCTCCTCTGGTGTGAGCATTTCTTCCATGTTGTTCTCCATCAGAGCAATAACATCCCTGAGGTTTTGCGGCAGTTGTGCATCGGCCTGCTCATTCATAAAGGCCGGCTCACCACCATCATGTATACGATCGCCGGTGAGAATATCACAAATGCCACGCACAAAAGGCTTGCCTTGGGCCGCGGCAATAAGCTCCAACATCATGTCTAAAGAGCTATTTCCGCCGGCACAGGTAAACACATTATCAGTAATCACATAGGCCTGCTCTTTCAGGTCCACTTTATTGAATAGTTCACGGAAACTGGCACGATTTTCGCGATGCACAGCACAGCTTTTACCATCCAATAAGCCAGCATGGGCGAGGGCAAAAACACCATTCCACAGGGAACCGAGGGCTAAATTTTTAACATCAGAACGTCGTAAAAAACGGCTTAACTGGGCATCAGCCTGTAGGTCCACACGCAGACCACCGCAAATCACCAAAGCATCCAATTGCTGCAAATTGACTTCGGTAGTGGCCGCATCAACCACCGCTGAAAAGCCTAGGTCACCGCACACAGCGATGCCATCCATGGATAACAGTTGGTAACTATAGAGCTCTTCTTCGGCCAACAAATTAGCCGTACGCAAGGCATCCACGGCCGCTGTTAGGGCCATCATAGAAAAGTTTTCCAACAGCAAAAAAGCAAAATTACGCATCTCATCCCGCCCCTTATCCAAGACAGGTTTGGAAGCTGCGTCATCAGTAGGCAGCATGCTACCAGCTTCAAAATTAGAACCAGACATAGCCAAGCACATCCATAGCCAATCAATATGCGGATTCTAGCATGGTAATGTTAAATATCCTCACCAAAAACGGCATTTAGCGCCGAAATTATCCGCTTTGCCGCCCTTGACCTCATAGTCAAACTAGACACGGCCACAAGATCAGGCACAATAACGCCTTTAACCTAGCAACAGAGCATGGCCATGAACTTCACCGGTACAGATTCCTACGTCGCCACCAAAGACCTACAGATGGCGGTAAACGCCGCCGTGGCTTTAGAACGCCCCCTACTGATTAAAGGCGAGCCCGGCACCGGCAAAACCCTATTAGCCGAACAAGTAGCTGAAGCCTTAGGCATGGAATTGCTACAGTGGCACATCAAATCCACCACCAAAGCCCAGCAAGGTCTGTATGAATACGAT
>JAERSU010000285.1 GCA_016845445.1 Oceanospirillaceae bacterium | reverse complement strand
GTGTTATTAAGAGCGCAGTAAACAGTTTCTTCATCAATTGTCAGCAGGCATAAATCATTACTGACAGCATAGACTAATAGAAGATCAATTAGAGAAGGAGTAAGTAATTTTCGTATTTCAACTTGATCACTACCATAGAGGTCAAATAGATTCTGGAAATCATTCGATATAAGCCCTACTTCTTCCAATACTTTGTTATTGATTTTTACTTTTATGAAGCGATCAAAATCGACATCTGTTAAGCCAATGTTAGATTCTTTATTGTCTTTTTTGATTAGACAAATAGTGCCTTTAAATAGCAAAGGGGATTTCATTAGCTCTACCAGAACACCATCACATAAAGTGATTGTACTTTCTCCCGAAGTTCGCTGAACTCTTAAATTTGATACCGCGACTTTTTTATTATCAATGTTTAGTTCAATTCGATGATCAGTCTTAATTTGAAAGCGGAGACTTTTTGGCAAAATTTGTTTCACTAGTTGAAGTTTACCACCTTCAAGATAGCTGGAAACAATATTCAATTGTTGTAATAATTGCTTTACAAAAACTGAATGGTAGTAATTGCTGTATCTGCGCTGGATAAAAACCAACAAAATAATAGGAAAGACAATTGTGAGCACTAGAGGTATTAATCGTCCCCACGACCATTCACCTGGCTTAACATACTCACCATCTACTAACATCGCGTGAAAAATACTAAATGGAAACAACAATCCAGCTTTGTTAAAAAAGTACAGCAATGTTGCTAGTAAAATAAGAAACAGCAGCACTAATAGTTTTCTTCTCTTTTCAACGGAGATTACTACATTGCTATCGATGTTTAGACTAGCTGTATCTATGGAAGTTAAGCCCTCATTCTCATCTTCTAAATCTTTGTTAACTTCAGATGACTGAGATTCAACCCGTTTTCTAATCGAATCGATGCTTCGTTTCTTTTTTCTATTTTCTATATCCTGAACAATTCCATATGGGATTGCTAATAGAAAGCCAATGGTAATAAGAGTAGCTTCTTCAAATGGGTTTTCATACTCACTTAGAAAGAGCTCAAAGATCGCCCCGCAAACTACTAAAGAGAAAATAGTTATAGGCCATTGATAGAGGAGATTTAATGGTGATTTTAGGATGCTCATACACTACTCTATATTCTTTTATCAACACTCCTTATTGCTTTTCTAAATATCCGTATATCTAAAAAAATACTCCTATTAGTTAGAAGATTCTAGTTAGCTTTAGATCAAATCGAAATTTATATAGATATTCTTGATATTAAAAACGCTCACGTGCGCCTAAGAGATTCAGTCACTTATAGCCGCGGCAGACTAGTCTATTAATGGTGGCTTTGCCAGGTATTGCTGTATGAGAAATAGCCATTGGTAATCTAGAACTATAATAAAGCAGGTTCAGATTATGGCCTATTGGGTATGAAATTAAACATAAAAAGGTGTGCTAAGAGTGTGTTATAAACGAAAAAAGCACGATCTCGTATTTTGTCTACAAGATCGTGCTTTTTGTCGCATAAATGGTGGGCCTGCTCGGATTTGAACCGAGGACCAACGGATTATGAGTCCGCTGCGCTAACCGCTGCGCCACAGGCCCGAATTGGGAGGTGGAATGATACCTTTGCTGGCAGGCTGGGGCAAGATTCCTGGTGCCTAAAATGCTGATATTTATTGAAAAGGTTGCCGCGTTGCTTAGCTCCTCGCAATGACGAGGAGCTAGGCACTAGGCATAACTTACTCTTCGATGAAGCTGCGTAGGTGGTCAGAACGCACTGGGTGGCGTAGCTTGCGCAGGGCCTTGGCTTCGATCTGACGAATACGTTCACGGGTTACATCAAACTGCTTGCCCACTTCTTCCAAAGTATGGTCGGTATTCATTTCGATACCAAAGCGCATGCGTAGTACCTTGGCTTCACGGGCGGTGAGGCCAGCTAGTACGTCACGGGTGGCTTCGCGTAAGCCTTCACCGGTGGCGGAATCCACTGGCGAGTCCATGGTGCTGTCTTCGATAAAGTCACCTAGGTTGGAATCTTCATCGTCACCGATTGGGGTTTCCATGGAGATCGGTTCTTTAGCGATTTTCAGTACCTTACGAATCTTGTCCTCTGGCATGTCCATGCGTTCACCTAGCTCTTCTGGAGTAGGTTCGCGGCCCATTTCCTGTAGCATTTGGCGAGAGATACGGTTCAACTTGTTGATGGTTTCAATCATGTGAACCGGTATACGGATGGTGCGTGCTTGGTCCGCAATAGAGCGGGTAATGGCCTGGCGGATCCACCAGGTGGCGTAGGTAGAGAACTTGTAACCCCGGCGGTATTCAAACTTATCAACGGCCTTCATCAGACCGATGTTGCCTTCCTGAATCAAATCTAGGAATTGCAGGCCACGGTTGGTGTACTTCTTGGCAATGGATATAACCAGACGTAGGTTGGCTTCCACCATTTCTTTCTTGGCACGGCGAGCGCGGGCTTCACCGATGGACATCTTGCGGTTGATTTCCTTGATGTCAGATAGGGTGATGGTGGCTTCACTGGCGACGTTGCCTAGTTTGCGTTGCGCACGACGCAGGTCCATGGCGTGACGCTTAATGGCCTTGGAGTAAGGTGCATCGCGGGCGATCAATTCATCGGCCCAGTCTACATTGGCTTCATTGCCTGGGAATTCCGCTAGGAAGACTTCTCGCGGCATCTGCGCGCGACGGCTACAAATTTGACTCACGGTACGTTCTTGTTCACGGATCTTGGCCAGAGCGCTACGTGGTGGTTGAGCGATCAGGTCGAAGAATTTGGGCACCAGTTTGATCGGTGCGAACAATTCACCAAGTAAAGCGTATTCAGCTTGGGTCTGTTTGGCAGCGCGGCCATGCTTGGCTTCGGCGGCCATGGTTTTAGCCAATTGGGCTTCCAACTCGGCAAAGCGTTCAGCGGCTTCTATGGGGTCTGGACCGTTATCTGTTTCTTCGTCGTCATCGTCATCGTCGTCATTGTCGTCTGCACTAACTTGAGTTGGATTAACTGGGTCTGGGTCTGGTTCACCATCGGCATCGATATAACCGCTAAACAAATCACTTAGGCGGATGCCTTCTTCTTTGTCTAGGGTTTCCTTGTAGGCATCAAGAATGGTTTGTACGCTGTTAGGGTACAAGGCCAATGCGGCCATAACATCGCGTAGGCCTTCTTCGATGCGCTTGGCAATAACGATTTCGCCTTCGCGGGTTAGCAGTTCCACGGTACCCATTTCACGCATGTACATGCGCACTGGGTCGGTGGTGCGACCAGCTTCGGTTTCTACGGCGGCTAGGGCGGCGGCAGCTTCTTCAGCCGCGGCTTCGTCGGTGGAGTCACCATCGGTCATCAGTAAGGTTTCAACGTCAGGGGCCTGTTCAGATACAGTAATACCCATGTCGTTAATCATGCCGATGATCTCTTCTACCTGATCTGGATCGACGATGTCCTCGGGTAGGTGATCGTTTACTTCAGCATAGGTCAAAAAGCCCTGCTCACGACCTTTTGTGATGAGCTCTTTGAGACGAGACTGTTGTTCGTTGGCAGCCATAGAAACCCTTTAAATAGTTTGCGCGTTTTTCGGAAAACGATGCCCGTATAACAGGCGGCCGAACATTATAGTTGAACGAACCCTATTCTTCCAGAATATTCGCGGAATAATCATTGATCTCACACGTATGTGAGCATTATTTTTAGATGGCGTTACGTGGGCGCTTTTTCAAGGCTGCGAGTAAATTTTTCTGCAGCGGGTGGCCCTTGCCTAAAGGTCCCTATCTGGACCCTGTGAAGAATGCTTATTGTCTACTATTTAGCAAAGAATGCAAGGCTTTCTTGCAGACTTATTTTTCATTTAATAGGGCTCTTAGCTGTTGTTTAGCTAGAGTTAGCTCATCGCTGTTACTGGCTTCATTAATTGCCCTTTGCACATCATTAAAGCGTTGCTCGTAGTAATGATGCTGAAGCTTGTCGATGGCTTCTTGTAACTGGCTGGCGTGATCACCGTCTAGGGTTAAGGATTCTAATGCTGCCAAGTCCTGCATGAGGGGCCAGGCTTCCATTTGCGCGCATTCGCTTTGTAATTCGGCCGCTTTCGGCGCGCGCTGCAAGTGCGCCTGCATGGTTTGGCAGGTGGTCAGTAGGTCCACCAGTATTTTGGCTTCTGGCATGTGCAGGGCTTGCAGGTGGCTGGGTAGCTCTGTGTGTGCCTGTGCTAGATGGGGGTGGCGCAGTATCAAGCGTATGGCAGCTTGGGCTGGATTTTGTACGCTTCTTATGTGTGAGTTGGTTTGTCGGCCAATTTGTCGGCCAATTTGTCGGCCTAAAGGTCGACCTACTGCAGGGTCTGTGTCAGCCATGGGTTCTTCCCCTGGTGCGGGGAGAGGTGCAGTGTAATCGTCGTAATTTGGCGCCACTTCATGGTAGTCAGGCATGTGGCCGTAATCAGGTACGTCAGCAAGTGGCTGTGGGTACTCATCGGTTGCTGGCATTGATGTCGTTGCTTCTGCGGCTGCTGCTGGGGCAGTAACAGGTTCAGCCACGGCAGTTAGCTGAGTCAGGGTATCCTGATTAAGGCCGGTGATGTCTTCTAGCTTTGCCAGCATCATGGTTTTCATAAGGCCTTTAGGCATGCTCTGTATGACAGGCATAATGTCCGTTGCTAGCTTGGCGCGGTGTTCCAAATTGTGCACGTCCAAGTCTTCGGCAAAGTGCTGAAATAGGAATTCGCTAAATGGCGTGGCATTGGCAATACGTGTGGTGAGAGCTTCGGCCCCTTCGCTGCGCACCAAGGTATCGGGATCTTCGCCCTGGGGTAATAGTAGAAAGCGCGCTTGGCGGCCGTCGCTCATGAATTCCACGCTGGTGTGCATGGCTCGTACCGCGGCCTTGATGCCTGCCGCATCGCCATCGAAGCAGAAGATGACTTCACTTACCATCTTAAAGATACGCTCTAGGTGGTAGCGACTGGTGCTGGTGCCTAAGGTGGCCACGGCATAGTTAATCTTGTGCTGGGCCAAGGCTACCACATCCATGTAGCCTTCAACCACTAGGATGCGCTTTAGATTGCGTTCATGTTGGCGGGCTTCATAAAGGCCGTATAATTCCTGTTCTTTGTGGAACACGGCCGTTTCCGGCGAGTTGAGGTATTTGGGTTTGGCATCACCAAGTACGCGGCCGCCAAAGGCGATCACCTTGCCCTTGCTGTTGCGAATGGGGAACATGATGCGTTCCCGAAAGAAGTCATACACGCGCTGGCTATCTTGCTTTTTAACCGCCATGCCATTATCGATTAGCGCCTGCTGGGTTTGCTCAGAGGTGCTGATGGCATCTAGCAAATTGTGCCAGCCAGGTGGGGCAAAGCCGATACCAAAGCGTTGGGCGATCTGGCCACTTAGACCTCGGTCTTTAAGGTAATTAACCGCTTGGTTTTTTTGCGCATGCTGGCGCAGCTGCTTTTGATAGTAGAGATTGGCGTGCTCAAGTAGGTCGTAGGCTTGATTGCGTGCTTGGGTTTTGGCTTGTTGGGCAGCAATGGCAGCAGGGGAGAGGTTTTGCTCTTGCTTGGGCACGTCCATGCCGACTTTGCGCGCCAGTTCTTCCACTGCTTCGGGGAAACTTAGGTGCTCCAGCTCCATGAGAAAACCAATGGCGTTACCGCCAGCACCGCAGCCAAAGCAATAGTAAAACTGCTTATCCGGTGCAACGCTAAAAGAGGGGGTTTTTTCTTTATGAAACGGGCAGCAGGCAGAATAATTTCGGCCGCTACGTTTTAATTTAACGCGGCTATCAACGACATCGACAATATCGGTTCTATCGAGCAGGGTGTCGATAAATTCCTGGGGAATGCGATGCAGCTGCTGATTAGCCACGAGTCACCTGCTACACGTTAGTTTAGGCGGGCTTTGATTTGTCCGCTCACCTTGCCCATGTCGGCGCGGCCTTGTAGCTGGGGCTTAAGTTGGCCCATGAGTTTGCC
>JAERSU010000284.1 GCA_016845445.1 Oceanospirillaceae bacterium | reverse complement strand
CCCCTACAAAACGACGGGTATCAAGTTGATGTGTGTCAACTCTTCCCCCCAATTACCCCTGTACATTTGCCTCCACAGTAAACAGCACCGCGCTAGCCCAAGGACGGGTTAGGTAGTGCAGCAGAGCAGCTGGATTGGTTTCTTTTAAAAATTGGACCGATCCCTCAATTTCGGGATAGGGGCTTATGCCGATAAGCCTTTATCAATAGCGGTGATTTCAGGAGAGATTGAATGAGTCACTTATTAGATCGACTAAAGTTTCTGAATAAGAAACAAGGCACCTTTGCCAATGGTCATGGCGATACCGTTAAGGAAAGCCGTGCCTGGGAAGACGGCTACCGCCAACGTTGGCAGCACGACAAGATCGTACGTTCTACTCACGGGGTAAACTGTACGGGTTCATGTAGCTGGAAAATTTATGTAAAGAACGGTTTGATTACCTGGGAAACCCAGCAAACCGACTACCCCCGTACTCGACCTGACTTACCCAATCATGAACCACGCGGCTGTGCCCGTGGTGCGAGTTATTCCTGGTACATCTACAGCGCTAACCGTCTCAAGTACCCCATGGTACGTAAAGCGCTGGTGAAATTGTGGCGTGAAGCCAAAGCCCAGAATAATGATCCAGTTGATGCTTGGAAATCCATAGTTGAAGACGCCGACAAAGCCAAATCCTATAAGTCCAAGCGCGGCATGGGTGGCTTTGTGCGTTCCAGCTGGGATGAAGTGAATGAGATCATCGCTTCTGCCAACACCTATACCATTAAGAACTATGGTCCTGACCGTGTCATTGGCTTCTCGCCCATTCCTG
This sequence comes from Oceanospirillaceae bacterium, assembly GCA_016845445.1. Classification (GTDB taxonomy): domain Bacteria; phylum Pseudomonadota; class Gammaproteobacteria; order Pseudomonadales; family Balneatricaceae; genus Njordibacter. Next base: position 22,571 of record JAERSU010000284.1, on the reverse strand, counting down.
CCATGTCCATGGTTTCCTACGCTGCAGGCGCCCGTTACCTGTCCTTGATTGGTGGTGCTTGCTTAAGCTTCTACGATTGGTACTGTGACTTACCACCTGCTTCTCCCATGACCTGGGGTGAACAGACTGACGTACCTGAGTCTGCTGACTGGTACAACTCCAACTACATCATCGCTTGGGGTTCCAACGTACCGCAGACCCGTACTCCTGATGCCCACTTCTTTACCGAAGTGCGTTATAAGGGTGCTAAGACCGTATCCATCACGCCAGACTATGCGGAAGTATCCAAGCTGACTGACGAATGGATGAATCCAAAGCAGGGTACCGATGCTGCCCTGGCCATGGCCTTTGGTCATGTAATTCTGCAAGAATTCCACGTCGATAACCCAAGTGAGTACTTCCAGGATTACTGTCAGCGTTACACTGATATGCCGTATCTGGTGCAGCTAGAGAAGCGTGATGATGGCACCTATGCAGCGGGTCGCTTTATCCGCGCCGCTGATTTTGATGCTGGCCTGGGTGAAGACAACAACCCTGAGTGGAAAACAGTAGCCTTTGACAAGAACAGTCAAAGCTTTGTTGCTCCAAACGGTTCCATTGGTTTCCGTTGGGGCCCGGAAGGCAGAGGTGATAGGGGTAAATGGAACACCGAACAGAAGCAGGGCCAGGACGGCGCCGATGCTGATTTGCAAATGACTCTGTTAGAAGACCATGATGAAGTGGTTTCTGTTGGCTTCCCATACTTTGGTGGTGTCGAGAACGAACATTTCCAAAACAACGCTTTCAATGATGTGATTCATCACAATCTACCAGCCAAGAAGGTAACGTTGGCCGATGGTAGTGAAAGCCTGTTGGTGACCGTGTATGACCTGATGTTGGCTAACTACGGTGTAAACCGTGGCTTAGGTGGCGACTTCGTCGCTAATTCCTACGACGACAACGCCCCTTATACCCCAGCTTGGCAAGAGCAGATTACCGGTGTGCCACGTGCACAGGTGATCAAGATTGCCCGCGAATTTGCCGACAACGCCCACAAGACCAAGGGTAAGTCCATGGTTATCGTTGGTGCGGCCATGAACCACTGGTATCACATGGATATGAACTACCGTGGTTTGATGAACATGCTCATCATGTGTGGTTGTGTGGGCCAGACTGGTGGCGGTTGGGCTCACTATGTGGGGCAGGAAAAACTGCGGCCACAGACTGGTTGGTTGCCTCTGGCCTTCGGCCTTGATTGGCAGCGCCCACCACGTCACATGAACGGTACCTCCTTCTTCTACAACCACTCTGACCAGTGGCGTTATGAAAAGCTGGATGTGAAAGAAATCCTTTCTCCATTAGCTGATCAGTCTCGCCATACGGGTAGTTTGATTGACTATAACGTGCGGGCTGAGCGTATGGGATGGTTGCCTTCTGCGCCACAGCTTGGTCGTAACCCACTGGAGATCACCAAGGCCGCTGCCGATGCGGGCATGACGTCTCAAGAATACACCGTGAGCCAACTGAAAGCTGGTGACCTAGGCTTTGCCGCTGAAGACCCAGATAACCCACAGAACTTCCCACGTAACATGTTTATCTGGCGTTCTAACCTGTTGGGTTCCTCCGGTAAGGGCCACGAATACATGCTGAAGTACCTGCTGGGCACCAAGAATGGTGTGATGCAGGAAGACCTAGGCAAGACAGGCGGTGCCAAGCCGGAAGAGGTGGTATGGCATGAAGACGGCGCCGAAGGCAAGGTTGATTTGTTGACCACCTTGGACTTCCGTATGTCGACTACCTGCCTGTATTCAGACATTGTTCTGCCTACGGCTACCTGGTATGAAAAGGATGACTTGAATACCTCTGACATGCACCCCTTTATTCACCCACTATCTGCAGCCACTGATCCAGCCTGGGAAGCACGTTCTGACTGGGATATCTACAAGGGTATCGCCGAGAAGTTCTCGGAAGTGTGTGTTGGCCATTTGGGTGTGGAAAAAGACATTGTCACCCTGCCCATGCAGCATGACTCTCCAGGTGAACTAGCTCAGCCGCTGGGTGTAACTGATTGGAAGAAGGGGCAATGTGAGCCTATTCCAGGTAAGACCATGCCGGCTTTAATTGAAGTTGAGCGTGATTATCCCAACACCTACAAGCGTTTCACCTCTATCGGTCCGCTGCTAGAGAAGCTAGGCAACGGTGGTAAGGGTATCTCTTGGAACACCGATGAAGAACTGGAACTGCTAAAGCAACTGAACTACACCCACGATGAAGAGGGTAGCAATCAGGGCATGGCGAAGATTGAAACCGCCATCGATGCTGCCGAAATGATTTTGACGTTGGCTCCAGAAACCAACGGTAATGTCGCCGTTAAAGCCTGGGAAGCACTAGGTGAGTACACAGGTTTAGATCACACTCACTTGGCTAAGCCTAAGCAAGAAGAAAAGATTCGCTTCCGTGACCTGCAAAGTCAGCCACGTAAGATCATCTCTTCGCCAACCTGGTCTGGCTTAGAAGATGAGCATGTGTCTTACAACGCTTGTTACACCAACGTTCACGAGTTGATTCCATGGCGTACCCTGACTGGTCGTCAACAGTTCTATCAAGATCATGAGTGGATGCGTGACTTTGGCGAAAGCTTGCTGGTGTATCGTCCGCCGATTAATACCAAGAGTGTGGCGCCATTAATGAACGCCAAGCCCAATGGCAATAAGGAAATTGCGCTTAACTGGATTACACCACACCAGAAGTGGGGTATCCACTCAACCTACTCCGATAACCTGCTAATGCTAACCCTGTCACGCGGTGGCCCAATTATCTGGATGAGTGAGGGGGATGCCAAGTCCACAGGCATTGAAGATAACGACTGGGTAGAAGTATTTAATACCCACGGTGCTATCGCTTGTCGCGTGGTGGTTTCCCAGCGTGTACCAGATGGTATGACCATGATGTACCACGCTCAGGAACGGATTGTGAACGTGCCTGGCGCCGAGACCACAGGTACCCGTGGTGGTATCCACAACTCAGTGACTCGAGCCTGTCCTAAGCCTACCCACATGATTGGTGGTTACGCCCAGCAGGCCTATGGCTTTAACTACTACGGTACCGTAGGTTCCAACCGCGACGAGTTTGTTGTAGTACGCAAGATGAAGCGTATCGACTGGCTCGATGGCGAAGGCAATGATTACACTCAGGAGGCAGGACAATGAAAATCCGCTCACAAGTAGGCATGGTGCTCAACCTTGATAAGTGTATCGGTTGCCACACCTGCTCAGTAACCTGTAAAAACGTATGGACATCCCGCGAAGGCATGGAATACGCCTGGTTCAATAACGTTGAATCCAAACCAGGTATTGGCTACCCGAAGGAATGGGAAAATCAGGATAAATGGAACGGTGGTTGGCAGCTAGATGGCGGTGACTTGAAGCCTCGCATTGGCGGCAAGTGGCGCGTACTGGCTAACATCTTCGCTAACCCTGACGTGCCTGAAATTGATGATTACTACGAGCCCTTCGATTTCGATTACCAGCATTTGCACAATGCTCCAGAGGGCAAACACCAGCCAGTGGCTCGTCCACGTTCCCTGGTGAGCGGCAAGCGCATGGACAAGATCGAATGGGGTCCAAACTGGGAAGAAATCCTCGGTACCGAATTTGAAAAGCGTGCCAAGGACAAGAACTTTGACAACATCCAGAAGGACATCTACGGCGAGTTCGAGAACACCTTTATGATGTACCTGCCACGTTTGTGTGAGCACTGTCTAAACCCAGCTTGTGTGGCTTCTTGCCCAAGTGGCGCTATCTACAAGCGCGACGAAGATGGCATTGTTCTGATCGACCAAGATAAGTGTCGTGGCTGGCGTATGTGCGTGAGTGGCTGCCCTTACAAGAAGATCTACTACAACTGGAAGTCCGGTAAGTCCGAGAAGTGTATCTTCTGCTACCCACGTATCGAAGCCGGTCAACCCACCGTGTGTTCCGAGACTTGCGTAGGTCGAATCCGTTACCTAGGCGTGCTGCTTTATGATGCCGATAAGATCGCTGAAGTAGCCGCTAGCGGCAGTGAGCAGGATCTGTATGAAAAGCAGTTGGAGATCTTCTTGGATCCATTTGATCCACAGGTGATTGCCCAGGCCAAGGCCGACGGCATTCAGGACAATGTGATTAAGGCTGCCCAACAGTCCCCAGTGTACAAGCTGGCCATGGACTGGAAACTGGCCTTGCCACTACACCCTGAGTACCGTACGCTGCCCATGGTTTGGTATGTACCACCACTAAGCCCCATTCAGTCTGCTGCTGATGCTGGCCATGTAGGCATGAACGGTGCCATTCCAGATGTGGATTCTCTACGTATCCCGGTGAAGTACCTAGCTAACATGCTCACTGCTGGTGATGAAGAGCCTGTACGTCTAGCCTTGAAGCGTATGCTTGCCATGCGTGCTTATAAGCGTGATGAGAATGTGGAAGGCAAGATCAATCTAGAAGTGCTGGAAGACGTTGGTCTATCCGAAGCGCAAGCCAAGGAAATGTATCGCTACCTAGCCATCGCTAACTACGAAGATCGCTATGTGATTCCTACTAGCCATCGTGAGTTGGCGAAGGAAGCCTTCCCAGAGCGTGGTGGTTGTGGCTTTAGCTTCGGCAACGGCTGTGGCAACGGCGAAAGCGACTTCAACATGTTTGGCGCCCGCAAGCAAACAGTAACCATGGTAGAAAAGGTTGGGGCGGTACAAACCCTTGACCCAAATAACCAATAGGAGCTAGCAAGATGAAAAGTTTAAAACTGATTGCCTTGCTACTGGACTACCCAAGCGTAGACCTGTACCGCGAAGCTGATGAACTAGGCAAGGCTGCCCTATCAGCAAAGGTAGCCGATGAACTGGAGTCTGGCCAAGGCCAGGTTCTGGCAGACTTCATCAATGAATTAACGGATACGCCACTGCTTGATGCCCAAGCCAATTACGTTGGTTGGTTTGATCGAGGTCGTTCCCTCTCTTTGCTGTTGTTTGAACACGTGCACGGTGAATCCCGTGACCGTGGTCAGGCCATGGTAGACCTGATGAACGTGTATAACGAAAACGGTTATCACATCGGTGCCCGTGAACTACCGGATTATATTCCCTTGTTCTTGGAATACCTAAGTCAGCGTCCAGAGATGGAAGCCCGCCAATGGTTGCTGGATGTGAGTCATATTTTGGCTCTGTTGGAAGCCCGCTTAGAAGAGCGGCAAAGCCCTTACAGCAAGCTGTTTACGGTGATGCTGGAATTAAGTGGCGCAACCGTTGAGCGTGCAGAGCTGGCTCAGAAGGTGGCTAACGAAGAACCCGATTATTCTTTTGCTGCCCTGGATAAGGTGTGGGAAGAAGAGATGGTGAAATTCGGTGCCCAACAAGCCGATGAGAGCTGTGGTAACAATGTGGTTGCTCAGCGTCGTCATGAACTGTCCCAAGTACAAACCCTGAACATTGTCGACGCCGGCAAGTCAGCGGCTCACTAGGAGGAAAGAGACATGTCTTATATTAATGAACTACTGTTCGGATACTATCCTTACCTGGCGCTGATGATTTTTGTCGTTGGCAGCTGGGCACGTTATGATCGTGATCAGTACACCTGGAAGGCAGGTTCTAGCCAAATGCTGGATAAAAAAGGCTTCCGCATGGCCAGTAACCTGTTCCATATAGGTGTGATCTTTATTATTTTCGGCCACCTTGTTGGTCTATTAACGCCACACGCTGTGTACGAGGTATTCATGACCTCAGCAACCAAGCAAATGATTGCTATGGTAGCGGGTGGTTTCGCGGGTATTTTGGCACTCTGGGGTGGCATTTTGCTGCTGCAGCGCCGCTTAAATAACCCACGAGTACGTGCTTCCAGTAGCAAAGGCGATATCTTGGTATTGTCCATGCTGGTTGCTCAGGCAGGGCTAGGTCTTCTGACATTGATCCCTTCCATGCAACACCTAGACGGTAGTGTGATGTTAGAACTGGCCGCATGGGCCCAAGGCATTGTGACTTTCCAAAGTGACGCTGCATCCCACCTAGAAGGCGTGAGCATTATCTACAAGCTACACATCTTCTTAGGCCTAAGCTTGTTCGTGGTCTTCCCATTTACTCGCTTGGTTCATGTACTGAGCGTACCAGTGAAGTACTTCGCACGTAGCTACCAGATCGTGCGCCAGCGCGGCTAGACAATAGTCTGTCCCATCGGGGTCTGACCCCAATGGGACAGACTATATTCGGGGTCTGACCCCTATCAATAAGGATTTAGACAATGCAATTAATCGATAGCATCGACGTTACGCAAGCAGATAGTCACCATGCGCAGATCGCCGTTAATGGTGTCGCCATTAGCGAAGCGGATATCATGCAGGAAATGCAATATCACCCAGCCGCCAGTGCCGATCAGGCCCAACAGGCCGCCGCCCGTGCTTTGGTAGTGAAAGAGCTGATGTTACAACGTGCCGATGAGCTAGGCATCGAAGCCGACATGCAGGCAGGTGAAAGCTCAGAAGAGGCCAAGATTCGTGTGCTTTTGGATCAGGAAATCAAGCGCCCGGAAGCCACCGATGATGCTTGTCGTCGTTATTTTGAAGCCAACCCTGACAAGTTTAAAAGCCCAACTATTATGGCGGCTAGCCATATTTTGTTGGCAGCTGATCCCCGTGAACTGGCCGAGCGTGAGCAGGTAAAAGAGCAGGCTGCTGGCCTTGTGGCTCAGTTACAAGCTGACCCAGAGCAGTTTGCCAAGTTAGCCAAACAACACTCTGCCTGTCCATCGAAGGATTTGGATGGTAGCTTGGGGCAGATCTCCAAAGGCTCCACGGTGCCAGAATTTGAACGTCAAATTCTAGCCTTACCGAAAGGCCTGGCTAGCACGCCTATTGAAAGTCGTTATGGCTATCACGTGGTACGTGTGGATGAACGGATCGAGGGTGAACTTTTGCCTTATGATCATGTGGCCGATGCCATTGCCAGCTACCTGCGTGATCGTGTGTATCACCAGGCTATTTCTCAGTACGTCACCCTGTTAGCTGGCGAAGCCAGCATTGATGGCATTGATATTGATGGTGCTAGTTCTCCACTAGTACAGTAACGACCTAATAGAGGATACGCCCATGAACTGCGCCTGTGACCAAGCCGGTCTGTGTTCCTATGAAGCGGGTTTGGCCCAACTGGTGGCGGCCGCAAAGGCTGTACGAGAGTACGACCTGGTTGATTTAGACCAGGCTGTTGGCCGCGTGCTAGCGGAAGATGTCCTAAGCGGCATTATGGTGCCACCGGCAGCGAATAGCGCTATGGATGGCTATGCCATGCGTGCTGCTGACATAGCAGCAGAAGAGTTTCTGCCTATCAGTCAGGTAATTAATGCCGGTACAACTCCAGTGCCTTTGCGACCTGGTACTATTGCCCGCATTTTCACCGGCGCAGAGATCCCTGCTGGTGCGGATTGTGTGGTCATGCAAGAAATTGCCGTGACGCAAACCAGTGCTGATGGTAAAGATTTTGTGGCCTTTCATGAGGTGCCCCAAGTGGGCGATCATATTCGTTCAGCTGGGCAGGATATTACCACTGGTGATGTGATTGCCAAAGCAGGGGAGTGCGTAAGCCCACGCTTATTAGGGGTATTAGCCTCTGTGGGCAAGGCTAAATTGAAGGTGGTACGCAAACTAAAAGTGGCCGTACTCAACACCGGAGACGAACTGGTGATGCCTGGCCAACCCTGTGGCGCTGGCAAAATTTACAACTCTAACCTTTTCACCTTAACAGGATTATTGAAAAACCTCGGTTGTGATCTGGTGGCCTCCACCCAAGTCCCCGATACCCCACAAGCTACCCGTGCAGCACTACAGGCAGCTGCAGCGGAAGCCGATGTGATTCTCACCAGTGGTGGTGTGTCTGTTGGGGACGAAGATCACGTTAAAGGTGCAGTGGAAGAGCTAGGTGAACTGCATCTATGGCGTCTGGCCATCAAGCCAGGTAAACCACTTGCCTTTGGCCACGTCAATGGCACGCCATTTATTGGCTTGCCTGGTAATCCATCTGCCGTGTTAGTGACTTTCCTAATGTTAGCCCGCCCATACCTAATGGCTATGCAGGGGCGTAGTCATATTAGCCCTCAAAGGTATCACGTCCCCGCCGGCTTTGAACGCCTAAAAGGTGGCCCAAGAACAGAGTTTTTGCGGGTGTCATTGCATTTGCAGGATGGTTGTACCGAAGCGCGTTTATTGACTAATCAAAGCTCAGGTGTGCTATCCAGTGCCACCTTGTCTGATGGTTTATTAATCGTGCCTCAGTATGCCACCATCGCTAAAGGGGATATGCTGGAGTTTATTCCTTTTGCAGAATTAGGCGCAAGTTAGCCGATCGCCCGCTGGGCGGGGTCAGACCTCAGGTCTGACCCCAAGCGAAGCTTGATCCATTCCAGTGCAAACCCTCGTACAGTGGGTTCTGACCTCAGGTCTGATCGTGACACGCCGCCCCAGCGAAGCTTGATCTATAAAGCTAGCCCTAATTTACGCCCTTCATAGAAAGCATAAGGCGCTTGTCGAGGCGCTACACAATCACCGATAGTATGGCAGGCCATGCCAAGTTCTTGTAAAGCTAGTTCAAGTTCATTAAAAGCCATATTGGTGGTGGCTAGAACCAAGGCTTCTGCTTGCACCTCTTCGTTGCTTCCATCGAGCATGCTGGTGATCGTAGCGCCATGGCCATGCCATTGAGTAATGACGGATTCTGTTAGGAAGCGCGCACCAGATTGCTTTAGCTGTGAGCGCAGCTTGCTATCAGCTGAGGTGCGGGTGAGTTCCATACCTACGTAGGGGTCTGGGGTGACAATGGTCACCGGATGGCCTTGTTCTGCTAAATGCAGGGCCGTGCCCACGCCACGCCAGTTGCCGCCTTCATCCAAGACAATAACCGGGGCACCATTGCTAAGACGTAATTCCCTACGCATCACTTCTTCCACCGATACCACCTTGTGATCAAGTCCGGGAAGGGTTTCTTCTGCGCCTAGCCAACGCTGGCGGCCAGTGCCATCGGGCATGGAGCCGGTGGCCAACACCACTTCATCAGCCCCGAAAGCTTGAATGTCTTCTACATCCATAAAGGTGTTGTAGTTGACTGTGACGCCTAGTTTATCTAGTTGTACCTGATACCACTGTAAGAGTTCCAGAATCTGTCCACGACGTGGAGCAAGGCCTGCAAGATGAAACTGACCACCCAATTCAGGCATGGCTTCACATAGGGTGACATTATGACCTTTCTCGGCGGCGACTCGTGCACATTCAAGTCCTGCAGGGCCGCCGCCAATGACTAAGATGTTTTTTGTATTAGTTGTAGTTATGAATCGATCGCCACCCCATTCATGCTCTCGACCGACAGATGGGTTAATGAGGCAAGAAATCCAATAGTCTCTAGAGCGGCGTCCCCAGCACATCTGGTTGCAGGATATACAGCCACGAATGTCTTCTTCACGCTGTTGTTGAGTTTTGCTGGCGAGGTGAGGGTCGGCAATCTGCCCACGCACGATGGACACTAGATCAGCCTCGCCGCTGGCTACCACATAGTCAGCGTTTTCAGGGGTGCGCACGTGGCTTTCACAGGTAACGACGGCGTTGTTGACCACTTGTTTGACGGCATTGGCTAGATCGACACCTAGCTTTTCGCCATACACAAAGGTGGGCATGAGACGGCCGAAATCCAGATAACCGCCGGTGCCGCAGGTAACGTAATCCATGTGTTGTTGTTCATCGTGAAGGCGAATGATGTTCAGTAATTCATTTTGCTGCATCTCAAACTCCCCAAGGGGAGTATGGCTAATGGCAAGACCGATAATGAAATCGGCACCGCAGGCTGCACGGATATCTTCGCATAAGCGTGTGCTAAAGCGCATGCGGTTTTCTAAGCTACCGCCCCATTTATCCTCACGCTTGTTGGACCATGGGCTCCAGAACTGCTCAATCAGTGCATGGTAATTGGAGAAGAGTTCGATACCATCAAAGCCAGCTGCCTGGCAGCGCTTAGCCGCCGCCACAAACGCCACAATGGTTTCTTCGATCTCCGCCTCGCTCATGGCATGGCTACCGTCAGAGTCGTGATAAGAAGCTAGCCCGGAAGGCGACCAACCAGCATGGAAGGCATTGTCAGCATCGGCATGCTGGCCTACATGATAAAGCTGTTGAATCATCACCGTACCATGGGCTTTGCAAGCTTCGGTAATAACCTGAAATGGTTCGATCACACTGTCATCTTCGTGGCGGAAATTTCCCCGCGTCAGAACCGCGGCCTTATGCACGGGCATGGGTTCTACCACGATCATGGCGGCACCACCGATAGCGCGTTCTAGGTAATAACCAAGGTGCTGTTTAGCCGGTAACCCATCGACGGACATATTGGCCGTGTGAGCACCAAAAACAATACGGTTCTTTAAGGTTTTATGGCCAACCTGTAGCGGTTGAAAAAGGGCATTGCGCTCGGGTGATGACATTCGTAAACCTCATAAGTGGGCAATTCTTGAGCTAAGAATATACGCCTAAAATAAGCAAGTTTACAGTGATAGTTTGTCACCATATGGATAACTTAAAGTCATCCAAATGGTGTCGATTTTATTGACGTTGTGAGGTTGGACTTATTGCTTTGCTTCAATGCGGTAACCGCACCGCATACCACCCCAATGGCGGCCCTTAACATAGATAGGTGCAGAAAGGTCGAACATCAATTCACCTGTGTCACGGCGATAGGTTTGTAGCTTGTAATCGTCTTCATGGCGGCCTACGGAGGCACCTACACGATCGGTAAACAGGCGTTTAGTGCGGTTGCCGACAAAATCCACCTCATAGTTGCCGGTAATGGGTTGGCAGAACTGGTTATTATGGGAGGGCACGTAGCCGTTAGGGTCGGCACAGATGATAAACACCGGGAACTCCCCCCGTTGTAGCAGTTCTTCTTGAATCGGTGGTAGTAGTTCATCACACAAACCATCAAACTGAGTGGAATATTTAGTCGGGTTGGTGCCGGCAATTTCCGCATAATCAAAGTTAAACAAGGCCTGCATACTAATGCGTCCAGCGTTGACGGCCTGCTCAAAGGCAGCACCAACACGACTAACCCCTTCTTTGACGAGATCATGTGCAGCCTGGTGAAGGGGGTGATTGAGGTCATTGCTATTGAGCTTAAACAGCGATACGGCATCTTTTAAATGGCCGGCTTCGCCGTCTAAACGTTGGGTATACTTAAACAGGTCATTGGCTAACTCGCTATTTTGCTGGGTTATATTATCCAGCTCGATAATGGCAGCATTAGCCGATTGTACGCCGCGCCCTTGTTCTTTGGTGGCGGTGCCGATTTCGCGAATCAGGCCAGCCATGCTGTGTACGGATTCGACGATTTTATTGATGTTTTCTGCCGTGCTGCTGGCCACTTCTTCGCCTTGTTGGGTGACGGCGTTGGCATTCTCAATTAGTTGGGTGATTTCTTTGGCTGACTCGGCAGAGCGTTGCGCTAGGGCACGGACTTCTTGGGCTACCACGGCAAATCCTCGGCCGTGTTCGCCGGCACGGGCGGCTTCCACCGAAGCGTTGAGTGCGAGCAGATTAGTTTGGAAGGCAATCTGGTCGATGACCTCGATAATACCGGTGATTTTATTGGAGCTTGCGCCCATATCGTTAATCACGTTGACCACATTTTGAACTGACTGGCTGCCTAGATTGGCTTCTTCACTTGCCTGCTGCGCCATGATAACGGCGTTGCTGACATAATCTTGGTTTTGTTGCAGGGTGGATTCTAGTTCTTCCATGGAAGCACTGGTGCTTTGTAGAAAGCTTGCTTGATCGGTCGTGCGTTGGGCTAAGACATCATTCTGGCGATGGATTTCGCCGCTCACGCTGCCAATGCTTTCGGCCACTTCGGTGGCTTGGCGAATGGCGGCACTGAGATTAGAGAGGGTGGAAATTAAATTGTTATGTAGGGTGGAGTTGCTATGCACGTGCGACATATCCATGGACAGGTCACAATCGGCCATCTGGGCAATGATGCTATCTAGCTCGCCAAGAAAGGTGTTCATCTTGGAAAAACAACCGTTGATCATGGTGCCCATTTTTACAACCGCTTGGTTGTTGCTGTGGGGTTCAAATTCAACATTAAAATGACCCTGGCGGAAATGCTCCATTTGCCTGCTTAAGGCTTGGCTTAGGGTAATAGGCGCACTGATATTTTGCCAATTTAATACCTGGTTGCCATCAAATGTTTGCCTGGTGACAAGGTAGGTCTGAGTATTAATTTCACATTTACTCGGCTGTTGCGATAAGGCACCTAATTGCGGCATCTGTGCCGCTAAGGGTTGCCCAATGATAGGGCAATGAGGACCTAATTGCTGACTAAGGGTAGGCGTGATGTAATCTATAACGCCTTGTGAATCAAGCAGCATCAAGGTGGCATTTGAGCAGTCGAGGATGTTTTTAGCTGGTAAATTAGCTGGCATGGGCTATTCCAAGTGACGCAATTGTTCTTATGCTAGAAACAACCAGTGTCACTTAAAATAGCCAGTGGGTACATTAGTCAAAAGTTGTAAGTTGTGGTGCCAGTTAAAACAGGGTCAGCACTAGCCCCATTAGGGTGCAGCCGATGGTGGCATAGCCGCCGTCCAGTAAGGTTAGATTGCGGCGGCGCATGCCGTAGGCATAGTTGGTGGCGATCCAGGGTGACACTATAAAAAGTCCTATGCCAAACCCAGTTAACAGGCCTTTGCCCGCTTCTTCTATGCCTGCCATAGCAAACAGATGGCGCATCATGCCGGCAACGATGATGACGCAGATGGCCGAGATGATGAAGGGCATGGGACTTTGTTTGCCGTCTGGCCCCTTGATGTCTTCAAGACTGATTTCTGCCGCTTGCATCCAGGTTTTACCCCAAAAGCTGTACCAGATGGCACCAAAAACATAGGCCGACGCCGCGGCGGCTAAGACATTGATTATTTCCATAGCGATACTCTCTGTGTTGTTATTATTGCTGGTTGTTACTAAGAGTATGGCAAAGGCTTTTAGAAATTGCCAACCTGGTGTACCGATCTGGCAAACACAGGTACCGCTAGTTTGATGTACAACATGAGCAGCAAACCCAAAAGCATCACCGCAGAAGACATATACAAGGCACTGTAATAGTCACCCGTCCATTGACCTAGTAGACCACCCGCCGCTGGTGCGAGAATTTGCGCCAGTCCATATGAGAGGGTCATTTTGCCCATCATCTTGGCTGGTTTGCTAGGGTAGAAACGCCCAGCCATGGTGAGCACCATGCTCACTATACCAACAAAGCTACTACCAAATAACACGGCGCCAGCGTAAGCCCAGGTGGTAGTAGGTTGGATAAAGGGTATGAGCGAACCGAGCAGTTGGATGACAAAGGCCAAACTTAAAGCATTAATAAATCCCATTTTGCGGGTAACAAAATCCCACATAATAGGAGCCGGTGCGGCGGCAAGGCCAAGCAGCAGGAAGGTCATGTTGCCTCCAGAACCTGCGATTTGATCCATGTGGGCCACAATAAAGGTGGTGATCACCGCATAACCGACGCCAGCACAAAAATAGGCCACCATAATGATTTGGAAAAACAGTGGGGCAGGAGGCTGATCAGCTATATGTTTGCCCGAGTTGGTTTTGCCTGACAAGTTCGGTGAGGGTAGCCACAACCAGGCGGGGATGGCTAACAGGGTCGCTAACAAGGCAAACAAATACCATTGCTGTTGCCAATTGTAGCCACCAAGCAACCATTCACTAATGGCCGCAACCATGGCGATGCCACCACCTAGACCAAGAAAATGAATACCAAGTTCCGGACGCATCTGTTGGCTTACCAGCCAATGCATGATTAACCCTGATCCAACCAATAAACCGCAAGCACTTGCTAAACCAGCGATAAAACGCCACAGGGCCCACCACCATAAGTTGTCAGTTAAGCCCATGGCTACAGTGGTAGCAATGGCCAACAATAAGCCTAGCCGATAAAACAGGTCTTTGAGTTTAAGGCTGCTTACCGAAGCGGCAATTAGCGCCCCGGTAAAATAGCCAAAGTAATTGCTCGCTGCTAACCATCCGCCACCAGCAATGGATAGCCCTGCTTCAGTTTGCATGATGGGTAGAATTGGTGTGTAGGCAAAACGCGCAACACCAATCATGGCAAGCAGGCTAAGCACCCCAGCAAGCAGAACTTTTAAGCGTTGGTTGGCAAGTGACATGGTATTAATCCTCGATATTGAGGTCATCATACAGTGTGTATTGCTGCAAAACTATCGAATATAAAAGAAATAAAGATTCTCAAAAATAGAATCATTTTGGAAAAAGTGGCATTGGTCTTAAACATTAAATGGATCATAATGAAGGTCTCTCATTCACTAGTTTCTATCGTTATGTTTAAACCAAGTCAGTTAAATAACCCAGCGAGTTTCACCGAGTTTTTGCACCAGCATATTCAACCTAGTGAGTTGCTGAGCATGCAGGTTAAGACTATTTCAGCCACCCAAGCCAATGTTCAGGCTGCCGTTAAACCTGCCAACATTAATATTCATCAAACGGCCTTTGCCGGTAGTATCTATTCAGTCTGTACCTTGGCGGGTTGGAGTTTGGCCCACCACCGTTTGTGCCTAGAAGGCATTGACGCCGACGTGGTGATGGGAAAAGCAGAAATAACCTATCTAGCACCGATAGTGGACATGATTGATGCCCATATCAACGTTCGAGAAGAAGATATGCAGGTATGGATAGAAAAATTAAGGTCAAAAGGTAAGGGGTCTGTTGCCGCTAGAATTGAAGCTTATGAAAACGGGGTGGTAAAGGCTGTTTTACAGGGTAAGCTGGTCGGCATAGTGGCACCTCGATAGAAATAAAATTGGCTGTTTGACTTGCAACTGTCACATCGGCGCACTAGACTAAATGCAACGCAACTGAGGATATATTCCCGAGGTAGGTGTTGAAGCGAACGCACTGTAGAGCAATTGGTGTGGTCACAATGACTGCATCAATCCCGACGATGTCGGGGGTAGGTTTTAGTCCCGCCCCTAGGTCGAATACGCTGCCGAGCTTGCCCCTAGCCCTGAACGCGACCCCATTTGAAAACCCGCCCAAGCCAAGCTTGCGCGGGTTTTTTTATGTACAGGACGTACAGTATACCCAAAGCGCTTACTCCGTTCGCGGGGTAGGCTCTGCCGCAGGGGGCATGGATGCCCGCGAGCGGCGCCCGTCTGTAATGACACTTCGAAGCTGACCGAGGACTGCCCCATGGCGAAAAAAGGAAAACTTGCTAAATTACAAAAACGAGAAATTAAGGCCAAGTTTGTGGAGGAGAGACATAGCCGCCCGGCGCTAGTTGCGCAAAATCAGAAACAGGCTTTGTATATCAAGGCCATTCAGCAATACACACAAACCATTAGTCTGGGTTGTGCTGGCACGGGTAAAACCTATGTGGCCAGCACCTTGGCTGCGCAAATGTATATGCGTGGCGAGATCGATAAGATTATTCTTACCCGCCCTAATGTGCCGTCCTCGCGTAGTTTAGGCGCATTTCCTGGCACCATGGAAGAGAAGATGGCGCCCTGGACGGCACCCGTTACCAGTGTGCTGCAGAATTACATGGGCGGGGCTTATGAAAATGCGGTGCGTAAAGGGGCCATTGTGGTGGCGCCTTTTGAAACCATGCGCGGCGCATCTTTCAATGATGCGTTCGTGTTGTTGGATGAAGCCCAAAACACCACCCCCGAAGAAATGAAAATGTTCTGTACGCGCATTGGTTACAACTGTCGCATCGTAATTAATGGCGATATTAAACAAACAGACATTGGGGAAAATAGTGGTTTGGCTACCTTGATTCGGTTAGTAGAACAGCAAAATTTACCCGTACCGCTGATCGAATTTGGCGTGGAAGATGTGGTGCGCAGTGATGAGTGCGCCATGTGGATTCGTGCCTTTGAAGGCTTGGGCAAGCCTAAGCATAATGATAAGCCGTTACAGGTGGCATGATAAATGGGGTCAGACGCAGCCAGCTTGGCCTGAGGTCTGACCCCTTGTATTGATTAAAGGCTTTGCGCAGCCTTTTCAATGGCTGCCAAGGTAAAGTCCACATCGGCATCGGTCAGAGCTAGGTTGGGATACCACTTGCCCGCTGATTTAAAGATGCCTTCCTGACGCAGTACCTTGTTAAAGGTAGCCGCTTTGGCACTGTCCCCGGTAAGCACATCGCGGTAGTTACCTAGCTTCTGGTCAGTGAAAACCACTTCAAACAGGGTTTCCTGTCCAGCTAGCTGGTGCGCATGGCCGGCCCTGGTTAGGCTGTTGCTAATGCCCTGCATCAGACGGCCACCAATGTCATACAGTCGATCATATTGGCCTTCACGACGCAGAATCTCCATGGTTTTAAGGCCCGCGATAGATGCTACTGGGTTGCCAGACAAGGTGCCCAGTTGCATGAGCCAACCGTTGCCGGCCTTGCTAGCATCAAAGTGAGACATGATGGCTTCACTGGCTACGATGGCTGCCAGAGGGAAGCCGCCGCCAATGATTTTACCTAAGGTGGTAATATCCGGTGTCACCCCGTATAGTTCCTGGGCACCGCCATAGGAGAAGCGGAAGCCGGTGACCACTTCATCAAAGATCAATAGGGTATCAAACTCATCACAAAGATCGCGTAGACCTTGCAAGAAGCCTTCTTGTGGGGCAATGATGCGCTGTAATGGCTCAACGATGATGGCTGCGATTTCACCTTGGTATTGCTCCATCAGTTGGCGGGTGAATTCCAGGTCGTTAAAGCGGGAGATGACCATGTGCTCCGCCACACTGGCAGGTATACCTGCAGAGTCAGGCAGGGCAGCAGGCAGGGTAACCTCAGCTTTAGGTGCTAGGCTCATCTGCGCTTCGGCCGACATGCCATGGTAACCACCTTCAAACTTTAGGATCTTGTCACGCTGCTTGTAAGCGCGGGCTAGGCGCATGGCGTACATGTCGGCTTCGCCGCCAGAACTCACATAACGTAGTTGCTCGGCACAGGGTACGGCCTTGATGATTTCTTCCGCTAATTCAATACCTGCGGCATTGTTGGCAAAGAAGGTCATGCCCTTGTCAATTTGGGCATGGGTAGCTTCTAGAACTTCTGGGTGGCCATGACCGATAAGCATAGGACCAGATCCGATGAGGTAATCCAGATACTCATTGCCATCTTCATCCCATACCCGGGCGCCCTTGCCTTCACGAATGGCAATGTTGCCAGGGAAGTTGCCAAAGGTGCCGGCTGGCAACACCTTTTGCGCACGACTAATGATGTCTGCTTGGCTCATTATAGGCTCTCCTAATTAAGCGTCTTCGCGAGGAAGTAGGCTTTGTGGATCGTAGGGTGCATCACTCAGTACTACCGCAGAGCGTGGCTCACCAGCAACAATGACGGTGAGTTCCTGACCAGGAGTGGCCGCTTCTGGATTCATATAAGCAAAGGCCAAGACACGATCAATGGTGTGGCTGTAGGCCACGGATGCCGTGGCGCCAACGTTCTTGCCGTCTAGCTGAATGGCTTCACCACCGTGACCATCTTCCACGCCATTTTCTTCCATGGATAAGAAAGCACAGGTCCACTTCAAAGGTGCATCCAGAGCCGCTTGGGTAGCCGCCTTACCGACGAAGTCCTTGCTCATGTCGACAAAGCGCATGACATTGGCTTCGGGTAGGGTGACTTCGTTGGTCAATTCACCAGCACCTGGGAAGGCTTTTTCCATACGTAGGTGGTTCATGGCAAAGGAGCCGTAGTTAACGATGCCATGGTCTTGACCGGCAGCCCATAGGGCCTTGTAAATGTCTGGCATGGCAGCGGAATCACCATGGAATTCCCAACCTAGTTCACCAGCATAAGACATACGCACAGCCCATACCTTGTGACCAGCAAGGGTGATTTCGCGGGCAGTTAGCCATGGGAAGTCAGCATTGCTTAGACTGTGGTCGGTGCACTGTGCCAATACCTTGCGAGAATTAGGACCTTGCAAGGTTAGGGCGTTCCATGCGGTAGAGTTGTTAGTAACCGTGATATCTGCGCCGTTTTTGTTGTGCTTGGCCAGATGATCCAGCAGTCGCTGCTCGAAGAAGGCAGCACAGACTAGGTAGTAGCTGTCTTCAGCAAACTTTACTAGGGTGATTTCCGCTTCGATACGCCCACGTTCGTTCAACAGGTGAGTCAAGATGGCACCACCTTCACGCTTAGGCATCTTATTGGGTACCAGACCGTCTAAGAAACTACGGGCATCAGGGCCGGATACGATGACCTTGGTAAAGGCAGACACGTCCATGATACCAACGGCTTCACGTACGGCTTTTACTTCGGCACCAACAATGTCATGCAGCTTGCTACGTCTAAAGGAATAGATGTCCTTGGCTTCTACGCCCTCTGGGGCAAACCAACGTGGACGTTCGTGGCCGTAGACTTCTTCAAATACAGCCCCTTTCTCTTGCAGAGTGGTATATAGAGCACTTGGCTTGATTGGGCGACCTTGTAAACGGTTAAAGTGCGGGAATGGAATCTCGTGACGTAGGCAGTAGTCTTCCTTGGCCTTAATGATCTGCCATTCTGGTTTGGCGTAGTCGCCAAAACGACGAGGATCGAATTCACGCATGGACAGGTCAGCAGCGCCGTGGACCATCCACTTGGCGAGTTCACGGGTCAGGCCGGGGCCCCAACCGATTCCGATTTGGGTACCGCAGCAGCACCAGTAGTTTTCTACTCCAGGAGCTGGGCCGATCATGGGGTTGCCATCAGGTGGGTGGGAGATGGCGCCGTGTACTTCACGCTTAAGGCCCAGTTCACCAAAGATAGGCATGCGATCCATGGAGTTTTCTAGCCATGGCATGATGCGGTCATAGTCGGCGGTAAACAGGTGGTTTTCTGCTTCCCATGGACATTCTTCTTCCCAAACGGTATTGGGATTTTCTTTTTCGTAGATACCGATAAGGCCGGACTTCTGCTCCATACGGATGTAGCCGGACACGCGAGCATCGTCACGGATAACCGGTAGTTCCTGATCAATGTCCATAAACTCAGGCACTGTGTCGGTAACCAGATAGTGGTGAGTCATGGAGGTCATGGGCAGTTGTAGACCACTCCATTCGCCCATTTGGCGAGCATAGGTGCCGCCGGCATTCACTACGTGTTCACAGGTGATGTCACCTTGCGGTGTGCTAACTTTCCACAAACCATCGTCCTGCTGCTTAATATCTGTTGCTTGGCAGCGGCGAATAATCTTCACACCTAGCTGGCGGGCACCGGCGGCCATGGCCATGGTAGGCTGGGATGGATCACAGTGACCATCATCTGGCGTGTGCAAAGCTCCCAGTACACCTTCTAGGTTGTAGTAGGGATGTAATTCGGCAATACGCTCTGGACTAACCAGTTCCATGTTAAAGCCCAGGGCTGTGCCCACAGACAGAGTATGACGTAACCAGTCCATCTCGTCTTCGGAGTAGGCTAGACGTAGGGAGCCGCAACCGTGCCAGGAAATCGCCTGACCGGTTTCGGCTTCTAAAATCTCACTATAGAGTTTAATGTTGTAGTCCACACACTTACCTAGGGTATAGCTGGAAGTAGAGTGGGTGATTTGGCCAGCTGCGTGCCAGGTTGAGCCAGACGTTAGTTCGGCTTTTTCTAGAAGAACCACGTCGGTCCAGCCTTCATGTGCAAGGTGGTATGCTAGGCCGCAGCCCATGATACCGCCACCGACAATAACAACTTTTGCGTGAGATGGGAGCATGTTTGATTTCCTGTAGGTTAGCTCGTCAAGTTGGCTTCCAATAGCCACGTCGCGTTTAGCAATGACGTGTGCTTGAGAAGGTATAGACAGACTATTGGAACGGCTGTACACTTGTCAATCGTAAATGGTACATGTGTACCAATATATGGATGAAAAGATTCTATGGATGCCAACGAAACTTTAAATACATTGACTGAGCGCTTGCCTGAGTTGTCAACAGAACTGCGCAAGGCTGGTGTTTATCTACTTGAAAATGCAAGCTTAATTGGTATTAATTCAGCGCGGGCGATGGCCCGTTCTGCGGATGTGAAACCGAACACTCTGGTGCGCTTGTCGAAAGAACTGGGATTGCCTGGTTATGAGGCATTTCGTCAGCCTTTTCGGGCCCAATTGGTACATGCTCAGGATCCATTTGCAGAACAGGTAACCGATCGAGCTATGCAATTACAAAGTTTGCATGAAGACGGTGACATGGGTAGCTTGCATCAGCATATGGCGACGGCTTGTACCCACAACATTCAACAGTTTTTTGAAGCCCATGACCAACAGGCCATGGAAGCAGCGGCCCAGACCATTACCCAGGCTGGTACTGTGTATGTCTTGGGGGTAGGCATCGCCAATGTGTTTGCCAAAAACTTTGCCTATATTGCCAGCATGGCCATGGACAAGGTGGTGGAGCTACCCAGAGAAGGGGCGCTGCCCATTGATGGCATGGTGCGGGCCAAAGCTGGCGATGTATTGTTAGCCGTGACTTTTAAGCCCTATCGTCGTGAGGTGGTGGAAGCGGTAGAAGAAGCCCTTAGGCAAGGCGTAACCGTGATTGGTATCTCCGATAGTCCGGCAGCACCTCATTTAAGCAAGGCTGCCCATCGTTTTGTGGTGTCCACAGATACACCGCAGTTTTTTACCTCCACAGTGGCCTTGATGGCCTTTATGGAAACCTTAGCCGCCTATGTCATCGCTGCCAGTGATGATAAGGTAATTGAAAGCATTGAACGATTTCACCAGCGCCGACATGAGCTGGGAATCTATTTGTCAGAACAACAAAACCATTAATATTGGAGATAAACATGGACCAAGATTTATTTGAACGTGGCCTAGAACAACGTAAAGCCACCTTAGGTGCAGAATACGTAGAAAAGAACCTGGCCGCTGCGGATGATTTTACCCGTCCCTTTCAGGAAGCCATGACAGCTTGGTGCTGGGGCTTTGGCTGGGGTGATGACGCCATTGATGCCAAGACCCGGTCTTTGATGAATCTATCAATGATTGGCGCCCTAGGTAAGATGCACGAGTGGGAAGTTCACTGTAAAGGTGCCCTGACTAATGGCTGTACCAAGGAAGAGATTCGTGCCGCCTGCCATGTCATTGGTATCTATTGTGGTGTGCCTCAGTCCCTAGAATGCTTCCGTGTGGCGCGCAAGGTGCTGGAAGAAGCGGGTGAGTTATAAGTAGTTGTTAGCCAGCCACGGGTGATCATCTTCCGAGGTCACCCGCCAAGACAGGTGGCATTCGGTGTTATAGTTTGCCGCCCCCTCCACCTGCTGCAATTGCCCCGTGCTAAGGTATGGTTGAACCATGGTTATGGGTAGGTAACCAGAATAATTGCCTGTGAGAATTTTATCTAGGGCCCAACGATTGCCGCCTTTGCCAAAGGTAATGCGGGATACCTGCTGTTGTTGTGAATATTGGCGGCGGAACCCTGGGCCATGATCGACGGTAATAAACTTGGTGTTGTTATTACTATTTGGGCTGCATACATGGAGTAGCTGCTGCTTAGCAAACAGGCGGGTATTGATTTGATCTCCGGCAATGGGCTCGCGGGTGATGGCCAAGTCAATTAAGCCTGAGGTGAGCCAGTTGATTGATTCGATGCGATCGCCAGGCCAGATTTCAATGGCTAGATTGGGTTCCTCCTGAGCGAGCTGTTCCAACCAGGGTTCCACATTGCCCTCCCATAAATCATGTTCGCACGAGATGCTGATGGCACCGCTAAATTGCTCCGGTAGTTGCACAGCACGAGAACCTTGATCCCAGGTTTGCACGATATTTTCTGCGTAGCGCATAAAGGCAAAACCAGCTTTGGTTAGGCGTGCACCGCGACGGGAGCGCAGCAATAGCGTCTGTCCCAGGGTTTCTTCCAACACATCAATGCGGGCTGAGACGGTGGACTGGGTAACAAATAGCCTTTCAGCGGCCTTGTTGAGGTTGCCTAGTTCGACAATAGCCAAAAAGGTTTTCAGGGCGACAATGTTCATAGATGTTATTTAGATCAAATAAATCGAATTATATGGTCATTTATTTTCAATTTACAATATTAACACCTGTTTTTATACTCCGCTTATCGTCAAGCAAGCAATCGAGATAGTGATGGAATTTAATAACTTTTTATCAGCCTATTACCCAGACACCAGCTATGGTGGTGATCGTCTATTTAGCGATATGATCGCTCAAGCCAAACATGCTGAAGCCTTAGGGTATGCCTCTGTGTCCATTCCTGAGCATCATCTGGTGAATGTATTGCTAACGCCAGCGCCCTTGCAAATGGCTGTCAAGGTGGCCAGTGAGACTGAGCGGGTGCGTATTATTACTTCTGTGGTGCAGCTGCCCTTGCATGATATGCGTACCTACGCCGGAGAAGTGGTGATGGCTGATATTTTCACCGACGGTCGCTTAACTCTTGGGGTAGGGCGCGGTGCTTTTGGGGTGGAAATGCAGCGCCTCGGCGTTAGCATGGATGAAAGCCGTGCTAAGTTTGATGAAAGCCTTAATGTCTTACAGACCTTATTAACCGAAGAGAATGTGAGCTGGGCTGGCGATTATTAT
>JAERSU010000283.1 GCA_016845445.1 Oceanospirillaceae bacterium | reverse complement strand
CACTCAATACCTGCTCGGCAACGGTTTCAATGATGGCATCTTGAGAGATTCGAAGATCACTCATGTCTGCTTCTTGCAGCTCACCAACTTCTTCCATAACGGATTTTATTTTCAGAACTTTTTCACGTGGTACTTCGGCGGTAAACTTGCGCACATAGTCCGTAGCGGGGTGCAGAACGATATTTGCTGGGGTGTCCAGTTGTTCAATGACACCATCTTTCATAATAGCGATCCGGTCTGCTAAGCGCAGTGCTTCGTCAAAATCATGGGTAACAAAGAGAATGGTTTTGTGTAACACCGATTGTAGGCGTAAAAATTCGTCCTGCATTTCTTTGCGAATAAGAGGGTCTAGGGCAGAGAAGGGTTCGTCGAGGAACCAGATATCCGGTTCGACGGCTAATGAACGAGCGATACCCACGCGCTGTTGTTGCCCACCAGATAACTGTCGAGGATAGTAGTTTTCTCGGCCGGTTAGATCCACTAACTTGACCATCTCCATGGCCCTTTGCATGCTGTCTTTGGTGCTACTACCTTTTACTTGTAGGGGGAATGCGATATTTTCCAGTACGGTCTTGTGTGGCAAAAGAGCAAAGCTTTGAAACACCATGCCCATTTTGTTGCGACGTAATTCGATGAGTTGCTTGGGGTTCATTTGCAGAACGTTGTCACCGTCGATGAGTATCTCACCAGAAGTGGTTTCTATGAGTCGGGAAATGCAGCGTAATAGGGTGGACTTTCCAGAGCCAGACAGCCCCATGATGACTAGCATCTCGCCCTTGTGCACTTCAAAAGAAGCATTGTTGACACCGACTACACAGCCACTTTCATGTAACTGAGTGGTATCGATAGTGCCAGTTTGTTTATCCAGCACCTTGTCGGCATTCTCGCCAAATAGTTTATATACAGAAGAACACTTGATGACGGCTTGCTTTTCACTAGACATAGCTGATCCTACTTAAACGCTTGTGATAGGGTGGATTTTTGGTTGTTCGTTTTTGACTGCTTAGAGAACTCTATAACACAGCAGATGTTAAAAACTGAATTAATAGCCTTCCTGCCCGCAATGGGTCAGGAAGGCATGCGAGGTTGGCTTTACTTAGTAAAGGCTTCCCAAGTGGCTTTGTTATCTTCTAACCACTTCTTAGCGGCGTCCTGGTGACTCATCTTGTCTACGTCAACTAACGCCGCCATGTTACCAATATCGCTGGTGGTAAATGACATCTTAGAGTAGGTTGAGTAGGCTTTAGGATGGGTCTTAGGGAACTTGTAGTTTGCGGCCTTCTTCAGCCAACCCTTGGGCGAACCACAGGCACCGTCACCACCGTCTACGATTCGACAACCGTCGGTGTATTCTGGGAACTCAATGAATACAAAACCTTCAGCATCGGTAAAGTTTGGCGTCCAGTTAAAGGTAATAACACCACGGCCTTCCTTCTTAGCAGCAGCTAGTTCAGCCCAGATGGCATCGGCACCACCAGCAAACTTAACCACGTACTGGTCATCAATGCCCAGTGCCTTAATACGGTCTGGCATCAGATTACCGTGCCAGCTTTGAGGACCTTCCAACCAACGACCCTTACCGCCGGAATCTGGTGTGACAAACACCTCATGACAGTTCTTTAAGGCTTCCCAATTAGGTAGACCAGGGCATAGGTTTTCATCGATGACCCACTGGGGTACACCCATTTCTTCTAGGGTAGCGGCTTCGTGCGTACCAGCATCAATTAGGCCGCCTTTTTCCATTGCATTATAGAAAGATTTACCAAAAGCAGACTGCCATACTTCGTGGGAGATGGTAATGTCGCCATTACGCACAGCTTCGTATACGGCTTGAGAGTCTGCTGGTACATACTCAACATTGTTGCCTAAGCTTTCAAAAATACCACCAATGACGTAAGCCATTACTACCTGGCTAGACCAGTTGTGTGTGGGAATGACAATAGGTTTGCTAGAGTCGGCAGCTTGCGCTTGACCGGTCAAGAAGGACATGGAAAGTCCAGCTGCTAGCAGGCCTGCTTTGAGGATTTTATTTTTCATTTCTTCACCTTTTTTTGTTTGAAGTTATAAGTGCTTCATAAATTGCCAGGCTAGGTTAGGAGCTTGGCGTGTTATGCCATAATTAGCATAAATCCAATATCTGTTTGCCTTACTTACACCCTGACACGTGACTTGCTTGGGTCGTAATGAGACAGGCCGACCACGCGGGCGCTTAGCCTTTTAATGTGTCCGTCCAGTTTGCCGACTTCGACTTCGGTGCCTACTTCGGTATAGCCTGTCGACATGCGGCACAGGGCGATGTTTTGGCCCAATACTGGGGAACGGCAAGCACTTGTGATAATGCCTACCTGTTGTTTGCCAACGCGCACACAATCACCATGTTCAGCCACTTCTTGGCCGTCTAGTACAAGACCAACTAGTTGCCTCTGTGGACTGGCTTTGCGTTCGATTAAGGCTTGTTTACCTATAAAGTCAGCGTCTTTGCTTTTCAGTGGTACGGTAAAGCTGATGCCGGCTTCGAAAGGGTCTGTTTGGTCACAGAATTCATAGTCGGCAAATATAAGTCCTGCCTCTATGCGTAGCATGTCTAAAGCTTCCAGACCCAAGGGAGCGATGTTGTACTCTTGGCCAGCGTTCCAAATGGCTTGCCATACGTCGCCGCCGTGACGCGGGTGACACCAAACCTCAAAACCTAATTCGCCCGTGTAACCTGTGCGTGAAATCACCACAGGAATGCCTTGCGGACCGCCAATACGACCATGAGTTATGCGGAACCAACCTAAGTCAGAAACTGGTGTTTGGCTATCAGGTGTGTAGATCACTTGACTTAACAGGTTGCGACTGAGGGGGCCTTGTACAGGCAGAGTGTGGAGTTGATCCGTAGAGTCTTTGACAAAGACGTTCCAGTGGTTGTCAGCCGCCACCTGGCGCAACCACAAACCGGAACTATCGCAGCCACCTACCCAACGAAAGTTATTGTCGCCAAGCCGGAATACGGTGCCATCATCAATCATACAGCCGTTGTCATAACACATCGCGGTATAGACGACTTGGCCAACGGCCAATTTTTGGATATTGCGGGTGACGCAGTAGTTGAGCAGTTTTTCGGCATCTGGCCCAAATACTTCATATTTGCGCAGTGGACTTAAGTCCATCATGGCAACACCTTCTCGGCAGGCCCAGTATTCTGCCAAAGCACCATAGTTGTCATAGTGGTTGGCAAGCCAATAACCGTTGTAGTCAATAAAGTGACGGGTCAGAGTAGCAAACTTGTCATGAAAGGCGGTTTTCTTGGTCATGGTGAAATCCGATTGGGGTGTTTTACGGAAAGCGCTGCCCATTGCAAATTGGCAACTAGGGGAATAAATGCGCACATGAATGTCGCTGGGTTGCCAGTTATTGGCATTGCTCGTGTCGTCGGGGCAGGCGGTAACGCCGCAGACTAGGTCTTTGGCTGCTTGGAGCAGAACATAATCACCAGCTCGTGACCAAGGCTGATCAGAAGTGCCGTTGTTGTGGTCGTCATAGCCGGTATTGAAAAAATAGTTGACAGCAGGCCAAGATTTTTTCGCACTTATGGCAAACTCACTCAGGGCGTTATTGAGATTGTCAGAACAGTTGTCATGGCCTGGGTAACCAATATCATCGTAGTACTTGGCACTGCAGGCTAAATTAAACGTGTCGTGGCGGCCGATGGTATCTTGAACAAGCTCCACCATGGTTTCCATATCACTGTTGTAATATTTATTGTGTAGCCCGGGCTGAGGATAGGACTGCGCCATGAGAGTACGTGTGGTGGTAGGGCAAATAGGTACCTCTTTACCTTGGGCTAAGGCCGTGGCTTCAAAAGCAACGAAATCGGAACACTGTTGACCACTCACATCTATGATTTGGATGTATTCACCGGCATTAACGGTGAAGCCTTCGGCGGAACAGGCGTTCACGCGTACCTCTCGTAGTGGTTTTGCGAGGGCAGGCGGTAGGTCCGATTGATTGGTGTGTGGTTCTGCTCTAGTAATGTCCACTAAAATATCGGATGGCGGTACAAGTTGATCTGCACTTAACGCAACGCCTGGTGTTGCGACGTAGATAGTAAGCTCCTGATCGCAGATAAAAGCGTTATGTTGATTGGGTGAGGATTGCTCACCATGCAGGCGAATCGCTTGTTTACTAAAATTCAAAGTAGTGTTGTTTAGCAACCAATCGTTTAATTCGTTGGTGGTGTCTTGTAAGCCTTTAAATAGGGATTGGTTGGCGGCTTGCTGATTGCTATTAAAGGCTTGTATTTGAATCTCTTGTAAGCCTTCTGGGTCGATAACGGTAAGTTGATCGCCAGTCCCTAATACAAATTGAGAAACACTTTGCGCGGGTACACGGTACCTTTCATAGTTTGAAGATTTTGCAATCGATGTCGGTATACGACGGCTATCGAAATAATTTAATTCGGACATGCTGGAATAGTCTTGTTTTTATTTATTCCGGCGAGATTAGCAAGTTATTAAAAATAGAAAGTTGCTACTTTTTGTATAGAAAGTGTTGTTTTGTTAAATTTTTCAACATTGCTGCATGGAAAGCTAGCCGCGTATCGCTTAATGTCCGTAGCCTAATGACATAGGTGATTGAATGTTATGGAATTAATTACAAAGTGGAGTATTTTTTGAAGCTGCAAGGAGAAGCTCCGAAACGTTTTTTAAATCGATTATAAAGTGTGTTGAGATTACTGTAGCCTGTTTGGTCTGCGATCTGCACCATGGATAAGTTGGATTCGCTGAGTAGTTCCTGAACTTTCATCAAGCGTAATTCACTGTAGTATTGAATGGGTGAAATGCTAATGTGCTTTTTAAAGAGCATATGGAGATGATATGCGGTGATATTCAAGTGGCTATATATTTCCGGTACGCTCAGAGGCTGCCTGAGATTGTCTCTCATGATTTGCACAGCGTCACGAAGCTCTTGTGGCCAATTGATT
>JAERSU010000282.1 GCA_016845445.1 Oceanospirillaceae bacterium | reverse complement strand
TCCAACTACAGGCACTGGCCAATAATATCCAGCAAACGTTTGGGCAGGATAAACAGGATATCGCCAGGCTTATCGATTGCCTGTCCAACGAACGCTCGGCCTTTGAGAAAAATGACCATGAACTGATTCGCGAGCTGGCACAATTAAAGTCCGGCCTGGTACAAGCGCTGGATAATCGCCAGCAGCAACGCATGCAATGGTTGCAGGATGCCAACTACGCAACAGACAGTGGTGAGTCAACAGGGAGTGATGTGTGGGAAAATATCCTGCAGTCGTTGCAGTCAGAAACCTCAACCCAAGTGCTGGAGGCCTGGCAGGAACTGTCTATCGACCTGCAACGCTGCCAGGAAATGCTGTTAGTTAACGAGCGCATCCTGCAAGGTATGCAAAAAAGTATCGGGCGCTTCCTTAATATTTTGCGCGGCCAAATTGGCGATGGCCAAACCTACGATGCCTCGGGCAAGGCGCAGCAGATTTCCGACTATCGCCCTATTACCAAAGCCTAAAGTTACTCAAGCCTAAAATTGAAAATCCGGCAGGCCATAATCGGCAAGCAATGCCAGGTCGGCCGGTCTGTCAATGTCGGGCTTTTCGCCCAACAGGTGATACGACAGGCCCAGCCGTTGTATATTGCCCAGGGTTTGTTGCAACACTGATTTTGTTCCCCACTCTACTTTGCTGAATAAGCCTGCATGTGCCGAACGCACGCCTATTAGCACGTAACCTCCATCCAATGCCGGGCCGAGCACAACATTCACTCCCGCATGCAGCGCCTCAATTGCTTCTTGCAAGTAGGGCCGGTCAATTGCCGGGCAATCAGAACCAGTAAGCACTGCCTGTTTACCATTGGCGGTACAACTTTCAAGGGCATGATGCATACGCGCCCCGAGGTCATAGCCGGTTTGCTGAAAAACCGGCACATTAAATTCGTTAGACCAGGCCAGTGCTTCGGTGTTATCGACATCATCAATCCATAGCTCCACGGGTGCCAGTTGGCTCTCCACCATTTGCTGCAACTGGTGCTTAACCAAACGGCAGTGCAGTTCACAGGCTGTCGCAGCGCCCAATGCAGGAACCAGGCGGGTTTTCACCTTTGCAGGTACCGGTGCTTTGGCAAATTGCAGAAGCCTGGTGTCAGCGTAATAACAGGGTTCGTCGATCGAATTCAATTCTGGCAGTTTCCCAACAATAAATTTAGCGGTGCTAGCGATAGTAGCGGGCCAACTGGTGGGGCGACACGCCTAAAAAATAGGCCAGCCGTAATGCCCACATTAATAGAACCGTGCGTAAAATACCGTTTTCTTCCCAACGTCGACTGGAGGTGATTACCGACTCGGAAAAAATATAGGGGCGACAGTCCCTGCGTAACTTTTTACTCAGGTCGACATCTTCCATTAACGGAATTTCGCTAAAACCACCCAGTCTGGAAAAGTGGTCTCGCTGCACAAATAGCACCTGGTCACCGGTGCCAATGCCGCTGAGTCGCGATCGCCAGTTGATAGCCTTGGCAATACTACGCAAGAGCCATTGCCTGCCTGACAGGCGCAAACGAAAAAAACCCCAGGGATTTGCACTGTCCAGAGCATCAAGCAGTTCGGCAAATTTTTCCGGTAATAACGTATCGACGTGCAGGAAAAATAACCATTGCGCCTGGCAGCTGGCAGCCCCGGCATTCATTTGCCTGCCGCGACCGGGTTCCGACTCGACGACCCGGTCGGCCAGTGGCATGGCCAGCTCGCGCGTATTGTCGATACTGCCACCATCAACCACTATCAACTGCAGGCCTTGCGCCCTTAGTGGTTGCAGGCGTTGAAGAGCCGGAACGATAATGGCCGCTTCATTGAGCACCGGAATAATCACTGCGACTGAAGTCAACGTTAGCCCCTGCAAAAATTTACTGGCAATAATGCCTGCTGCTTAGTCCAGCGCACCACCACAACTACTCCCCTGTCCGGCTGTGCACCCAAAACAATGTTCGGCAACCTGTATGGGTAAACCCTGGTAGTTATCCGTTAACAAGTCGCGCAAATGCAATGAGCTGGTTTTATCTTTTGCCAGTACCATTGGCACGGCGAGCATCTGGTTAAAATCACAGTCATAAATGTTGCCGCGCCAGTCAACGCTGACCAGGTCGCGACACATAACAGTATCGAGATTGCCCGCCTTGAAGTTATCCTTAAGCAGGTCAACATAACCCTGGTATTGGCCTTGCGCCAACAGCACTGCACCAAACCGGCTAATAGGCATATTGGTGATGGTAAACAGCTGGTTAAATACAATGCCGTGCTGGTCTTGTAACTGTTGCTTGTAATCTTCTTCGAGCTGTTGCTGTGCAGGAGGCAAAAAAGGCCCAACCGGGTTGTACACCAGGTTGAGCGGTAAATGCGGGTCGACGCCATAGCCGAGTGAGTTAAGTTTTTGCAAGGCCTCAATACTTTGCTGGTAAACGCCCTTGCCTCGTTGCTGCTCGACATTCTCTTCTGAATAACAGGGCAAGGATGCTGTGATTGAGACTTGCTGCGCAGCCAGGAAGTCTGCCAGGTCTTGCTGCCCCGGTTCAAACAGCACCGTCAGGTTGCAGCGGTCAATAACCTCTATAC
>JAERSU010000281.1 GCA_016845445.1 Oceanospirillaceae bacterium | reverse complement strand
CAATAATTCAACTAAATTGGATCTTCCTATGCGTTTTGATTTAATCGCCAATTTTAGTCCTGGCGAGACTATTCCGTGGCCACGTGTGCTGGAAATGATTCGTGAGCAAACCTCCCTAGCTGAACAGGCAGGATTTACCACGTCTTGGTTTACCGAACATCATTTTGCCCATAATGGTTTTATGAACGCGCCACCTAATCCGATTCAAATGGCCACTCACGTAGCCGAACATTGTCAGAACATACGTGTAGGCACGGCACCCATTATTTTACCTGACTGGCATCCTTTGCGGGTGGCTGAGGATGTGGCCATGCTCGACAACATGAGTTTAGGTCGGGTGGATTTTGGTGTAGGAAAAGGCATTAACGAACGCTCAACAATTCAATTTAACAAAGCAGCCGATCGCCGCGATAATGCCAAGGTCATGCGCCTTTATCATGAATCGCTGCAAATAATCCTAAAAGCTTGGACTAATGAAGCCTTTACGCACAAGGGTGAGTTTTATCAGTTTCCGGTACCCGGATGGCAGGAAAAAAACCGCTTTTTTGATCCTCTAGATTCCACCTACCATGGTCCGGACGGGGAATACAAAGCCATGTATGTGCATCCTCGACCATACACTAACCCCCATCCTCCCGTGTGGCTAATGTCCAATGCCCCACCAACTTTCAAGCAGGCAGGCGAAGAGGGCTGGGGAGTGATATCCATGTCTGCAGGCCCCAAGCAAACTTTAGCCTGCTGGGAACCTTATCGTGATGCCTTAAGCCAACGCCTTGGCCGCAACGTTGCCTTAGGGGAAGGCGTTGGTGTTTGTATTGCCTTTTACGTGGGCGAAAGCATGCAAGAAGCAGAGCGAACTATCCGCCCATGCATCAATGCTTACTATGAGTTTTTGGGCGGAGCCAGGCCCCTAGGCGAATGGAGTAAAGCGGGTTATCTGGATATTGGCGAGGAGATGACAGCAGAAGATGAGGCCATGGATTGGTTTGACTTTCTCAACAAACGCGGCATTATCATAGTTGGGGATGCTGAATTTGTGGCTGATCGACTGGCGGAAAAACAGGCTACCATCGGCCTTGACCATGTCATGTTAATGCAGCAATACACTGGTGTACCCTACAGCAAAATAATGGCCAGTTGGGACCGACTGTTTGAACAGGTAGTGCCCAAATTCGGTACCCAATCCTTAGCCCAGCAAAGAGAAACGCAAGATGCTTGAAATATGGGGCCGTCCCTACTCATCAAATGTCATCCCAGTCATTTGGTGTGCTAACGAACTAAATTTAGATTACACCCTGCAGTTGGCAGGCGGTAGTTTTGGCAAACTAGATACCGATGATTACCAAACCATTAATCCTAATCGTATGATCCCTGCCATACGTGATGGTGACTTCAGTCTGTGGGAAAGTCACGCCATCGTGCGTTATCTATGTTCCCAGTATAGCGCAGGAGAACTGTGGCCTAAGGATAGCAAAACTCGGGCATTGGCAGACCAATGGATGGAATGGTCTGCTAGTTTGGCATTCCCGCCAGTTATTCAGCTGTTCTTTGCTACTGTGCGCACTCAACCAGAAGCGCGAGACCTAAGCAAGATCAACAGCCTTAGAGATCAGGCAGCA
Organism: Oceanospirillaceae bacterium; assembly: GCA_016845445.1. Lineage (GTDB taxonomy): Bacteria > Pseudomonadota > Gammaproteobacteria > Pseudomonadales > Balneatricaceae > Njordibacter. The sequence continues at coordinate 904 of JAERSU010000281.1, read as the reverse complement.
AAAACCCTTAGCTTGTTAGATAGCCATCTGAGCCAACAAGATTATGTGGCTGGGGAGCATTTCACCATGGGTGACATTCCTTTAGGTTGTGTTACCTATCGCTACTTTAATGTCGATGTCGAGCGTCCTAACCTACCTCATTTAGAAGCCTGGTATCAACGTTTATGCCAACGTCCAGCATACCAACAGCATGTCATGCGTTTTTTTGGTACCAATCCAACTGAATGGCAAGCCCTAGAAAATGCCTGTGCATCAGAAGGTGTTTTATAAGCAAAATAATAATATAGGATTTCTAATGAACAACATGAGAGACCCACTTAGTTATCACCAGCGTTTCACAGATGAGGAGTTTGATGCTCAATATAATCTGCGCGCTGGGCGACCTGATTACGAGCTCACCGTCATTCCTGACTGGCAAACTCGCAGCGCCGCATGTCGGGCAGAATTGTCTCCGCAACTGGACATTCGCTATGGTCAGGGTGATCGTCAACGGCTCGATTTTTTTCATTGCCAGAATGCTAAGGCGTCAACCTTGATTTACTTTCACGGTGGCTATTGGCAACGAGGAGATAAATCAATTTACAGTTTTCTGGCCCAGCCTTTCGTGTCTGCAGGCGTAAACGTTGCCGTGGTTGGCTATGATCTCTGTCCTAATGTGAGCATAACTCAAATCAGTCAACAGGCCCGTGAAGCGCTAGTCTACTTATATCTGCATGCCGCTGATTTGAGTATTGATAAGGCCCGTTTTACCGTCATGGGACATTCTGCAGGTGGCCATATCACACAAATGTTAATGGCCACTGATTGGCCTAGTATCAATGATGAATTACCTAAAGACTTAATTAACAGCGCCATTCCAATTTCACCTTTAAGCTACCTGGAACCCGTACGCAGAACTTTGGCT
>JAERSU010000280.1 GCA_016845445.1 Oceanospirillaceae bacterium | reverse complement strand
ACCAGTACCCCGCTCACCCAACACCAGTATTGGACGCCCTTTAGAGCGTCCAATACTGGTGTTGGGTGAGCGGGGTACTGGTAAGGAACTGATTGCCCAGCGATTGCACTTTCTATCCAGTCGTTGGCAGGGACCTCTGGTGCAGGTCAATTGCGCCGCCTTAAATGAGAATCTGCTCGATAGCGAGCTTTTTGGTCATGAAGCTGGTGCCTTTACTGGCGCTAATAAACAGCATAAGGGTAAGTTCGAGCAGGCAAATGACGGCACCCTGGTGTTGGATGAACTGGGCACCATGTCGTTGCGTTTGCAGGAAAAACTTTTGCGGGTGTTGGAATACGGCTTGTTTGAGCGAGTGGGTGGCCAGCAAAGTGTGCAGGTGGATGTGCGGGTGATTGGCTCAACCAATGCGGATGTTCAGGCCATGGTTGAGGCGGGTGAATTTCGCGCTGATTTGCTCGATCGTCTAAGTTTTGATGTGGTGCATGTGCCCCCTCTGCGCTACCGTCAGCATGATGTGTTGGAATTGGCTCAACACTTTGCTTGGCGTATGAGCCATGAGCTTGGTTGGTCTGAGTTTTGTGGTTTTTCGGCGACTGCTGAGCAGCGTTTATTGGCCTATGCTTGGCCTGGTAATGTGCGTGAGTTGCGTAATGTGGTAGAGCGTTCGTTAGCCCGTAGTGACGATGGGGAGGCAGAAATTAAGGACATTTATTTTGATGTCTTGGGCAATCCATTTGGCGATATATCTACCTGTGTCGAGGAGGCCGAACAAGTAGCAGTAGAACACCCCGTGGACTTGTCTCAACCCTTGAAACAGCAGGTTATGGCCTTTGAAAAACAGCTTTTAAATGCCGCCCTTGAAACTAACCATTATCATCAGAGTCGCACAGCCCATGCTCTTGGCTTGAGTTATCATCAACTGCGCGGGCTGCTGAAGAAGCATGCTTTGGTAGGCAGTGATAATGATTAATTATCCGCTACCGCAGAGCTTGCCTCATATGCGTGATAACAGTGTCATGCAAATGGGCATGCAGGTGGTACCAGAGCAGCAATGGCTGGAAGCCTGTGTGGATCTTGAACCCTTCTATCGGCATAAGTGCCAAATACGCGAGACTTATGGCCGGCGGGTGTTGGCCTCTATGCCAGAATCTCAGCCAGCGCAAACAGAACTGCAGGACTTGTTGTTTAACCATTTGCTCGATGATCATAACCAAGTGTATGCGGCCATAGGCGATGATCTGGTGCATCTGCCCAGTGGTTTGCACCTGCGTGTGCCAGCAGCAGACGAGCAGGATGTGTTGTGGCAAACATCCCTATGGGTAGCCGATGACCTGCTGCTCATGCAGCCCTTGGCTGCTGTCGGTAATAAGTATGCTTTAACGGCGGCGAGTCTTTGTAGCCCTAGTGCGTGGCATCTGCTGGAAAAACTTGGCCGGCCCATGACCCAGATCCATGATCCGGTGCCAGGTATTCACGAGCAGCTCACCCCACAGATAGATCGTTTTTTGGCCAATGTGGCACCTGGGCAGGTGGTAGAAAGAAGCAATTGGTCCCTACAGGGCGCACCTCAATTGGATATGATGCCTGGTTCTCTGCCTGAGCCCCTAGGAGTGGATGCGCCCGTCTTTTACCGCATGGAGCGTCAAAGTCTAAGGCGCTTGCCCCACACTGGGGCCATTGTGTTTGCTATTCGAGTGTATGTGTATGAGCTTGGTGAATTACAACAGGTGCCCGGTGCTTTGCCGGCCTTAGCTCAAGCCATCAGTGCAATGCCCGTTGCTTTGCAGCAGTATAAGGATCTGGATAAATTTGCATTGGCGTTAAGTAAATATTGGTGAGCTTAAGTTGCCAATTTAGCACTAGCTAGGCGATTCAGGCTGATGCCTGATTCGGCAGCTTGTAGGGTTAATTTTTGGTGTAACTCCGGTGGTACGCGAACCATAAATTTACCGCTGTATTGGCGACTGCTAAGGGGTTGAGGTGCGACTTCGTTATTTGCTTGCATGTCTGCTATAGCTGTAGCGATAACATCTCTTATACCTGCTAGTGCTGCTTCAGGTGTTTCTGCTAGCCAGCTCAGGCTGCCAAATTCGGCACACAGACCAATAAATTCCTGATCTTCATCTGACCAAGTGATACGGTATGTGTATCGATCATTGAGATTGTTCATTAATCTGCTCCAATTTATATATAGCCTGCAGAACTTGTTTCACTTGATAGGCTTTTGCCATGCCCTTGTGGTTCTGGATGTTTATGCGTGGATCCCCTGCCCAAGGCGTCCTATAAATACAATGACTGCCACTATTTTGTCTTGGTTTACCGAAGTAGTATTGGCAAATTCTTTGTAAATCCACATAGCGCAACTGGTGCGGGCTATGCTTGGCTTGTGCTAGCAGTTTGAGTATTTTCTTTTCCATAAGAATAGTATCAATATTGATATCATTGGTAAAGTTGTTGCTTATTAGTTAGCTTAGCTTGATTTTGCCCTTTTGCTGTTTGCTAATGAAAATCTCGCGAGCTGACTCTGAGGCTTTCCATGAGGTGGCTGCAGTCAATCATGCGGCCGGCGATAACGTGAATAACCTGACTGTCAGGATCACGTTCGAGAATACCTTTTACCTTTAAGATGCGGGCTTGTAAGTAAGCTTGTTTTTGCGCGCGGGCGGTGCCTTGCCAGACTACCAGATTGGTATTGCCGGTTTCGTCTTCCAGAGTGATAAAGGTGACTCCGGAGGCGGTGCCTGGGCGTTGGCGGCCGGTAACTAGGCCCGCTATGGTGACAGGGGCCTGGTGGCGTATTGTTTGCAAGTCACTGGCGGTGCGGGTGCCGCTCAAAAAGCCTGCTTGGCGCAGTAGGGCAATAGGGTGTTGCCCTAGGCTTAAGCGCATGCTGCTGTAATCCTCTGTTAGCTCGTCTAAAGCATTGGGGGCAGCTAGCTGGTGATCTTCGTTAACTTGTAGTTGCTTGAACAAGGGCATGTGATGCTCATTGTCCAATAGCTGCCAGCGAGCCTGGTAACGATGACCAGTGATGGCCTGTAAAGCATTGGCCGAGGCTAAGGCTTGTAATTGATGGCTGGGTAAGTCAGAGGTTTGTAATTGGCGTAGCTGCTGAAAGCCGGTGTTTGGGCGTTGTGCAATTAGCTGCTCTATGTTGTCCTGACGTAAACCCTTGATCTGGCGCAGACCCAAGCGTAGAGCTAGGCCTGCTTCTGGCAGGCTCTCTAGTTGATGCTGCCATTGGCTGTGATTAATACAGGCAGGCAGCACTTTAACGCCATGGCGCTGGGCATCTTGCAGCAGTTGTGAAGGGCTATAGAAACCCATGGGCTGGCTGTTTAACAAGGAGCAGTAGAAGACTTCCGGGTAGTAGTATTTAATCCAGGCTGAAACATAGGCTAAAACAGCAAAACTAGCCGAGTGGGACTCGGGAAAGCCATATTCGCCAAAGCCCAGGATTTGCTGATAAAGGCGTTCGGCAAAGTCACTTCTATAGCCTCTGGCAACCATGCCGTCGATCAGCTTCTGTTGGAACTTCTGCAGTTGGCCGTGACGCTTCCAGCTAGCCATGGCGCGGCGTAGTTGGTCGGCTTCACCGCCGCTAAAGCCGGCTGCCACCATGGCTAATTTAATGACCTGTTCTTGGAAAATGGGTACCCCCATGGTGCGAGCGAGCACGCCCTCTACCTCCTTGGAGGGATAGCTTACGGCTTCCTTGCCTGCACGGCGTTTTAAATAAGGATGCACCATATCTCCTTGAATGGGGCCTGGTCGCACTATGGCGATTTGTACGACTAGGTCATAGAAGCAGGCCGGGCGTAGGCGCGGCAGCATACTCATTTGAGCGCGGGATTCAATTTGAAAAACGCCGACGCTGTCGCCTTCTTGCAGGCTGTTATACACCTTGTGATCATCGCCCATGCGGGTGATGTCAGCCAGCTGTAGATCGCGATTATGATGACGTTTGATCATTTGCAAAGCCTGCCGAATGGCACTGAGCATGCCTAGGGCTAGCACATCCACTTTCAGCAGGGATAGGCTTTCTAAATCGTCCTTGTCCCATTGAATCACCGTGCGTTCGGACATGGCAGCGTTTTCTGTTGGTACTAGCTCTGACAGTGGGCCAGCACTAATGACAAAACCACCAACGTGTTGCGAGAGGTGGCGGGGAAAGCCGAGGATCTCGTTGATGAGTTGTAAGAAGCGCTGTCCCAAATGACTATGCCGATCTAGGCCTAGTTGGGCCAGCTGTTCGGCCCAGCTTTGGCTGCGATCGCGGCGATCAACGTTTTTAATAAACAGCTCCAGTTGGGGTAGGGGGATACCCAGAGCCTTGCCCACATCCCGCACGGCACTCTTAAAGCGGTAGGTGATCACTGTGGCGGCGAGAGCAGCGCGCTGACGGCCGTATTTGCGATAGATATACTGAATCACTTCTTCCCGGCGCTGATGCTCAAAGTCCACGTCGATATCGGGTGGCTCGGCCCGCTCCTTGGAGATGAATCGCTCAAATAATACGTCGATCTGGCGTGGGTCTACGGCGGTAATTTGCAGGCAATAACAAACAATAGAGTTGGCTGCTGAGCCACGGCCCTGATAGAGAATCTGTTGTTGTTGGGCAAAGCAGACTAGGTCATGGATGGTGAGAAAAAAATGCGCGTAGTCTTGCTCAGCAATCAATGTCAGTTCTTTTTCGATGGTCTGGTTTATATGGCCTGGCACGCCGCCGGGAAAGCGTTGCTGCTTACCCTGTTCCACCAGATGACGTAAATAGCTATTGGCATTAAAGCCGCTTGGCACAAGCTCTGCAGGATACTCATAACTGAGCTCGGAAAGGCAGAAGTGGCATCGTTCAGTGATATCCTGAGTGGCCTGTAACCAAGCTTTAGGATACAGGCGCTGTAGCTTATCTAGGGGGCGTAGACTGTGTTCCCGATTACCTTGCAGGGCATAAC
>JAERSU010000279.1 GCA_016845445.1 Oceanospirillaceae bacterium | reverse complement strand
ATATAGCTGCTTTTGCCGACGGCTGGTCTCCATAAGGGACCAGGAAAAGCCAACTAGTCCGCAGTTACCCTGCGGTGAAAATATGCAGGAGAAGTGTGTGAGCTCCACGACTGATATCGATCCTATCGAAACACAAGAATGGCTAGATGCTTTAGAGTCTGTCATCAAGAACGAAGGGGCCGATCGAGCCCGCTACATACTAGCAAAGCTGGGCGACAAAGCCCGTGCTGAAGGGGCCGAAAACGAATGCGCCCTGACTACCCCTTACGTCAACACCATTTTACCAAAAGACGAACAGCGTATGCCTGGCGACCTATTCATGGAGCGCCGTATTCGTTCTTTGATCCGCTGGAATGCCATGGCCATGGTCATGCGTGCCAATGACAATAACGATGAATTGGGCGGTCATATTTCCAGCTTCTCATCATCGGCCACCCTCTATGATATTGGCTTTAACTATTTCTTCCGCGGCACATCTGAAAAGCAAGAAGGTGACCTGGTATTTTTCCAGGGTCATATTTCCCCCGGTATTTATGCGCGCTCCTATTTAGAAGGGCGTTTCACCGATGCGCAAATGGATAGTTTCCGGCGCGAAGTTGACGGTCATGGTCTTTCTTCTTACCCACATCCTTGGCTGATGCCTGATTATTGGCAGTTCCCTACGGTTTCCATGGGACTGGGACCTATTCAAGCTATCCATCAAGCTCATATTATGCGCTACCAGCAAAACCGTAAGTTGGTTGATAATGGTGATCGAAAGGTTTGGGCTTTCTTGGGTGACGGTGAAACGGATGAGCCAGAAACCTTGGGTTGTATTTCCCTAGCCGGTCGGGAAAAGTTGGACAACTTGATCTTTGTGGTTAACTGTAACCTGCAGCGTTTAGATGGCCCGGTACGTGGTAACGGCAAGGTCGTACAGGAGCTGGAAGGCATCTTTAAGGGTGCTGGCTGGAATGTTATCAAGGTCATGTGGGGCCGTCATTGGGACGCGCTATTTGAGAAAGATGATAAGGGTCTACTGCAGCAGCGCATGAACGAAGTGGTTGATGGCGAATTACAAAACTACAAGGCCATGGGCGGTGCTTATACGCGCGAACATTTCTTTGGTAAATACCCAGAACTGCTAGACATGGTCGCCCACCTAAGTGACGACGATATCATGAACCTCAATCGTGGTGGCCACGACCCTTACAAGGTGTATGCTGCCTATCACGAAGCCGTCAATACCACCGGTAAGCCCACGGTTATCTTGGCACAAACGGTGAAAGGCTACGGCATGGGTAAATCTGGTGAAGCCAAGAACCCTACACACTCGCTAAAGAAGCTAGACCTAGAAGACATGAAGTCTTTCCGTGACCGTTTCAGCATTCCGCTCAATGATGATCAGCTTAAGTCTGTGCCTTATTTCCGTCCCCATGAAGATTCGCCAGAAATGAAGTACATGCGTGCCCGACGTGATGCGTTAGGTGGTGTTTTCCCAGCCCGTCGGGCTGATTTTAATGCCTTGGATATCCCTAAGTTGGATGCCTTAAGTGGCCAGTTAAAATCCAGTGGTAAGCGCGAAATCTCCACCACCATGTCCTTCGTACGTACCCTAAGCAGTCTGGTTAAGGATAAGCAAATCGGTCAACGTATCGTACCGATTATTCCTGATGAAGCACGTACCTTTGGTATGGAAGGCATGTTCCGTCAGCTTGGTATTTATACCGCCGAAGGGCAAAAGTATACGCCCCATGATGCCGATCAGATTATGTATTACCGAGAAGATCAGGCCGGGCAAATTCTGGAAGAAGGTATTAACGAATCCGGTGCCATGTCGGCGTGGTTGGCCTGTGCAACCTCGTACAGCAACAACAACTACCCCATGATTCCCTTCTATATCTTCTATTCCATGTTTGGTTTTCAGCGGGTCGGAGACTTGGCTTGGGCAGCGGGCGATAGTCAGGCTCGTGGATTCTTGATTGGCGGTACCGCTGGACGTACTACCCTCAATGGCGAGGGCCTGCAGCACCAGGACGGTCACTCTCATGTGATGGCTAATTTGGTGCCTAACTGTATCACCTATGACCCAACCTATGCATATGAGTTGACGGTGATTATCCAGGATGGCATGCGTCGCATGTATCAGGACAAGGAAAATAAGTTCTATTACATTACTGTGATGAACGAGAATTATGTGCAGCCGGAAATGCCACACGGTTGTGAGGCAGGCATCATTAAGGGCATGTACCTGCTCAATGAAGTGAAGCCTCGCACCAAGAAACGTGTGCAGTTGCTGGGTTCAGGTACCATATTGCGCGAAGTCGAAGCGGCAGCGCAGATCTTGGCTGAGGAATTTAGCATTGGCGCTGATATATGGAGCGCCACTAGCTTTAACGAACTAGGCCGTGATGCCCAGGCTGCCACGCGTTGGAATATATTGCATCCAGAAGCGGCACCGCGACAGAGCTATGTAGAGGAGTGTTTGGCTGGGCGCACAGGTCCTGTAGTTGCCGCTACGGACTATGTGAAAGCATATGCCGAGCAAATCCGTGAAGTTGTTCCAGCCAACTACAAGGTGTTGGGTACCGATGGCTTTGGCCGTAGTGATAGCCGCGCTAAGTTACGTGAATTTTTTGAAGTGAATCGTTATTACATTGTGGTGGCTGCCTTGAAGGCCCTAGCCGAAGATGGGGTTATTAAACCTGCTGAGGTAACTAAGGCCATTAAGAAGTTCAACATTGACGCTAATAAAACCGATCCGGTTTTACTTTAAGCGCCGTAGGAGGACTGAAGCATGAGCATTACACAAATAACCATTCCTGATCTTGGTGGCGCCAACGATGTTGAAGTTATCGAATTGTGCGTAGCACCTGGTGACACTGTTGCCGAAGGAGATTCTCTGATTGTCTTGGAAACCGACAAGGCATCCATGGAAATACCTGCTCCACAAGCTGGAGTTGTGAAGGCTTTCCACGTTAGTGAAGGCAGCACCTGCAATGTCGGTGACCTGTTAGCTGATATGGAAGCCGAAGATAGCGCTGCTGAGCCTGTGGCTAAAGCAGCGCCTGTGGCTGAAGAAGAACCAATGACGGCAGCCGAACCTGCAGTAGACATAGCCCCCGTGGTTGCCGAAACCGTTGCCGAGTCAGCGCCTGTAGCCAGTGCCGAAATTGATATGTTGGTGCCAGATTTGGGTGGCGCTAGCGACGTAGAAATCATTGAACTAGCCGTTGCCGAAGGCGATGAGGTGGCAGAAGGTGACACCATTGTGGTGGTGGAAACCGATAAAGCCTCCATGGAAATTCCTGCCTCAGCAGCAGGTAAGGTTGTTAGTTTAAAAGTCAGTGAAGGCAGCAAGGTAAGCCAAGGCGATCTGATGGCTGTCATTCAAGGCACAGTCAGTGCGCCGGTGGCGGCTCCTGTTGCAGAAACGCCAGTTGCGGCTACAGAAAACGCACCAGCACCAGCGCCTACTGCACCAGCTACACCCGTGGCAACACCTGCGGCACCTGCAGCAAGTGCGGGCGGCAAGGTCCATGCTGGCCCTGCTGTACGTATGTTGGCACGTGAATTGGGTGCCGATTTGAGCCAGGTTACTGGCACTGGGCCTAAGGGTCGTATTCTCAAAGATGACGTGCATGCCTATATTAAACAGCGCTTGGCACAACCTGTGGCGCCCGCCGCTAGTGGTGCGGTGATTGAACAGCCACCAGCCATTGATTTCAGCCAATTTGGCGAAGTTGAAAAGGTTAAAATGAGCAAGATTCACAAGCTCACGGCGCAGAACATGACCCGTAGCTGGCTGAATGTGCCTCATGTCACCCAGTTTGATCATGCCGATATTACTGAACTGGAAGCCTTCCGTAAGGGCTTAAAAGCCGAAGCAGAAAAGCGTGGCACCAAGGTCACCCCACTGCCATTCATGCTCAAAGCTTGTGCCATGGCATTGCGTAAATTTCCACAGTTCAACGTTTCCTTAGACAATGATGGCGAACATCTCATTCAAAAGCACTATGTGAATATTGGTGTGGCCGTGGACACCCCAGCTGGCCTGGTGGTACCGGTATTGCGTGATGTGGACAAGAAGTCCATTTGGCAATTGTCCGCTGAAGTCATCGAAATGGGCGCCAAAGCGAAAGACAAGAAGCTAATGCCGGCTGATATGCAGGGTGGTTGTTTTACCATTTCTAGCTTAGGTAGCATTGGTGGTACGGCCTTTACGCCAATCGTCAACACCCCAGAGGTTGCTATTTTGGGTGTCTCCAAGGCCGATATGCAGCCACGTTGGAATGGTAGTGAGTTTGAACCCCGTCTGATGATGCCTTTGAGCCTGTCCTATGATCATCGTGCCATTAATGGTGCCGATGCAGCGCGCTTTACTGCTTACCTTGGTAAGGTGCTAGGTGATATCCGCCACCTAGTCATGTAAACACACTTGGCACTTTGGGGTCAGACCCTATAGGGTCTGACCCCTAAATTAGGTGGTTACTTGCCGATGCGCGAACTTAGCAATAAGCTGGTTTCGGTTTCTTCAATACCGTCAATAGCCCGTAAGCGGGAGAGGGCGGCGTCAAAGCTTTCCAAGTCTTCGGCTTGAATCTCTGCGGCTATATCCCATTTGCCATTGGTGGTATAGATTTTGGCGATTTCGGGAATCAGCTTCATTTTGGTAATGGCCTTTTCCTCTTTGGTAGCAAAGGAGCGTATGGTTACCCAACCGCGGATTTTGCTGTTGAAAGCGTCCTTGCGCAGTACCGCCGTGAATCCGCTAATCACCCCTGCTTCAACCAAGCGGTCCATGCGTTTACTCACCGTCGCGCGCGTTAGGCTAAGTTCTTTTGCCATGTCAGCGACACTGGCACGGCCATCCTTTTGTAGGATAGCAATAATACGACGGTCCTTTTCGTCTAGGTAGTCATTCACGGTATCTATCTCCTTGAGTGATGTGCCTGTATTTAGCGGTACTATTATAATGCGAATATAATGCGAAAGTTACACAATGTTTATAACAGGTTGGCAATTCGTATACCAGCTTATTAATTTAGTGCATTTTGTGCTTTGCTTATGTAGCAAAAAATCCAGTATAATATTTTACAGAGCACGGACCTAGCTTACTTTTAATTGCAGCGGATTTCAACTGCCCCAACGGCTTAGAGACTTTAGGTCATGTACCTGGTATTGCGTTTTCAAAATACACTGCTCACTCCATTGCGAATTCTCTATTGCGCCTTGTTTTTGCTCATCGTCACACTGTTATTTAACCCGCAAATCCAGTTGTCTATGGATGCGTGGTTACAATCCCATGGCAACCTTGTATGGATGGTGAAAATGAGTGTCTTACTCATGCTTGCTATCTGTGGATTTAAGCGCTTGGCCCTGGCAGTAGCCATTTTGGCAATTGCTTTAAATGCCCTAGGTTTCAGTTTGGCGGCCTCCACATCCTGTGTTGTGATTGTCGCCGTGTTGTTGCTCTTCACCTTGTTTGCTGAAATAGGCAAGTTGATCGCCATTGATCGCTACTATCAAAACAAACGCTTTTATGACTTTCTTGGTGTGGTAACTAGCTTTAGCTTAGTTGTGGCACTGGTTTAGACCATTCTAGATAGCCCTACTATAATAATAGCTGGGCTTGCGTGTACTGCTTGCGTAAATCGTCGATGAGTTGTTTGTGCGCAGCACAGGGTAGATGCAGCATAGCACCTTGTTGAATGATAAAACCATTAATGGCATCAATCTCGGTGGGCCTACCCGCTAAACAATCTTGCAAGGTGGATGATTTGTTGTCCGCTGTTTGTTGCGCAACCCTTAGGGCCTGTTTTAACAGCCCTTGGCTAATGGGGGTAATGTGACAGCGACTCATGACATCTTCTGTTTCACGACACAGTTGCTCTAATCTAGGGCGTGCCTGTGAATGCTCAATTAATTCGCCATTGGTGAGGTGATAGATAGCGGTTAGGCCATTGATGGCACTATTGATGGCAAGCTTGTGCCACAATGGGGTAATGATATCCGTGTGCCAAGTGATAGCAAGTTCATGCTTGTGGACTTGGCTGGCGGCTAACAAGGGTTGCATGATTTCTGCCACAGAAGAGCGTGATAGGTGATGACTAAAAGCACCCATAAAGGTCTCGCCATGGCCAGCACGGGTGAGCTGCCAAGGGCCTTGACGCCAGGCACCATCGGTGGTGGTAGCGCAATAGATGTTGGCTTGCGGGTATTGCCCCTGTACCAGTTGCGCCGTGCCCATGCCATTTTGCAGGAGCAGCATATTGACCTGCGGGTGGAGCAAGCTTTGCCATGGTTCAAGGGCAGCCAAGGTGGCATAGGTTTTGGTGCACACCAACAGGTTGCCAATGCTGTCTTGGTGTTGCCTATTAGCTTGACCTGGAAATAGACTGCGCGGCCGACTAGTCTGCTCTATACCCTTGATGGTGACGCTTAATCCCTGTTCTTGCAGCAGCAGGTGTTGTGCTTCATTACGACAGAGAATGGTGACCTCAAATCCCCAGTTTTTTAATATATGTGCCCACAGGCCACCAATTGCGCCAGCACCAAGAATGTACCAGGATTGTGCTTTGTTGGGTTGCATAGGCTACTGTCTTCCGCAAGCATAGGGTAGAATCGTCCCATATTTTAACAAAGGAGATTAAACATGCCATCTTTTGATGTGGTTTCCGAACTGGATATGCATGAAGTCACCAATGCCGTCGATCAGGCTAATCGTGAAGTGACTACCCGTTATGATTTTAAAGGCGTCGATGCCAAGTTTGAGACAGGTGATGGTTTTGTCATCATGCATGCTGAGGTGGATTTCCAGCTGCAGCAAATGTTACTTATTTTGCAGGAAAAGTTGGTCAAGCGCGGTATCGATATCAAGTGCCTAGAGCTAAAGGACATAGAAGAATCCAACTTGCGTTGTCGCCAACAGGTGTTGTTACGTTCTGGTTTGGATAAAGAATTGGCGAAGAAAATCGTCAAAATGATCAAAGACAAGAAGATGAAAGTACAATCACAAGTACAAGGCGAGCAGGTGCGTGTGACGGGTAAAAAACGTGATGACCTCCAGCAGGTGATTGCCATGTTGAAAGAAGCAGACCTAGAACTGCCATTGCAGTATCAGAACTTCCGCGATTAAGCGCACTTCATACGGGGTAGCCCAAGCGCCCCTTCGGTCACCACGGGGCAGGCAGCGCTTAGGTCTGCCCTCTAATTTTATCAGCCCTTTTGTGCTTCTGCCTTGCGCGGCTGTACCAGAGCCAAGCCCAGCAACATCAGAGCCAGTGCCAGCCATACCAGCATGTGGTGGCTTTCGCCCAGTATCAACATGCCCAAGAATACCCCTGCGAGGGTGACTATGTAGGCCACCTGACTAGCAAATACCGCACCTGTACGGCCAACTAGCCAGATGTAAGAGCTATAGGTGACAACATGCAAAAAACTATTGGCTAGCAGGGCCCACTCAACACTGCTCCACTGTACATTTAATGCTACCCAGGTATCCGTCGCCATCACCACCGGTGCGAGTATAAATATGCCCACAATGGATGCGCCCTGCAGGGTGTGAATGGCATCCATATTGACCGGTGCACGGCGATCTATGTAGTTGCCTTCAATGCCATAGCAGAAGGGGGCTACCAAGGCGAGCAGCATGTAAAGGAACAGACCCGTATCCGGTAGGGCGGCATCTGGGCCTAACAGCAATAGCATGGCCAAGGCACCTAGGCCTATGCCCAAAAGCCGGCCTGCTTGTGGCTGTTCACTGCGAATTAGCAAGGCTATGATAAGGGCGAACATGGGTACCGTGGCCAGCCCAATGGCGATTAAACCAGCGGGGAGTTTTGCCGCGACCAGATAGGAGAAGCTGTTAGGTATTAAGGTGCCGATGATGGCCACCATGGCGTAATACCACAAGCTGCGCCTGCTCATTGGTAAGGGTTTGTTACGCCACCACGAGTAGCCACTTAAGGTCACGGCACCGAACACCAGCTGCCAGAAAATAAGGCCAAGTGGATGATGCCCGCCAGTCATTACGTGCTTTGATATAAGTATGCTGCCACCCCAGATGGTGCCCAATATCAGTAATGCAAGAAAGGCCAGAGTAGGTGGTAAAGATGCTTTCATAAGGTTATGGCTGCCATTGGAAACGACGCATATTAACCTTATGGTTCTGTAAAAGCACGCCTTCGCTTTCTAAAAGATGACGTTGGCGCCAATAGGCTGCTGAGTTTTCCGGAAAGGCCAGCTTGCCACCAGCGCGAAGCACCCGTTGCCAAGGTAGTTTGCTATCCGGTGGCAGCTTGCGCAGGCAGGAGCCAACCCAGCGAGCGGCCCCGGCTTGACCGGCTAACATGGCAAGTTGCCCATAAGTAGCCACCTTTCCTTCAGGGATGGCGGCAATGGTTTGATAGAGTTGTAAGCGAGCTAGTTCGCGCTCATTTGGTGCTGCATTGGTCATGGCTGCTTTACCTATCTTTACTGTACGCGCCAGGTTAGGGTATTTGATTCTCTTACGCTGCCCCCATATAGTAGAGCAACTACTTAGAGGAATGAAACAACCATGCGTTTTCTTTTTTTACTATTTATTGTGGTGCCGTTAATCGAAATCACCGTGCTGATTCAGGTGGGCTCAATGATTGGTGCCTTGTGGACCATTGGTCTAGTGGTATTAACCGCGTTTATCGGTATCAATATGCTGCGCGTCCAGGGTTTGGCAACCCTTAATCGCGCTAACTGGCGCATGCAGTCTGGCCAGATTCCTGCCCAAGAAATGGTAGAAGGTATTTTTTTAGCCATTGGTGGCGCCCTGTTGTTAACGCCGGGATTTATCACCGACGCCTTTGGCTTTATGTGTTTGATACCCTTTACCCGTGCATGGATGGCGGGCGCTTTAAAGAGTCGCATGGTGGTAATGGGCAGGTCTGGTTTTAGCCAAGGATTTGCTCAGAGCGGCTTTCACCAAGGGCCCTTTGGTGGTGCCGGTGACGCTTCAAGGCGAGATTCCAGTGTCATTGAGGGTGAATTCGAGACCCATGATACAAATGATAAAGACAAACTTAAATAAACCAAAAAAGGAGCTTCGGCTCCTATTTTAATGGCGTTTTTATGCGACTTTGGTAGTTAAATGCAAAAAAAAAACATTTTTTTTCTGTGACTACCATTGAAAAGCCTTATTCACCCCTTATCTAGCAAAACAGACTCATTGATCTTGGTATAACGAATTTGCCAAGGTGCAGGTGAGAATCACATAACAAACCGCTTCACCCACGAAGCAAAGCAAACATTTTAGGAGTAAAAGCGAAATGAGCATCCGTCCTTTACACGATCGTGTTGTTATTCGTCGCCAAGAAGAAGAAGCAACTAGTGCTGGTGGTATCGTACTGCCAGGCAGTGCTGCTGAGAAGCCAAACCAAGGTGAAGTTGTTGCCGTTGGCCCAGGCCGAGTAACTAGCAATGGTGAACTGCAAGCCATGAGTGTTAAAGCAGGCGATATCGTTCTGTTCGGTCAGTTTGCCGGTAACAACACCGTGAAGATCAACGGCGAAGAGCTGCTGATCATGAGCGAAGGCGAAATTTACGGCGTAATCGAGTCTTAATTTCAGATTTTATTCCGGGCGTTGAATTAACTGCCCAACATTTTCACAGGATTTAAAAAAATGACTGCTAAAGAAGTACTATTTGGTGATTCCGCTCGTAGCCGTATGGCTCGCGGTGTAAACGTTCTGGCTGACGCTGTAAAAACCACGCTAGGTCCAAAAGGCCGTAACGTAGTTTTGGAAAAGTCTTTTGGTTCTCCAACGGTAACCAAAGACGGTGTCTCCGTTGCCAAAGAAATTGAATTGACTGACAAGTTTGAAAACATGGGCGCACAGATGGTTAAGGAAGTTGCTTCCCAAGCCAACGACGTTGCTGGTGACGGTACCACTACAGCTACTGTACTGGCCCAAGCCATTGTTAACGAAGGTCTGAAGGCCGTTGCCGCTGGCATGAACCCAATGGACCTGAAGCGCGGTATCGACAAGGCTGCCGCTGCCGTGGTTGAAGAAGTGGTTGCTATGGCTACCCCTTGTACTGATTCCAACGCCGTTGCTCAGGTAGGCACTATCTCTGCAAACTCTGATGTTACCGTGGGTACTATCATTGCTGAAGCCATGGAAAAAGTAGGTAAAGAAGGTGTTATCACTGTTGAAGAAGGTACTTCTTTGCAGGACGAACTGGACGTTGTAGAAGGTATGCAGTTCGACCGTGGTTACCTGTCTCCTTACTTCGTAACCAACCAAGACAACATGACTGCCGAACTGGAAAGCCCATTCCTGTTGTTGGTAGACAAGAAGATCTCTAACATCCGTGACCTGCTACCAACCTTGGAAGCCGTTGCCAAGTCCTCTCGCCCACTACTGATCATCGCTGAAGACGTAGAAGGCGAAGCCCTGGCTACGCTAGTTGTGAACAACATGCGCGGTATCGTTAAGGTATGTGCGGTTAAGGCACCTGGTTTCGGTGATCGTCGTAAGGCCATGCTAGAAGACATCGCTATCCTAACAGGCGGTACTGTGATCTCCGAAGAAGTAGGCCTGTCTCTAGAAACAGCTACTATCGAAATGCTAGGCCAAGCCAAGCGCGTACAGATGAGCAAAGAAAACACCACCATCATTGATGGCATCGGTGCTGCTGAAAACATCGAAGGCCGTGTTACTGCTATCCGTGCACAGATGGCGGATACTTCCTCTGATTACGATCGTGAGAAGTTGCAAGAGCGTGTTGCCAAGTTGGCTGGCGGTGTTGCGGTAATCAAGGTTGGTGCGGCTACTGAAGTAGAAATGAAAGAGAAGAAGATGCGTGTTGAAGACGCTCTGCACTCCACCCGTGCTGCCGTAGAAGAAGGCGTGGTGCCTGGTGGTGGCGTAGCGCTAATTCGTGCCCTAGCCAAGGTTGACGGCCTAGAAGGCGACAACGCTGATCAGACAGTTGGTATCAAGTTGGCCCTGAAAGCCATGGAAGCACCCATGCGTCAAATCACGGCTAACGCCGGTGACGAAGCCTCCGTTGTGGTAGACAAGGTGAAGGCTGGTGAAGGCAACTTCGGTTACAACGCCGGTACTGGCGTATACGGCGACATGCTGGAAATGGGTATTCTTGACCCAGCCAAGGTAACTCGCTCTGCTCTACAAGCTGCCGCTTCTGTTGCTGGTCTGATGATCACCACAGAATGCATGGTTGCTGATGAGCCTGCTCCAGAAGGTGGTGCCGGTGCTGGCATGCCTGATATGGGAGGTATGGGCGGCATGGGCGGCATGATGTAATTTTTGCCCTTGAGGCTACTGCGCTCGGTTTCTCGGCGTTGAAAT
This sequence comes from Oceanospirillaceae bacterium, assembly GCA_016845445.1. GTDB lineage: Bacteria > Pseudomonadota > Gammaproteobacteria > Pseudomonadales > Balneatricaceae > Njordibacter. Next base: position 6,496 of record JAERSU010000279.1, on the reverse strand, counting down.
TGGCTGTGCAATGCTCACGTACTTTTTGTACGCTGCGCTTCCACAACCAATTTCGCCTTGATAAACCTTCGCTCGCTACGCCTCAAGACCCAAAATGCCCTGTTAAAGCATTTGAGAAGCCGAGCTACTGCTCGGCTTTTTTTGTGCTAGATTGCGCGTCATTGCGAACCGCGTAGCGGTGTAGCAATCTCCTGCAGAATGGCTTGGCTTTTGTAGGTCGGGTTTTAACCCGACTGGCAAACTGCTATTCTTCATCTTTTCCCCGTTTGAGAAAACTATCATGCAACCTATGCTGTCTGTGCAAGGCTTAACTAAGACCTATAAGGGTGGTAAGCAGGCCTTGTCCAATGTGAATCTGGATGTCGCCAAGGGTGAAATCTTGGCCTTGCTGGGGCCTAATGGTGCCGGTAAGACGACCATGATTTCCATTATTTGTGGCATTGTTACGGCCACCAGTGGCAAGGTGCTGGTGGATGGTTTTGACAATGTTAGTGATTATCGCCAAGCCCGTGGTTTGGTGGGTCTGGTACCGCAAGAGCTGACAACCGATGCCTTTGAAACACCCTGGGATAATTTGTGCTTTAGTCGTGAATTATTTGGTTTAAAACCCAATCCTGCCTTGGTTGAGCAAATCCTTAAAGACCTCTCTTTGTGGGATAAAAAAGATACCCGCATTATGGCCTTGTCCGGTGGTATGAAACGCCGCTTGTTGATTGCCAAAGCACTGGTGCATGAACCTCAGCTATTGTTCTTGGATGAACCCACCGCCGGGGTAGATGTGGCACTGCGTCAAGATATGTGGAATATGGTGGAAAAACTGCGTCAGCAGGGCGTTACCGTGGTGTTAACCACGCACTATATCGAAGAAGCTGAGGCCATTGCCGATCGCGTTGGCATAATCCGCGGTGGTGAGCTGTTGCTGGTGGAAGATAAAACCACCTTGATGCAAAACATGGGGCAAAAGCAATTACTGGTGGATTTAAAAGGGCCCCTTAGCTGTGTGCCCGAGAGTTTGGCGTCCCTCGGGTTTGTCTTGGCAAAGGAGGGGCTGCAGTTGCTGCTTAATTACCGCGGTAATGACGATACACTCGATGTTGGTGCCATGTTGTCCGCTATCCATGAGGCAGGGGTTGAGGTGTTGGATATTCACACGCAGCAATCTTCTCTGGAAGAAATCTTCATTGAACTACTGCAGGAGGCCTCATGAATTGGCGTGCAATCTGGGCCATCTATAAGTTCGAAATAGCCCGTACAAAACGTAGCATTACCCAAAGTATTGTCTCCCCCGTGTTATCCACAAGCTTGTATTTTGTGGTCTTTGGTGGCGCCATCGGCTCGCGCATACAGGAGGTAGATGGGGTTGCCTACGGGGCATTTATTGTGCCTGGCCTGATTATGTTGTCGATCATGACGCAAAGCTTGTCAAACGGCTCCTTCGGCATCTATTTCCCGCGCTTTTCAGGCACCATCTATGAGCTATTGTCGGCGCCCTTGTCATTCTGGGAGGCTACCATTGGCTACGTGTGTGCGGCCGCTAGCAAGTCCCTGGTTATTGGTTTGATTATCCTCGCCACTGCTGGGTTTTTTGTGCCCTTGCAGATCGCCCACCCTGTGTGGATGCTGGCCTTCTTGGTACTCACCTGTATTACCTTTAGTTTGTTCGGTTTTTTAATCGGAATTTGGGCCGATGGCTTTGAAAAGCTACAATTGATCCCATTATTAGTAGTAACGCCGCTGGTATTTTTGGGTGGCGCTTTTTACAGTATCGATATGTTGCCCGAAGCCTGGCAAACGGTGACCTTGTTTAATCCCGTGGTCTATCTGATTAGCGGTTTCCGTTGGAGTTTTTACGAGATTTCTGACGTGGGTGTTGGCATTAGCCTGATGATGGTGATGGTGTTTATGACCATCTGTCTGGCTTTAGTTGGTTACATTTTTAAAACCGGTTACCGGTTAAAGCAGTAAAGGAAAAAAGAAATGTCCGAATGGTTGCGTGACAGTTTTAGTTTTTGTCGCACCTATTGGTGGGCCATAGTGGCCCTAGTGGTACCCATTGCCTTGGTGAGAGAACTCTATTTAATCAATGCCGGTTGGTATGCCTATGATCCAACGAGCGGTGCCATGCCAGAAAGTTTGGCTGGCAATGTGTTTTTTATCTTAATTATTGAGGCATTTCTACAAATAAGTCTGATTTTGCTGGTGCAGGGTATTTTAGCTAAGCAGCACCTGAGTTGGTCACAGCGCAGTCTACGTGCACTAGGCTTCTTCTTGCCCTTCTTTTTGATGCAGATAATGATGGCATTTGGAGTGGTGGCAGGTTTAATGCTGATGATTGTGCCGGGTATTTTTGTCTTTGTACGTTGGCTTTTGGCACCCTACTTTATGCTGCTGCAAGGGCAGGGCGCCTTGGCCAGTTTAAAGTCTAGCTGGCGCCTTACTCAAGGTTATGGCTGGGACCTGTTCTTTGCTCTGGTAGCCATGATGGTGATTGGCCTAGTGCCCAGCATGTTCATGTTGGACAATGTCACTTCCAGTGCCAGCGCCTTTAGCAATGGTGTTCTGAGTATCCTCGGCTCAGTTATAGGCGCCTGGTCCGTGGTGTTGTTCTATCGCGCCTATGACTATATTCAGGCTAATCCACGTATTGTGGAATGATAGTGGGGTCAGACCAAAGGTCAGACCCCACTGCCAATCCTATTCCTCTGGCATTAATAGCTCATGGCCCACCACCTTATCCATCATGTGATAGGGTACGCGAAAGAGCTTGCCATCAAGCTTGATCTGGGCATAGTCCTTAAACAGCTTAATAACGGTGCAGTTGATAATACTGTCACCGTCTTTTACTCGGACGATGTTGTAACTGTGAAGTTTGATAGCCATAAGCGCTTATAAACTGTTGATGGCGGTGCTAATGCTAGGGGTGACTTCACAACTGCGCAAGTCTGCATAGTCATAATAAATGCATAGGCTGGTGGCTTTAAATACCGCTTGGTTTAGCTGCTCGCTGTAAATGACCTGCTCCAAGACAATCTTCTTCGGCCCCGTTTGTTTGATATTGCTGGCTACCAACATGGTGTCTGGGTAGGTAACCGGGGCGAGGAAATCACAATTTAGGCTAGCAAAAATAGGCCCCTTATTGGTGGCCTTTAAATCTTCGGTCATACCAAGTTGTTCAAATATGGCCAACCGACCGTCTTCTAGGTAGCGCACATAGGTGACGTTATTAACATGTTGGAAGGCGTCCATTTCTCCCCATTTTACTGGCACTGGGTAGACGTGATGAAACTGTTCTTGAAGTTGCTCTAGCTGGCTCATGTTGCATTCAATCCTAAGACAAATATTTACGCCAAATATGGCATCCTTGGCAGAGCAAAATAGCAGACAGACATGCTACAATGCTAGCCATTGACCCGTTGGTCTAGTTAGACATTTATAAGATACAAGTAAAACTCAATGCTATGAAACTAATTCTCGACTTTTTCCCAATTGCCATCTTCTTTGTGGTTTACAAGATGACTGGCGACATCGTTATGGCAACGGCAGTACTGATTCCGGCGACCATTATACAAATGGCCTACACCAAGTATTCCACCGGCAAGATAGAAAAGATGCAACTGGCGACCTTGGTGCTGGTGGTGTTTTTTGGTGGCATGACGGTGTTATTACAGGACGGTATTTTTATTAAGTGGAAGCCGACTGTCGTCAACTGGTTATTTGCCCTCGTTTTTTTGGGCAGCCAGTTTATTGGCAACAAGCCGGTGGTGCAGCGCATCATGGAATCCGGTGTACAGTTGCCAAGCCATGCTTGGCGTAGCTTGAATATGGCCTGGGTGGGGTTCTTCGCCTTTATGGGGCTGGTAAATATCTATGTGGCCTTTAACTTTAGTGAAGCAACCTGGGTGGATTTCAAACTCTTTGGTATGTTGGGTTTAACCCTGGTGTTTATTATTGCCCAGGGCTTTTATATGGCTAAATACATGCCCCGAGAATCAGAGTCTGTACAAAAAGAGGAAGACTAACTATGTTATTTGCATTTTTTGCCCAGGACGTTGACAACTCCCTAGACCAACGTTTGGCAGCCCGTCCTGATCATATTGCCCGCTTAGAAGCACTAAATGCAGCTGGTCGGTTGGTATTGGCTGGCCCCAACCCCAACCCAGACGGTGAAGGGTTTACTGGCAGTTTAATTGTTGCTGATTTTGATGATCTGGATGCCGCCACGGCGTGGGCTAACGAAGACCCCTACATGGCAGCCGGTGTATATGCTGGCGTGATAGTAAAGCCTTTTAAACAGGTTTTTCCAGCAGCCTAATTTCATCCCGTCATTGCCAATGCCTAGGTAATGACGACACAAATGGGAACCCATCATGCGTTTGTTAGCAGTTTTATTTACCTTGGTCCTGTCTACTAGCGTTTGGGCAGAAAACAGCGTACGTGTTGAATTAGCCACCTCTGAAGGGCCGATTACCTTAGAGTTATATCCTGACAAAGCGCCTCAAACGGTAGAAAACTTTCTTCATTATGTGGATACGCGCTTTTATAATGATTTGATTTTTCATCGAGTGATCCATGGTTTTATGATTCAAGGTGGGGGTTTTGATGAGCAAGGTGATCGTCAGCAGCCTACCCGTGAGCCCGTTGTTAATGAAGCTGGTAACGGCTTGAGCAATGAGCGCGGCACCATTGCCATGGCGCGCACTAGCGCGCCCCATAGTGCAACATCGCAGTTCTTTATTAACCATGCCGACAACCCCTTCTTAGACAAGAGTAGCAGTAGTCACGGTTACGCGGTGTTTGGCAAAGTCACTAGAGGCATGGATACGGTGGACAAGATCGCTAGCATCATGACCCGTACCAATGGTGTCATGCGCGACTGGCCAGCGGAAAAGGTGGTCATCTACAAGGCTTTCTCTGTCGATTAAGCTAGCTGATTGCGGTGACCAAGGCCACACTGTTTAGTGATCCTCAATTACTTCCTAGCGCTAATATCCAATGGCGCGAGGGAGAGCCTGTGGCGCAAGATTTTGATGATGTTTATGGCTCTACCGACGATGCCATAGCAGAAAAAACACACGTCTTCTTGCAAGCTAATGACTTGCCAGATCGCTTTGCCCAACTGCCCACCAAGCATACCTTTAGCGTCTTAGAGCTGGGATTTGGCAGTGGTTTGAATTTTCTCCTCACTTGGCAACTATGGCGCCAACAGCGCCAAGATAAGTCCTTGGCACGGCTGGTATATACCAGCGTGGAAGGCATACCCATGAGTGCCGCTGACCTGCAACATTGCCAGGCACGTTGGCCCGAGCTTGCGCCCTTGGCCGAGCAGTTGCAGCGCCAGTACCCCTTGCCGATGAAGGGCTTTTACCAGCTGCATTTTGATGAGGTTACCTTGAACCTGATTTTAGCGCCGGCTGAAGAAGCCCTAGCACAGCTACAAGGGCCGGTGGATGCGGTCTATATGGATGGCTTTAATCCAGCTAAAAATGCCGCCATGTGGCAGCCTGGTGTGTTCCAAGCCATTGCGCAGCTAAGTCATAGTGGTACCACCTTAGCCACCTATAGCGCTGCCCGAATGGTGAAAGACAACCTCACAAAAGTGGGTTATAGCTATCAGGTAAACTCAGGTTTTGGTCTGAAACGTAATCAGTTAAATGCGCGCTTTGTGGCCCCCAAAAGCGATGCTCAAGCCTCCTTATCGCCCTGGCAACAGGCGCCCCAGACCTTGCCACCAGGATCTCGCATAGCGGTCATTGGTGCCGGTATTAGCGGTTGTAGTACGGCCCTAGCCTTGCAGCAGCGCGGCTATGAGGTGCAGTTGATAGAACAGGGGCCAGAGGCTGCCTACGGTGCTTCTGGCAACCAGCAAGGCATGCTCTACGCCAAGCTGCCCGATAATGTCAATATTGCCGGGCAGTTACATCAGCAGGGATTAGCGTACAGTATGGTGCTGTTAAAGCAGGCTGTGCCCAGTCATTTGTGGCAGGCTTGCGGGCTGCTGCAGCTAGCCCAAAACGAGCAACAAGTAGAGCAAATGCAGCGCGTTACAGCCCGCCAGTTTGCTCCTCAGTGGCTGCAAACAGTGAGTCAACAAGCAGCCAGCGACATTGCTGCTGATCAGGTTGCTGCTGGTGGCCTATGGTTTGCCCAAGCTGGTTGGGTGAATCCCCATGGCTGGTGTCAGCATCTAGCTGGCCTGCTGCAGCAAACACCCTGGTTCAACACCAGCTTGCAGCAACTGAATTATCAACAGGGCCAGTGGCAGTTACACTTGTCTGGGGCTTGTGCGGGCATGGAGGCATTTGCTGGGGTGGTGCTGTGCAATGCCGCCCAGGCTGCTGCTTTGGTACCGGCATTAGACTTGCCGTTAAAATCCATCCGTGGCCAGGTGTCCTATGTGCAACAGCCCCAAGGCTGTCAGACCGTGGTGTGTGGTGAAGGTTATGTGACCCCTGTGTCGGCCGGCACTATGGCCGTTGGCGCCAGCTATAATTTGGGC
>JAERSU010000278.1 GCA_016845445.1 Oceanospirillaceae bacterium | reverse complement strand
GTAGTAGATGCCTTCAGCCGGTTTTGTAACGCTGTTTGTGATGAAGAGGGAAACTGGTCCATCACCAATGCTGTAGCGCCGGCAACATGCGGCGCAGCAAAGGAAGTACCACCGCCATTGGTCCAGCCGCCTGTAGTAATTAACGCACCAGGAGCCAGTATATCGAGCTCGGAGCCACTATTGGTAAAACAGGTAATATCATCGACCTGTATACCCGAATCTACGCAACCGCTCCAACTTCTGAAACTCAAGGCAACGTCATAGGTAGCGCCAATCGCAAACCCCGATGAGACACAAGCCGGGTTGCCAATGCCATTGAAAAAACCATCGTTACCACTGGCAACTACAGGCAATATACTTGCGCTTACCAGAGAATCAAAAATATTCTTGAACGGATTGGCGTTCATTGGCCCAGGGCCAAAGCTGTCGCAGGTACCCGTGTACTCGACACCTTGTTCCGACAAACTGAAATTGCCCACTACAATGTTATAAGTGGCGGCATTCGCAATCACCCAGTTAACAGCATTGGTGATATCAACTGAACTGGCAGAACCCCCATCAAATATATCCAGCACCACCAGTTTCGCGCCAGGCGCGACACCACTAGCCATCGCACTAACACCTGTTCCGTGGTTTGAGGCATCATCCAGCAAGCCATCATCAGGTGCAAAATCCTGTACATACGCGACTTTACAACTCGCCGGTGTATTCGGTGCAGTACAACTACCAAATTCAGTGCGTGTGTATTTCACCCCGGAGTCAAAAATGGCAATGGCCGTGCCGGTACCGTCAATAGAATTGCTGATGGCTAGTGGCTGGTTAATCACCGGTAAGCTTTCGACCAGCGTTGGCTGGAACTTGATACTGGTTGATAGTGCTGACACCAAAGGTGTGATGCAGCAGCTGTTGCATATCCCGCCAGCCACTCACACTAACCCTCGCTAACGGGATATGCTCGTAGCTCTGCACAAACTCGACAACTGGACTTTTCTTGCGTATGTCTCTCTCTAGCTGCCGTTGCATACTGATGATTTGCGCACTACGCTGGTCACGCAACTGTATACGCAAGGCGCGGCGTTGCTCTTTGCTGAGGTTGTCTTTAGCTAGCGCCGTCGGCGCTCCAGCTAGCGCAGTGGTTTTAAAAACAATGATCAACTCCGGAATTTCACCGCTTGCAAGCTTTTGCCGCAACGGCCGGTCCAGTCGATTGAATTCGGTGGCAGTAATGGCCGGAAAATGCACACGCACAGCAGCAATATCTGCTGCCTGTTCCGACAGCGCCCAGGCACGTGGCAACAAACATAGCAGCAGTAGCGCCAACATCACACCAAAATTGGCCGCGCGCAAGCTCGCAGCCCGGGTTATACCGCTGGATGGTAGAGCAGGATTTGTTTTGCTAATGGTTTGCAGCACAGGTTTATAGCACCAGTATTATCGTTGTATTCAGGGAAACGACCCCAACCTTCCCGGGTGCGAGTACACCCTTGCACGGCACCAGGCCAGGCAAGGGTAAGCTTTTAAATATTAGCATAGTTGGAGGTGGTGGTTACCCAATACCCGCACACTAGCTGAGCGGGTATTTACCAGATAAAGAAATCCAAGCTATTGTTATTATTTGCTTTTTCAGACAAATAATGGCTCACGCCACCTTGCGATCCGGCTGGTCCGGATGGCTTTCAGGCTGCTGGCGATAAAAATCGTCCAGCTCGGGTTCCTGCATCAGGGCCACCCAGGCCTGCCAGGTATCGGGCCAGGTTAACGGGTCACCGTCGACATCGAGATACCAGCTGTTGCAACCGCTGGCCCAAACCGTATTCCCCATTCTTTCCCTGAGCATGGCATTCCAGCGCTGCATGGCTCCGGGCTTTGCCTCAATGGTTTGCAACTCACCGGCCTGCCAGTGTTTTACCAGCTGTAGCGCATAGTCTGCCTGCACTTCACTCATGGCGATAACCGAGTAATTACCGATGGGCGAGTTCGGCCCCAGCATACAAATGTAATTGGGAAAACCCGGCACCAGCATAGACCGATACGCCTGTATTTTTTTACTCCAGGCCTCATCAATAGACAAACCGTTGCGGCCGGTAAACTCCATGGGGCGCATATAGGCGGCCGGGTCAAAGCCGGTACCATAGATGATCACATCCAGCTCATGCTCCTTGCCGTCGACAGTCCTGATGCCATTTGGCTCAATACGATCAATACCCTCTGTTACCAGGTGTGCATTGGGTTGTTGTATTGCGTCGTAAAACGTTGAATTCATAATCACGCGCTTGCAACCCATCTTGTAATCCGGTGTTAACTTTTTCAGCAGTTCCGGGTCGCGCACACTTTTTTTCAGGTAGCGTTTGGCATTCCAGGAAAACAAGCGGTGCTTTAAACGATCCACAAATTTAGTACTGGTTAGCGCCGTTGTTCCCTGCTCAAAAATATACAAGGCCCGATGCTTGGTTTTTTCGATAAATCCGGGATCGTCCCTGAACTTTTGCTTTTCTTTCTCACTGTAACTGCGGTTTTCTGTGTTGACTATCCACTGCGGTGTGCGTTGAAAAACGGTGACATCGGCTCCTTCGAGCCCAACCAGTTCGGGAATATACTGTGCTGCACTGGAGCCGGTACCAATGCACCCAATGCGCTTACCTTTCAGGTCAATTGAGTGATCCCATTCAGCAGAATGAAATTGATCGCCGACAAAACTGTCTTTGCCAGGAAAATACGGCGTCACAGGTTTATGTAACAAGCCTGTGGCAGTAAACAACAGGTCGGCATGATAGGTCTTGTTCTTGCCCGTTTTCACCGTCCAGCCACCCTCTTCATAACGGCAGCTGGTAACTGCTTCATTGAAATGCGTGTACTGGTCTACCCCATACTGCTTCCAGACATCGATAAAGTATTGGTGAATTTCCTTGCCCGGCGCAAACACGCTACTCCATTCGGGATTAGCAGCAAATGAATAAGTGTAGGCGTGCGCTGGCACATCACAGGCAACGCCCGGATAGGTATTTTCGCGCCAGGTCCCACCGACACTGTCTTTTTTCTCCAGCAAGGTGATGTTGTTGATACCCGCTTCCTTTAACTTAATGACCAATAGTATGCCTGTCATGCCGGCGCCAATAATGACTACTGCGGGGTCTTTCCTGTTCCCGTTCCTATTACCAGTAATGCTAGTGCTCATGGCCTGCGTTTCTCTTGTTAAGCTGAAAAATAGTCAATGCACCAAGGTGCTGCATTGACCAAACTTGCGAACGTCTTTCCTGATTCAGGGCTAATTCTAGTTGCGCATTGGCTGCAACTATTGATCTGGATCAGTGACCCGCCTAACCTCGATTACAAGTTGATAATGCTGGCGTCGACCACTTGCGTTTACCATTCGCCAATTATTCGAATACAAAACAGGTATACGCCCTACAGCGAGGTTTTATGTCACGTCTGCAAAACAAGGTTGCTTTTATCACCGGCTCCAGTTCCGGCATTGGTGCAGCATGCGCTTTACGCTTTGTGCAGGAAGGTGCGACAGTTGTCGGTTTCGATTTAAATGAAGCCAGTGAAGGTGACTGGGCTGAAGCAGTCGCGGCACAACCGGCTTGCCAGTTTATAAAAGGCGATGTCACCGACGACGATGCCTTGAAACAGGCCATCGATAGCACCCGTG
>JAERSU010000277.1 GCA_016845445.1 Oceanospirillaceae bacterium | reverse complement strand
GTGGAACGCAGACTTCAATTATTGATGAAGCTGAAGCTGCGCCGCCGGGCACACCAATTTCGATCTCCGGTATCGAAGGCGGTGGCGATTCAGTAGTGGGTGACACCTTTACTATCGGTGTACTGTTCGGCAGTCCCTGATAGCTGACCCATAAGGCTAAGAGCCCCTTCTGCTTTTACAGCATAAGGGGCTTTTTATTGCGCGCTACTTTTGCTTTTAACGTTGGCTGTTTTTAACGTTGGCGCAGGGTTGGATGAATGGGCTTTAAATGGCTAATTTTAAATGTAAAAAATAAATTCGCCACTAAACATTATCGTTGTAATGGCTTGTACTGTCTTTTGCTTGATGTAACATGGACGACGTGTTCAGGACGAACACTTCAGTCGGGAAGACGCCGTTGAGGGCATAACGGTAGCACTATGGAGAGGTCAACGTCAGGGAATGGCGCGTCTTTGCCGGCACGGCAATTTAACTTGAGCCGGCACGGCAATTTAGCTTGAGCCGGCACGGCAATTTAGCGTGAGCAGGCACTCGGTAAAAAAACGGCTTATTGAATCAAATTGGACAATTTCGGGTTGGGTTTTTTCGCTGCCCGGTAAACCAGCGCGATGTTGCCAATCGACTGAACCAGCTCTGCACCCGCATTTTCACACAGCGCCTGCATGATTCCCGCTTTCATTTCCCTGTCATCAGCAATCACTTTCACCTTGATTAGTTCGTGATCTTCCAGCGCCCTATCGATTTCCGCTGTAACCGTGTCGGTCAGGCCCTTGCCTGATACGGTGACTACAGCATTAAGCTTATGGCCAAGTTGGCGGAAATATTTTTTCTGCTGGTTACTAAGTGGCATATCATTGCGCTCGCACTGGCACTGGTTTAACTTAAGGTTTAATTTTCCTGCCGCGCCCGGTTAAGGCATCCCGGCAAGGGGGCGGCATTCTAATATGAAAAGCACCATTCACCTATGGCTGTAGACAAAAAAAACGGGCCTACCAAAAATAAGGCCGGCAAATCGTCTTCCCGTTCAAAGAGCAGTGGCGCCTGGCTGCGGCAGCATTTTGACGATCATTATGTAAAAGAAGCCCAGCGACTGGGCTATCGATCGCGGGCCGCTTTCAAATTGCTGGAAATCCAGGAAAAAGACCGCCTGGTCAAACCGGGCATGTCAGTAGTAGACCTGGGTGCCGCGCCCGGGGGGTGGTCGCAGGTGGTTGCCGGCCTGGTAGGCGATAAGGGCAGGGTAATCGCCTCCGACCTGCTATCCATGGATCCAATCGCCGGTGTCGATTTTGTCCAGGGGGACTTCACCGAGGAAGCGGCGTTTGAGCAAATACTGGCGCTATTGGGTGGCAGTGGGGCCGACCTTGTAATTTCGGATATGGCCCCCAACATGAGTGGCATGCGCGACGTTGACCAGCCGCGGGCGATGTACCTTATTGAGTTAGCACAGGATTTAGCCATTCGAACCCTGAAACCGGGCGGTGCGATCCTGTTCAAAGTGTTCCATGGAGAGGGTTTTGATGCCTTTTTCGCCGACATTCGCGGCCAATTCGACAAGGTTCTAACTCGCAAGCCACGCGCTTCCAGGCCAAAATCACGTGAGGTCTACCTGGTGGCAAAGGGCTTCAAGGGCTAATACATCCCGTTTTCATAGTGCTAAAAACACTAAAGTGCTGGCCGGGCCAAATGGCTCGAGGCAGAGTAATGTAGTAATCTGTACCTGTTGGCTGTCAAAGTTTGTATCCGCAGCAGCTGTGCGGTACCAGCGGGCAATTGTACTGGCCCGGTCAGCCACAATAAGACATATGTCCACGAGGAGTTTCACTTGAACGATATGGTTAAAAATCTGTTGCTCTGGATTGTTATAGCGGTGGTTTTGCTCACTGTTTTCCAGAACGTCAACGTACCCGAGCAGCAGCAAAACCTCGATTACTCGAGCTTTATCTCGGAAGTTGAGTCGGGCCAGGTCCAACGCATCGAAACCGAGGGTTTCACCATTTATGGCGAGCGTCTGGATGGCAGTCACTTCAAAACCGTCCGCCCTTACATGGAAGACCCCAAACTCATTGATGACCTGTTAGCCAACAAGGTCGAAGTAGTAGGGCGCGAGGCCGAGCAGCAAAGCCTGTGGCGCCAGTTATTGATCGCCTGCTTCCCCATCCTGATTATTATTGCGGTATTCATGTTTTTCATGCGCCAGATGCAAGGTGGTGGCGGCGGTCGCGGCGGCCCGATGGCATTTGGTAAAAGCAAGGCGCGTTTGCTGGGCGAAGACCAGATCAAAACTACCTTTGCCGACGTGGCGGGCTGCGATGAAGCCAAGGAAGAAGTCAAAGAGCTGGTAGACTTCCTGCGCGATCCAAGCAAATTCCAGAAGCTCGGCGGGCGTATTCCCCGCGGTGTGTTAATGGTAGGCCAGCCCGGTACCGGTAAAACATTGTTGGCAAAGGCCATTGCCGGTGAGGCCAAGGTGCCTTTCTTTTCTATTTCCGGTTCCGATTTTGTCGAAATGTTTGTCGGTGTGGGTGCCTCCCGTGTTCGTGATATGTTCGAGCAGGCAAAAAAACAGTCTCCCTGTATTATCTTTATTGACGAGATAGATGCCGTGGGTCGTCATCGTGGAGCCGGCCTGGGTGGCGGTCACGATGAGCGTGAGCAAACACTTAACCAATTACTGGTCGAAATGGATGGCTTTGATGGCAACGATGGCGTAATAGTCATTGCCGCCACCAACCGACCCGATGTTCTGGACCCTGCGCTGTTAAGGCCGGGCCGTTTCGACCGGCAGGTAGTTGTGGGCCTGCCCGATTTGCGCGGCCGCGAGCAGATACTCAAGGTACATATGCGCAAGGTGCCCATTAGCGATGACGTTAATGCATCGGTTATCGCGCGCGGCACGCCAGGGTTCTCAGGGGCCGACCTGGCAAACCTGGTCAATGAGGCTGCCTTGTTTGCGGCACGTGCCAATGAGCGGCTGGTTGCCATGGAGCAATTCGAGTTGGCCAAGGATAAAATCATGATGGGCGCCGAGCGCAAGTCCATGGTTATGTCCGACGACGAAAAACTCAATACCGCCTATCACGAAGCTGGTCATGCCATTGTCGGCAGGTTGGTGCCGGAAC
>JAERSU010000276.1 GCA_016845445.1 Oceanospirillaceae bacterium | reverse complement strand
ACGTACCTGACGAATCTGGTCATCGTTAAGGTAACTGGCGAGACGCTTGGCAAAGGCGTCGATGGTTGGCATGCGCGGCTTCCTAGCTAATTGGCAATGAACTCATTGTATATAACAGCTATATTAGCGGAAAATGCCTTTGATGTGTGCATAAAAAAAGAGCAGCGGGAAATTTTTTTAAAACTTTCCATACTGCTCTTTTATTTAGAATATCAGAGGGTTAAATCAGTGTGACTTATTCCATGTCGACGTCTGGGCTACCTTGAGGAGCTTCTTCAGCGGCATCGGCAGAAGTTTGCGTGGTTTCTGCTAATAGTTCTGGATCGATTTGCGCTTCTTCGAATTGTTGTTGCAACTCTTCTTGCTCATCTAGGATGCTGGCATCTACCAAACCTTCAGCGATTTCACGTAAAGCCACAACAGTGGGCTTGTCATTTTCCCATTCTACCAGTGGGTCTTTACCGCCAGTAGCGATCTGACGAGCACGTTTGGTGGATACCATGATCAGTTCAAAACGGTTGTCTACGTTTTCCAGACAGTCTTCTACGGTTACGCGGGCCATGGGGTTACCTAAAATTGTAAGTGATTCAATTGTATGCCAGCAGTTATTCGCTAGGGCTTTGAGGCGCGGCGCTGTGACTGGCTAATTTGGACGCGACAGTGTACAAAATTTAGCCACCATTTGGCAAGAGATGGGCCAATAATTGCTGGTGTTTTTGCCTTTGGCGAGGGGTTTTCAAGCGTTCACTAGCAAAGATGGTGGCCAGATCTTGTAGTGTGGCGGCAAAATCGTCGTTAATTAACAAATAATGGCTGTGGGGATATTGGCTGATTTCGCTTTCTGCTTCGGCCATGCGCTTGGCAATAACCTCATCACTATCGGTGCCGCGGCCGGCTAGGCGCTGCTGTAAAGCGGCCTTAGAAGGTGGCAGGATGGTAATGGCCACAGCATCTGGTACCAGTTTAAGTACTTGATCGCGTCCCTGCCAGTCAATTTCTAGGATCACATCCTTGCCAGCGGCGATGGCTTCTTCTACCCAGGTTCGGGAGGTGCCGTAGGCATTGCCAAACACGGTAGCGTGTTCCAGCATTTGCTGGTTTTCGACCAGCTGACTAAACACTGTCTGGGTAACAAAGTTGTAATCTTGGCCATTCACTTCGCCGGGTCGCATGGGGCGAGTGGTATGCGACACAGATACGCAAATATGCTTATCTTGCTCAAGTAGGGCTTTAACCAAGCTGGTTTTGCCTGCCCCAGAGGGGGCAGAAATAATATACAGATTACCGACAGCGGACATGATGCTAGGGGGTTGGTGAACTAAGGGCGTATTGTAACTGATATTACTTACGCAACCAACGTCGGCGCTCGTTGCTGCGACCAAATAACATCATCAAAGCCGGTGCTAACAAGAAATCAGCGATGAGCGCCAGGAGTACGGTGGTGCCGATGAGCATGCCAAAATTAAACAGATTATTGAGATCTGACCAGAGGAACATGGAGAAACCAATGATGAGAATAGCCGACGTAGTTAACATGGCGCGGCCACTGGTATCCAGGGCGCCAAAAATGGCCATGGGCATATCACCACAACGTTGGTAATTATGTTTGCAGTGATACATGAAGTGCACGGTATCATCCACAGCAATACCGATGGCAATGGACGCCACGAGAATGGTAAACATGTCCAGTGGAATATCCAGTAAGAACATTAACCCCATGGTGATTAATATGGGGCTGAGATTGGGGATCATGGCAAGGATGCCGTAGCGTAGGCTACCTAGAAGCACAATTAACATAAGGCTTACCAAGCTGAAAGCAATTAAATAGCTTTGCGCGGTAGTGCTAATGACATGATCCAAGGTGGTGCCCATTACTGGCACCATGCCTGTTAAAGTGACCTTGATCTGAGGGCCAAAGATGACCTCGCTTTGAGCGGCTAAATCCTTTATAAATGGTTTGTAGTGCAGGGTGTCTAACCAGGGCATGACGACGCTTAAACGAGTCACACGATTATCATTGTCGAGCATAGGTTCTAGCTCGTCAGGGCCAGCATTGTGTAGCAGGAACAGTTCGTTAGCCACTAGGGCCGCCGTATCTGGGATGGCATAATAGGCGTCTTGATTGTTATTTAAGACCTTGTGCGCTTCCTTGATGATGTCATTGATGCCGTAAACCTTGGCAACCTGTACGCCACCCTTGTCATAATTGTGTAACCACCGGGTGAAATCGTCTATCTGCTCAAGGAAGCGAGGCTGGTAAATACCATCGGAGATGCCGCTATCGATAATGATGTCGACGCTAATGCTGCCTCCCATGTTGTTATCAATGGCATAGACCGCCTGATTGATGGGCGCATCAGGACTCATCCAATGCATGGGGTTGTGGGAAAATTGTAACTGCTGAACGCCGGTAACAGCGGTACCCGCTAACATAAAACTGACGATGACCATGGCAAAGGGGTGGCGACTGCTAAGGTTGGTGGCGCCATGCACTAGTTTGCTTATGGTCGGGTTTGGTTGAGCACGCTGTTTGCGCGGTAGATGCTGTAGACAGATGAGCGCTGGCACTAGGGTGAGGGTGTAAATTAAGGCAATGCCTATACCGATGCCAGAGAATAAGCCCAGTCGCGCTAAGGCGATCATGGGAGAACCGGCAAAGGACAAGAGGCCAACGGCAGTGGTGAGACTGGTAAATATGATCGGTGTGCGAGTATGTAGCATGGCTTCACGCAGGGCCTGTATTTTCTCCGTGCCAGCATCATAAGCACGGAAAAACAAGGTTAATAAGTGCACCGATGCGCCCACGCTGACGGTAAGCAGAAAACTGGGCAAAATCATCATGGTGGTTTGCAAGGGTACCCCTACGGCACTGATTAAACCAACCGTCGTTAGCAGGGTTAGGGCTACCGTTAGCATCGGCAATAGGACGCCGTGGCGGCGGCGGAACAATAGCGCCATCATCAGGGCTATGGTGACAATCGCCAAGGGCATGAAGGTGAGCATTTCCCCAATCATGGTATTGGTGAGGGCGTGGGTAATGATGGGCATGCCACCAACGTAGATCTGCCGGCCTTGATCTTGAAATTGTGCGGCAATGGCCGTGACCTGCTGGCTAATAATATTGAGTTGCGATTCGGTAACCCTGGCGCCTAAATGAGTGCTGTCATCAATATCCCCGGCATCGTCCGCTTCAGCGAACAACTGGCCTTCAGCCTCAGCATCAAAATTATCAAAATCATCGGTGGCGAAATGGTCATCTTGTGCTTGCTTGGTTGGTGCCAGATAAGACAGAGGTTTGACCGCAATGGTGGTGAAATTGCCATCCGCGGAGACAATAAGGTTTTTATAGAGGGGGTTGTTTAGCGCTTCTACTTTGACCTGTTCTAATTCAGCAGCTGTGGCTGGAAAGGGATCGAGCAGGTCTTCAATGAGCAGGGTGTCGCCCTCTGCTTCTAACTGTCGGGCATTGAGTAGGCTGGTGACCGTATCCAGCCACGGCACCTGCGCTTCTATCTGTTGATGCAGTTGTTGTATGGCACGTAGATGTTGTGCTTGAAACAGGTTGTCTGCTTGCAGGGTTACCAGGATGATTTCACCGTGGCCGAATTCCTTGCGTGCCGCAATGAGTTCTACAATAGCGGGATCATCAGGTTCAAGAAAACCTTCTAAACTAGTATCAAATTGGATATGCCAAATTTGGCTGATACTGAGTAGACTCACTAGCAGGACGCTTGCCAAGGCACCTTTAGGGTGAGCAATGACGCCTTCGGTCCAAGCCTCTAGCCAGCGAGTTAAGATTTTATTAATGGCCATGTAATCTTTATTTCATTGCTACAACGGGTTTACACTAGCATGAACTTAGCGGTAAACAAATGCTGAAATAGCCTTTTTAGAGACATGCAACAACTTAACTTAAATCTACTGCGTTCTTTATTAGTGATATTGCAGCAGCAAAATGTCACTCGTGCGGCGCCCTTGTTGCATATTTCCCAGCCAGCCCTGAGTCGCCAATTCGCTCAATTACGTGACTATTTTGCCGATCCCCTATTGTTGCGCGAGGGTAATGGTTATGTGTTGACGCCAACGGCTAAGCAACTATTGCCGAAAGTGCAGGTCCTGTTAGGTCAGCTTGACGATTTACGACAGGGGGAAGATTTTAGGCCAGCATTATGTCAACGGCAGTTTCGTTTTGCGGCCACCGATTATGTGGCTAATTTTATTTTTCCGGAAGTGATGGCCTTGTTACGTCAGCAAGCGCCGGGCGTTAATGTCGAATTTAGTCAATGGCAACCACAGATGTTGCATAGCATGGCAAGCCAACAGGTGGACATGGTTTCCACTATGGCAAGTGTTATTCCGTCCCAGTTAGAGGGTATCTTATTGGGTAGCGATAAACCGGCGCTGCTGATGGCTAAACAACATCGCCTAGCCACAGGGGCAGCAGATTTAACTAGCTTATTGGCATATGGTTTTGTGCAGCTAACTGCCGGGGGCGACAAGGACAGCTTTTTTGATAGGGCCTTGGCTGAGCGTGGTCTGAGTCGTCGTATTGCCTATCAGGTGCCTTTTTTTGCCGCGGCTTTTAAGGTCTTGGAACAAACGGACTATCTGTTGGTGGTGCCCGAGCACATCGCACACAACGCCTGCCAGCAGTATGATCTGCAGGTGCAGGCCTTGCCCATGGATAGTTTGCCCGAACATCAGTACTTTATGCTTTGGCATCAAATGTACGCGCAAGATCAAAGTCATGCTTGGTTCCGAGAAGCGGTGGCTGGGATCATTAGGTCGTCGATTTTTTCGCCATTGGCACAATATGCAAATAATGCATAATGATGATGCGAAATTAACGTTTTAATCATTCTGTTGTTGCCGTTACAATGGCCTGCAAGCCATAGGAGACACAGATATGACCATTGAAACCAATAGCATTGATATTCTCAAAGCCGCCGTTAATCGCTTAGCCGAAGGCTATCAGCACCTGCCAGCACACCAGGTGGATTACGATGAAGATAAGGCCCGCGACGTGCTTATGCAGGTGGCAGAAAGCATGTGGGATAACTACCCTTATCCTCACCCTCAATATGCTGGGCAGATGTTAAAGCCGCCACATCCGGTAGCTCGTATGGCCTACCAGTTGGCGCAGTGGATTAATCCTAACAACCATGCCTTGGATGGCGGTAAAGCCAGCTCCGCCCTGGAAAAGCAGGCAGTGGCTAAGATAGCGCAGATGTTTGGTTGGCAAGAGTATCTGGGTCACCTTACCAGTGGCGGCACCTTTGCTAATTTAGAGGCCTTATGGATTGCTAATCAGATTCATCCAGGCAAAACCATCCTTGCTTCGAAGCAGGCGCATTATACCCACAGCCGTATCTGTGGCGTGTTGCAAATACCTTACCAAGCGGTGGATGTGGACGAGCAGGCGCGCATGGACATGGATGCTCTGGAACGCTTGTTGAACAATCATGACGTTGGCACGGTCGTTGTGACCTTGGGTACTACCGGAGTAGGCTCTGTGGACCCCTTGGCGCGCATTCTGCAATTGCAGCAACAATATGGCTTTCGCATTCACGTAGACTCAGCTTACGGTGGTTATTATAAATTGGCGCAAAACCTAGGCAATAACGCGGCCTTGGCATTTGGCGCTATCGCTGCCGTGGATTCTATCGTGGTGGATCCTCACAAGCATGGATTACAGCCCTATGGATGTGGTTGCGTGTTGTTTAAGGACCCGTCAGTGGGGCGTTATTATAAGCATGACTCGCCTTACACTTATTTTAGCTCTGATGAGCTGCATTTAGGGGAAATCTCCTTAGAATGCTCACGGGCAGGTGCCGCCGCTGTGGCCTTGTGGGCCACCATGGAGGTGTTGCCTTTGCATGAGGGCGGCCAGTTTGCTCGGGATTTGCAAGCCTGTCGTGGGGCCGCATTGGATCTATATGGCCGATTACAGGCGGATGGCCGGTTTATCACCCCATTAGAGCCAGAGCTGGACATTGTTATTTGGGCCCCAAAAGGGGCTACCACTAGCGCCATATCGGCGCTTTCGCAGCGCACTTTTGAGATGGCCGAGGTAAGGGAGCTGCACCTGGCGACCTTTAGCTTTCCATCGGCACTCATTAAGCAGGCCTACCCAGAAGTGCAGGTGGACTCTGAGATGACCGTGTGTATGCGTTCTTGCCTGATGAAAGCAGATCACCAACAGTGGATGGATCCTATCTGGGCCATATTGGATGAAGTGCAAAACAATCTGTCATAGCTGGCGCTGTAATTTGCCCTTTGATGGCTTGGTTTCACTCTCGTGTTAGGCAGGCTACAATGCGTTGTTAACAGAATTAGCCAATTATAAGGGCCCTATGCAGCAGGCAAAACCGGCAAGTTTTATGGAAGTATTCATGGTATTTCTGCGCTTGGGATTCACCTCCTTTGGCGGACCAGCAGCACACGTGGGCTACTTTCGCCGCACCTTTGTTGAACAGCGTCAGTGGCTCAATGAGAGTCAATTTGCGCAACTGTTAGCCATCAGCCAATTTTTACCTGGCCCTGCCAGTAGCCAATTGGGCTTTGCCATTGGTTTACAGCGGGCCGGGTGGCTGGGAGCCTTAGGGGCTTTTGTGGGTTTTACAGCACCTTCTGTGGTCTTGCTGATCGCCTTTGCTGCATGGTTGCCGACCATCGATGCGACCTGGTCTAGTGGCATTATTCATGGCTTAAAGCTAGTGGCTGTGGCGGTGGTATTACATGGTGTGCTGGGCATGGCTAGAAGCCTGTTGCCGGATATGCAAAGAAAGCTAATTGCGCTCCTAGGCATTGCTATCATGCTCTTGTCATCCTCCTCCTTGGGGCAAATGGGGGTGATTATAATGGGGGCCATACTGGGTAGCCTATGGCTCACCCAAATGCCGAGTAACACTGCATCAGCCTTGCAAATTCCGGTAGCTTTGGGCGTGGCTAAGATCCTGCTAGTGTTATTTGCAGTTGCTTTGACCCTCGCCCTAATGGTCGTTGGCAACAGTGATATACAAATCTTGCTGGCTAACTACTATCGTTCTGGTGCCCTGGTATTTGGTGGTGGGCATGTGGTGTTACCCCTGCTTGATCAAACCGTGGTGGCCACGGGTATGGTCAACCATGCCGAGTTTATGGCAGGTTATGGGGCGGCGCAGGCTGTGCCCGGTCCGATGTTTAGCTTGGCGGCCTTCTTGGGCTATGTACAAGGTGGTTTGGGTTATGCCTTACTAGCGGTGCTGGCGATTTTTGTGCCCGGCTTTTTATTGCTGGGCGGCATGTTGCCTTTCTGGCATAAGTTTACCCAACAGCAATGGGCCGGGCGTATGGTCGCTGGTGTGAATGCTTCTGTGGTTGGCTTGCTGGCGGCTACCTTGTACCAACCGATTGCCACCAGTGCCCTACTTGCGCCACTGGATTGGCTGGTTGCCGCTATTGGTTTTGCCTTGCTGCAATGGCTGCGGGTTAATCCTTTGTGGGTGGTAATACTGAGTGTAACGGTCAACTTGGTGTTGGTGCATCTAGTCTAGTTGTGCCTGTCTATAACCATTAATGTTGCACAAAGCAAAACCTCTCGGCTATGCTCTAAGCCTTATTGATGACAATCTGGTGCCTACAAGGATCATTAGCATGCAGGTAATTCTTAGTGTAGACAAGGCCATGGAGAGGTGGTTGGCCCATCCACAGGCGTTGCCCTTTATGTCCACCACGGGTGTGACGCAAGACAGGCTAGGCATGCAATGCATAAGTAGTCATGGGCAACAGCAAGCCTGGCAGTGTAGTGTGTTAGAACACCCTGCCGTTGATGCTAGGTATACCCTGTTAATGGTGGAATCATTTAGCCGCTATTGCATGTTGCTGCCTTTTGCCAAACGGCCAACCTTAACGGATGTGGAAACGGATTTTATTGCGCGTTATATAGAAGATCTGACCCGCTTTGCAGTGGCGTCGGGTAGATTGCGTCGTGATCAGGTAAATCAGCTATTTCATCAGTTTATGGCTCAATCGAGAGATTATCGTTGGTGGCAAAATTGTGATCAGGCTGTGCATGGCCAGCTGTTGGATTACCAGTGTAGCCTTATGCGTTTGTTGGTGGATAGCGGCAGCAGTTACCTAAGGGCCGAGCAGGCGCAGGAAATGGCCGACTACTTCAATGCTAACGATACCAGTGCGCCACAAGGGCAGGCCGCGAGCAGAACCAGTTTTTTACCCGTTGAACGATTCTTGCAAGATGGGCTCTATCGCTATGCCCAAGGTATGGCAGTGGCGCCCTTTGCCAGCAATGCCGCAGGGGATTTTGCCAATCCTTATAACAGCAACATAGAGATTGGCAAAAACAAAGACAATGTGATGAGCTTTAGGCCGCCAAACAAAACCTAATAACAAGGTTTATTCGATGTTTTGAATCTGTTCGCGCATCTGTTCGATCAATACCTTAAGCTCTACGGCGCTTAGGGTAGTCTCGGCGACTATGGATTTGGACGATAGGGTGTTCGCTTCGCGGTTGAGTTCCTGCATAAGGAAGTCTAGGCGGCGACCAATAGCTTGTTTTTGACCCAAAGTGCGGCGCACTTCCTGTACGTGAGTGGTAAGGCGATCAAGTTCTTCGGCTACATCGGCCTTGTTGGCCAGTAATACCATTTCCTGTTCTAGGCGTTGTGGCTCAAGCTCAGTGCTTAGCTCTTGTAATTTGTCACGTAGATTTTGGCGTTGGTTTTCGAGGATACTAGGCAACTGTGCCTGCACTTCAGCAACAATGGCAAGGATGGCATCCAGGCGCTGTTCCACTAGCTCTTTGAGGGCCTGGCCTTCGCGCTCGCGGTGATCAATAAGCTCTTTTAGGCTTTGCTTAAACAAGTTAAGGGCGGACGCCTGCAGTGCGGCCAAGTCGACACTTTGTTCGGCTAGCACACCAGGCCATTGCAGTACTTCTAAGGCGCTAAATTGGCGGGTAGGGCCGACGATGGCATTGACCTGATCGGCGGCAGCATTAAGTTGGGCTACCAAATCAGCATTCACCTGCATTTGGCTGTCTTGCTGGGCTGGGTGCCAGCGTAGATGACATTCAACCTTGCCGCGGGTGAGGTTATTACGCAGTTGGTCGCGCAGCTTAGGTTCCAGTGCTCTAAACTGATCTGGCAGGCGTAAGTGTGGATCTAGGTAACGCTGATTGACGGAACGGATTTCCCAGCTTAGGGTGCCTGTGTCAAGAACCTGTTCTTGACGGGCGAATGCGGTCATGCTGCGTGTCATCTTTCTGAATCTCGATTAAAATAGTCACTTCTTGTGCCATTTTAACTGCATTGGCACTCACTGCACAGTTTACTAATGCAAGAATTGCTTTAAGGACCATTATGACAGCCTCTATTTCCGACCAATTGAAAAATCTAAAGCTGGATTTTGCTCGCCCAAGTGGTCGTGACACAGATCAAATGCGCGAAGTGAAGATCAGCCGTAACTATACGAAACACGCCGAAGGCTCGGTGTTGGTTGAGTTTGGTGACACCAAGGTACTGTGCACGGCCAGTGTGGAACGTGGGGTGCCGCGCTTTCTACGTGGTTCTGGCAGTGGTTGGCTAACGGCTGAATACGGTATGTTGCCACGTTCTACAGGTTCTCGCATGGGGCGTGAGGCGGCCCGTGGCAAACAAGGCGGTCGGACCCTGGAAATTCAACGCCTCATTGGGCGCTCTCTACGGGCGGCCTTGGATTTGGATAAATTGGGTGAAAATACCATCACCATAGACTGTGATGTTATTCAGGCCGATGGCGGTACTCGCACGGCATCTATCACTGGCGCTTATGTGGCCATGGTTGATGCTGTGAATGTCTTGAAAGCGGACAAGCATGGCGCAGTCAAGGGCGACCCTCTTAAGCGTCAGTTAGCGGCTATATCGGTCGGTGTATATAAGGACACCCCAGTATTGGATCTGGACTATGATGAAGATTCCAGTGCGGAAACAGATATGAATGTGGTTATGACGGCGGATGGCGGTTTTATTGAGGTGCAGGGTACCGCCGAAGGGGCACCCTATAGTCAAGAGCAAATGAATGCCATGTTGGATTTGGCGCGTAAGGGTATCGCTGAGATTTGTGAATTGCAGACAGTGGCTCTTAAGAACTAGAGGACTGCTGCATTGGGGTCAGTCCCTGCAGGACAGACCCCGATAAGCTAGAAGAGCTTATAGATCACAGCTGTAATCAATGATTAGCGGAGCATGGCTGCTAAAGCGTTCTTCCCGATAGATGCGGGCATTGCGTACATAACGACGCAGGCCTGGCGTGGTTATCTGATAATCCAGACGGGCTCCTTCATTGAGCTTGTAGGCGCGGTTGTAATCGGGCCACCAGGTGAATTGACGTTCGTTTTGGTTAACCTGACGGAAGGCATCGCAATAGTCTAGTTGGTAGAAGATTTCGTCTAGATTTTCACGCTCTTCTGGCAAAAAGCCGGAATTCTTCTGATTCACGTACCAGCCAGACAAGTCGGCGGGTTTATGGGCCGTATTGATGGTGCCACAGAAGATAAATTCACGGCGCTTGCGTAGGGTTTTACGCAGGTGAGCATTGAATTGTTCCATGAATTCGTTTTTCTGGTCTTGTTTTTCTTCACTGCCTAAGCCACTAGGGACATACAAGGAGGCAACGCTGATCTTGTCAAAGTCAGCTTGAATAAAACGGCCTTCAAAATCACAGCCAGGGAAACCCATGCCGGTCATAATGGCTTTGGGTTGATGGCGACAATAGATGGCGGTGCCGCTATAGCCATCTTCAAAAGCGTCAAAGAAATAGGCGTGCCATCCATCGGGACGGAATTGTGGCTCGTCTAGTTGATAATCTTTTTCCCGTAGATCTTGCAGGCAGACAACGTCAGCATCCTGTTGCTCCATCCATTGAAAAAAACCACGTTCGGCAGCCTGTCGTAGGCCTTCGACATTTAAAGTAATGATACGCATGTGTTTAATCTGTTCGTCGCTCACGCGAGGTCTAAAATTACGTAATGCCCAATTTTTCTAAACCACGAAAGCAGAGGCATTAAAAGGTGTCGTTATTATTTCAGTAGATTATAACACGCAGTCCTCACTAGGCCCAGATATGACTCCTTGTTTCAGTCGCATTAGGCGAAATTTTTGCCCTATTTGGTGTATACTACGCGCCGAAAATTAATCCCACAGTGAGAGGCGCGGACATGCAGGATTATCAACGTGAGTTTATTGAATTTGCCTTGGCACGAGGTGTGCTGAAATTTGGTGAATTTACCCTAAAAAGTGGACGTATAAGCCCTTATTTCTTTAATGCTGGTTTGTTTAATACTGGCGAGGCGCTGGCTAAGTTGGGGCGTTATTATGCGCAAGCACTGCAGGACTCTGGACTGCAGTGTGATGTACTCTTAGGTCCGGCCTACAAAGGTATCCCATTGGCTACCACCACGGCGGTGGCCCTGTATGAGCACCACCAGCGCGATGTACCCTACGTGTTTAACCGCAAAGAGGCCAAAACCCACGGCGAAGGGGGTAATCTAGTCGGTGCCGAACTTAAAGGCGATGTGGTTATCATTGATGATGTGATCACTGCTGGGACGGCCATTCGCGAAGTCATGACCTTGATTGAAGACGCTGGAGCCAACCCAGCAGGCACCCTTATTGCCGTTAACCGCATGGAAAAAGGCAAGGGAGAACTATCCGCCATTCAGGAAGTTGAGCGTGACTACCAGATGCGGGTAGTGAGCATTGTTAGCTTTAATGATTTGCTTGAGTACTTGCAGGAGCAGGGCGATAAGCAAGCAGAGATTGATGCCATGTTGGCTTATCGTGAGGCCTATGGGGTGTAAATTGGTATTATTGGGGTCAGACTTTCGCTATGCTCAAATCTGACCCCAGTTAGGCTGCGCCTAACGCATTAGTTGGGCACTGAGCAGTGCCCACTGATCGTCCCAAGCCTCGGTGGGTTTGTGGCGGAAGCCGGTGCGGCTAAACTGGCGAATGCGGCCTTCGGCACTAGCCACTAATAGGTTGGCACAGGTCGTGGGAGTGTCGCTGGTGCGTAGACCTTCCTTGTGTTCTGCCTCTCGCAGTACCTGCTTGATTTGTGCTTCTAACTTATCAAATAACTGGTTAATGCGGCTGCCTAAGCGTTCTTTTTCGCCCAGTAGGGCTTCGCCCGTTAAGAGACGGCATAAGCCTGGATTGCGTTCCACCAGAGTAAGCAAAAGAGTGAGCATCTGATGGCAGGTTTGCACAGCGCTCAAGTCCTGCTGCTGAATGACCTTGGTACGGCTGAAAAGGGTGTCCTCAATAAAATCAATCAAGCCTTCGAACATCTTTGCTTTACTGGCAAAGTGGCGATATAGAGCAGCCTCTGATACACCGACTTCGCGGGCCAAGGCCGCCGTGGTAATGCGGCTAAGGGATTGCTCTTCTAGCATCTGCATAAGGGTATGCAGAATCTGTTCGCGGCGCGAAACTTTGGCTTCGGTCATTATTATTCTCTCGTTAGCCTTCAGGGTTGGTAATTAGGGTACCAACACCCGTATCGGTGAAGATTTCCAGCAAGGTGGCGTGGGCTACTCGGCCATCAATGATGTGAGCACGACGCACGCCGGCTTTCACAGCATCAAGGGCGCAGCCAATTTTTGGTAACATGCCACCATAGATGGTGCCATCGGCAATCAAGTCATCCACCTGTTGGGTCGACAGGCCGGTTAATAGCTTGCCTTCCTTATCCAACAGGCCAGCCGTGTTGGTCAGTAACATGAGCTTCTCGGCTTGTAATACTTCCGCTACCTTGCCAGCTACCAGGTCAGCATTGATGTTGTAAGCATGGCCGGATTCATCAACACCCACAGGGGCAATAACGGGGATAAAGTCACTGTCACAAAGCATATTAATGACGTCAGTATTGACGCTTTTCACTTCGCCTACGTGACCTATGTCAATAATCTCCGAAGCCTCCATGTCCGGGGTCTTGTGGGTCACCTTGAGTTTGCTTGCCTGAATCAGTTTGCCATCTTTGCCGGTGAGGCCAATGGCCTTGCCGCCATGCTGATTGATAAGGTTAACAATTTCCTTGTTAACTGAACCACCAAGTACCATTTCTACTACGTCCATGGTTTGCGTATCGGTGACGCGCATACCGTTAACAAAGTGGGATTCAATGTTGAGGCGCTTGAGCAGGTCGCCAATCTGTGGGCCGCCACCGTGCACCACCACAGGGTTCATGCCCACTAGCTTCATCATCACCACATCGCGAGCAAAACTTTGCTTTAGGTCTTCATCAATCATGGCGTTGCCACCGTATTTGACGACGATGGTTTTGCCAATGTATTGTTGAATATAGGGTAGAGCTTCGCTCAATACCTTGGCCACATTGATGGCCGCATCTCTATCTAATGCCATGGTGTTTATTCCGCAATTGTCAGGTTGCTATCAACCGAATGTAAATGTTGTTGGAATTGGCTGCGAATGCGAGCTAAAGCAGCGTCATTTTCGCCTTCAAATCGCAATACCAATAGTGGGGTTGTGTTGGAGGCGCGTACCAGCCCCCAGCCGTCGGCAAAGTCGACACGCAAACCATCGATGGTGGACACCTGGCCATCGGCATAAGGCCAATGTTGCAGCTGTTCGACGATGGTGAATTTATCTGCTTCATCCACGGCGATATTGATTTCTGGGGTGCTCTTGTCTTCTGGGTAGCGCGCAAACAGGGCGTCCGCATCGGCGTCACTGGCGGCAACAATTTCACATAAGCGCGCAGCACTATAGAGGCCGTCATCAAAACCATACCAGCGTTCCTTGAAGAATACGTGGCCGCTCATTTCACCCGCCAAGAGGGCGCCGGTTTGCTGCATTTTGCTCTTGATTAAGGAGTGGCCAGTTTTCCACATGGTGGCTTTGCCGCCGAGTTTTTCAATCAGTGGTTGCAGCAGGCGTGTGCACTTCACATCATAGATGATTTCCGCCCCCGGATTACGGCTGATGACGTCTTCGGCAAACAGCATAAGCAGTTTATCCGGGTAGACCATGTGTAAGGCTGGGGTAATAACGCCAACCCGATCGCCGTCACCATCAAAGGCGAGGCCTAAATCGGCATCATGTGCTGCCATGGCGGCTTTTAGGTCAACTAGGTTTGCCGGCTTGCCCGGGTCCGGGTGATGGTTGGGGAAGTTGCCATCCACCTCGCAAAATAGTTCGACAACTTCACAGCCAAGTTGCTTAAAGAGTTGCGGTGCGATGGCACCGGCAATGCCGTTGCCGGCGTCAAGCACGACCTTGAGTGGCTTTTGCAGTTGCAGGTCAGTGCAGATGACCTGTTGGTATGCGGGCACCACATCGGCGCTACTGATGCTGCCGCTACCGCGGCTATAGTCCTGAGCACAAATTAGCTCGTATAACTCGGTAATGTCTTGGTTGGCTAGGGTTTTACCACCGACGACAATTTTTGCCCCATTATAGTTGCTTGGATTATGGCTGCCGGTGAGCATAACACCGGAATTGGTGTCGAGGGTTTTTACCGCAAAATAGAGTACCGGTGTTGGTACGGCCCCAACATTAATGACGCGGCAGCCACTATCGGCCAGGCCTTGCATTAGGGCTTGGCTCAAGCGTGGGCTGGAGAGACGACCATCAGCACCGACGGCGGCGCTGTCTTCGCCAAGGCGGCGAATTTGCGTACCGACCGCTAGGCCCAGATGGTAGAGCATGGCTTCGTCAAGTTGTGTATCAACGATACCACGCACATCATAGGCGCGAAAAATTTCTGCTGGTACCTGTGCTGGGCAGCTATAGCGTAAGTCTTCCATGAAAATTATCCTTAATTACTGCCGGCCAGAGTGGCCAAAACCACCTGCTCCACGTTCACTGGCGTCAAATTCGTCGACGATTTGCAGATCTGCTTGGACAACGGGCACTAATACCATTTGGGCAATACGTTCGCCTGGCTCAACGGTGAAGGTTTTATCACCACGGTTCCAGCAAGAGACCATGAGCTGGCCTTGGTAATCGGAATCAATTAGACCAACCAGGTTGCCCAATACCACGCCGTGTTTGTGGCCTAGACCAGAGCGTGGTAGGAGCATGGCGCAAAGATTGGCATCGCCAATGTGAATGGCCATACCGGTGGGCAAGAGTTCCGTTTGACCTGGTTTGAGTTCTACAGGTGCGGCAAGGCAGGCGCGCAGGTCCATACCGGCAGAGCCAGGCGTGGCGTAGGCTGGTAACGGCCACTCACCACCTAGGCGAGGGTCCATAATTTTTACTTCAAGTTGTGGCGTTTGTGACATGGTTTTACTGTTCCAATTGAGAAATACGGTCAATTAACTGGCGCGCCAGCTGGGTTTTCGATAAACGGGGCAGCGTTTCGGTGCCATGAGCCGTTACCAGATGCACCTGATTGTCATCGCTATTAAAGCCGATACTCGTATCGGACACATCATTGGCGATGATCATGGCCACCTGCTTGCGGTGTAATTTTGCTTGCGCGTGTTCGAGCAGTTTTTCTGTTTCCGCAGCAAAACCAACACAGGTTAGGGCTGGGTACTGTTGGGCAATGGTGGCCAAGACATCAGGATTTTGCACTAGTTGTAAGGTCATGCCTGCGTCTGCGGCAGTCTTTTTCATTTTTTCTTCGGCTACCTGTGCTGGGCGATAATCGGCCACGGCTGCGCTGGCGATAAAAATGTCGGCATCCGCGCAGGCCTGCTGGCTGGCGGCCAACATCTCTGTTGCACTGTTAACTTGCGTACAGGTCAGATCCTGAGGTGTTGCTAACTTAGTTGGCCCGCTTATGAGATGCACCTTGGCACCTGCTTCAACGGCCGCTTGGGCAATGGCGTAGCCCATCTTGCCAGAGCTGTGATTGCTAAGGTATCGCACTGGATCGATGGCTTCGCGCGTCGGCCCGGCGGTAATCACCAGCTTACGACCTTGTAAGCGATGGCTAGCGAAGGTTTGTGCTAAGCCTGCCACCAGTTCGCTCGGCTCCAACATACGTCCGGGGCCAACATCACCACAGGCCTGTTCGCCGTCGGCTGGCCCCAGTAGTTTTAACCCACGCGTGGTTAAGGTATTGGCATTAGTTTGTGTGGCCTGGTCTGCCCACATGGCCTGGTTCATGGCCGGGGCGAGCAAAATTGGCGCTGTGGTTGCCAGGCAGAGGGTGCCAAGTAAATCATCGGCTTGGCCTTGTGCCAAGCGAGCCATCACCTGGGCAGTGCAGGGCGCCACTAGAATAGCATCCGCCCAGCGTGCCAGTTGAATATGCCCCATGCCGGCTTCGGCTTCTGGATCGAGTAGGTGTTGATGGACGGGGTTGCCCGATAAGGCCTGCAAGGTTAAGGGGGTTATAAATTCCGTTGCCCCGCGAGTCATGACGACTTCGACTTGGGCACCGGCGGTTTTTAACAGGCGCACCAGTTCGGCACTTTTGTAGGCGGCGATACCGCCGCTGATGGCAACGATAATATGCTTGTTGTAGAGCCGTGACATGAAGAAATACAGATTAGGCTAATAGAGGTCATTACCATAGCATAAAAAGGGCAATTTTTGGTGATAAATTGCCCTTTTCGTGCGGCTTTTCCAGCCCTTTTTGCCGCTAGCTAGTAAGTGGTTACTAGCCGCTAAAGCTAGTTATTTGAAACAAAGTCATTGACCGCGCGCAAAATGTCTTTGCGACTTACCTGGCCTACTAAAACACCTTCGTCGACTACCGGTATACGGCGGCGGCCACGGGAGATAAACTGCTCAGCGACGGCAATAATGTCCGTATTGGCATCAATGGTATCGACGTTACGAGTCATGAATTCACCCACGCTGCCGCCCACTTCTTCTTCGTGATAAGTTTTATCCAAAATACCTCTTAAGCAGTCTACTTCGGACATAATGCCAACTAGTTTGCCATCCTTGTCGACCACGGGCGCTCCGGAGAAGGGGTGTGCACTGAACATACCAATGGCATCAAATAGGTCAGTGTCTTCGTGAAACGTAGTGGGGTTACTGGTCATATAGTCTGAAACTTTTACAGATTTAAGCATGACGGTATTCCTTCTTATTGGCTGCGGGAGTTTCTATAACCTTATACCTTTTTCGGTGCCTGTCAATGTTGTTTCCCTAACACCACTGACATACCATGATAGGGATGGAGAATTAGGAGGCGAGAAATGCCAGAATTACCCGAAGTAGAAACCACCTGTGCTGGTATAGGGCCTCATATAGTAGGGCAGGTGTTACGTGCTGTTGATGTGCGTGATGGGCGCTTGCGTTGGCCCATACCTGAGAATTTAGCGCATCAGGTGGTAGGGCATCGGGTTAGGTGTGTGCGTCGGCGAGGTAAATATGTGTTGATTGAGTTTGCCCATGGTGGCCTCATTGGTCATCTAGGCATGACGGGCAGTATGCGGGTTGTCACAACCCAAGAACCGCCTAGTTATCATGATCATTTTGACCTGAGCTTTGATCAATGCTTGGTGCGCTATCGTGATCCCCGGCGCTTTGGTAGCCTCTTGTGGCAGGATAGTCCCGTTGAATCTCATGCCTTGCTGGCTCACTTAGGGCCAGAGCCGTTGACGGATGATTTTAATGTCGATGTCCTTGAGACGGCATGTAAAGGGCGAAAACAAGCCATAAAAACCCTAATTATGGACAGTAAACGGGTCGTTGGCGTGGGTAATATCTATGCTAACGAGGCCTTGTATATGGCCGGTATTAATCCTCACCGCCAGGCTGGTCGAGTTTCTAGGGCGCGCTTGCAGAAACTAGTGATGGCCATCAAGGAGGTCTTGGCCGATGCTATTGAGCAGGGCGGTACCACCTTGCGTAATTTTGTTGATAGTGAGGGTAATCCGGGTTATTTCAAGCAGCAGTTGCGAGTCTATGGGCGCGCTGGCAAGCCTTGCCTTACTTGTAGCAAACCGTTAAAAGAAACCCGCTTGGGGCAGCGATCGACGGTGTATTGTGGCGCTTGTCAGCGTTGATTAAACCGGCTTCGCACGTGCAGCGAGGTCGCTCATTAGGCATAAACTAGGGCGGCTACGCCTGACTAGATACCGATTTTGCTCAGTTGATCGGTGATCTCACGCAAGGTGCTGCTTAAGCGAGGGAACTCGACTTCTAAGCTGGCGGCCAGACTTTGCGCTTCGTTGGATTGCGCTGCCAGGGGCGCGGAGTTGTTTATTTGTTTGTCGATGTCCTGTAACAGTTCTTTTAGCTGTGCTTGGACTTGCGCGTCTTCTACTTGATGATCGCTCAGCTCCTCATGCAATTGCTGCAATAAGGATTGTAATTTCGCCAATTCCATGATGATTCTCCTTCCCATGCCTATGACCTTTACATTAAACCACGAAAACAGCCTCAAGGTTTAGCAGTAGCAAGAATAAAAAAAGGGCTGGTGAATTAACGCCAGCCCCTTGTTTGCTATAATGTCGATTAAGCTGCGGTGAGCTTAATGTACTTTTCCATCAGCTCGTCCTGAGTTTCTTCATTGTCAGGATCCTTTGGAATACAGTCCACAGGGCATACTTCCACACATTGTGGCTCATCATAGTGACCCACGCATTCGGTGCACTTATTAGGGTCGATTTCGTAAATTTCTTCGCCTGGTGCAATGGCCTCATTCGGGCATTCAGGTTCGCAAACGTCGCAATTAATGCAATCGTCAGTGATTATTAGAGACATGCTGTCTTCCTCTCTCAATAAACTTCCGGCTTGTGCTCAGCCGTGTAAATGTTCTTCCATGGTTTTGGCAACCAGTGGGTGGACAAATTTAGAGATGTCACCATTTAGAATGGCCACTTCTCGTACCAGCGTTGAAGAGATAAATGAGTGCTTCTCTGCTGGTGTTAAAAACATGCTCTCCACATGGGGAGCCAGTACGCGGTTCATATTCGCCATTTGGAATTCGTACTCGAAATCCGATACAGCCCTCAAGCCACGCAAAATAACGTTTGCTTCCTGTTCCTGGAGCAAGTGCGTGAGTAGTCCTGTAAAGCCGATCACCTTTACGTTGCCTAACGGTTTGGTGATCACACGGGTCAAGTCTACTCGTGTTTCCAGTTCTAATAGTGGCTTCTTTTTGGGGCTGGCGGCCACGGCCACCAGCACCTCATCAAACAACCGAGAGGCACGTTCTATCAGGTCCATATGACCGTTGGTAATGGGGTCAAAAGTACCTGGGTAAATGACTTTTTTCATAGGCGTTAACACGTATTGAAATTACTGCCCTATTGTACCGTCTGGAAACCCCGGAATACTAATGGAAATGCGACCTCGGGACAATATTTTCAGTATAGGAATAAAAGAATGATTTGATATAACGTTATTTTATAAGTGACTTATCGCGTGCTTGCCACCAGTTTGCTGCAGTGTCTAATGCTGCTTGGCGATCGCTGCAGCGTTTCAGCAAGAGGATGACGGCAGCTGTGGTACTAATGATAGTAGCCTCTGCATAGCTATCCTCAAGCTGCCCCTGCCAGACGTCGCGTAAGGCGGCGGCGCTTAGTTGTTCGGGTGCTTCGCTACGCTTATGTAGCAGGCGTGGCCAAGGGCTAGTGCTGTGGCTATGCTCATCAGTCCATTGCAGTTCGCAATCACTATCGGGGCGAATTTCTGCCTCGCCACCGTCACCGCGAATAGTCAGGCTGCGTGGTTGGCCAAGCAACTGAGCAGTCTGCTGGTGCAGGGGGCCATAAGCGGGGTGAAAAACACCGTCAATGGTGTGCTTGGCATGGGTTGGGTTGAGCAGGCGTGTGAGTGTATGTACGGGGGATCGTAGGCCAAGGATATGACGCAGATTGATGATGTCGTTTAATTTGGGGCTCAATTGCGCCAGACTCATAAAGCTAAAATTGCGTTGGCCAAGTTGCTGTTCTACCTGCTGCCAGTTTTGGGCGGCATTAAAGCCAAGTTCTGTGAGTAGGTCTTCACTGTATACACGTCCGACAGTATGGCCCTTGGCACCATGCATAAATACCTTGTAGCCCTGCTGGCTAACCAATAAGGCGACCAGTAGATACCAGGCTTGGTGACGTTTTTTACCAGCGTAAGTGGCCCAGTCTAAATCGACCTCTGTATTGATTGGGCATTGGGTAAAGTTTTCTTGCTGGCGTACGGCGTTAACAAAGCCGGATAGTTCTGTTGGGGTTTCTTCCTTATAGCGCAAGAGCATCAAAAAGGCGCCTAGCTGTTCAGGCTCCACCTGATCTTGCAGAATCATGGACATGGAATCTTGGGCTTCTTGTTGCTCGAGACCACGGCTGCCACGTTTACCTTTGCCAAGGATGCGGACGTATTGGGCAAATGGGTGTTCAATCATAGGTTATCCAGATGTTGGTGAATTCGTTGTACAGTTTGGGTAAGTTCTGCTAAATGATTCACTTCTGCCGTTGCTGGGGCCAAATGTTGTGGCCATGCTTGCTTATGGAGATTTACCCAGATGGTGTGCATGCCCAGATTTTGGGCACCAAAGATGTCGGCCTCGGGGTTGTCGCCGATATGGATTACCGCTTGGGGGTCAAGTTGCATTTGCTGCAATGCCTGTTGAAACATGTCTGGAGCGGGTTTGGCGATACCCACATCTGCGGCGTTAAGAGCAAAATCAAATAGGTGATCAAGGCCCACTAGAGGTAATTCAGCGTTGCCGTTGGTCAGAGCCCCCATAATATAGCTTTGTTTGAGTTGTTCTAGTTGTTGTAGGGCATAGGGAAAGAATTCTACCTCATTGCGGGCGGCAAAATAGACTTCAAAGCCTGCCTTGGCTAGGTCCTGATAGTTTTGGTATGCGCAGCGGGCTAAGCCAAGTTCCAGCAATGCCAAACGTAGTTTGGTCATGTCATGAGCGATTTCTGGTTGTTGAATTAGCACTTCATCACGCAGGCTGTTGAAACCTTGTAAACCATATTGTTCCACAAATCGCGGAGCATGGCTTTCCATCCACTTGAGAAGACGCAAATTAGCCGCGTGGATGACCGGGCCCACGGCCCACAGGGTGTCATCAAGGTCAAAGGTAAGGGCTTTGATCATAGGTAATGCCTTAGGTCTGCGATTTGTTTTTGCGCGCGCGTGGGTGTGCTTGATCGTAGACCTGCGCCAGATGTTGATAGTCTAGATGAGTATATACTTGGGTGGTGCTAATGTCTGCGTGTCCCAATAGTTCTTGCACGGCACGTAGGTCACCGCTAGATTGCAGCATATGGCTAGCGAAACTGTGGCGTAGCATGTGGGGATGCAGCTTTAGACCCTGGTGGCTTGCCATCTTGGCCATGCGTTGCTGGATGCTACGGGGACTAATGCTGCTGCCACGTTGGCTGATAAACAAGGCTTGAGCCCCAGCCTTGGCCAACAGGTGGCGTTGCTGTAACCAGTTTTTAAGGGCCTTTCTGGCCTGACTGCCTAGGGGTAGAAGGCGGGTCTTGTTGCCTTTACCGGTGACCCGTAACGAGCCATCTTGTAGATCGATATCGGTAAGTTGCAGGCCGGCTAATTCACTTAAGCGTAGACCGCTTGAATAGGTGAGTTCTAGCATGGCTAGATCACGGACCTGCAGTGGGTCGGATTGATCGATGGGCTGATCAAGTAGATGATCGACCTGCTCTGTATCCAGGTGCTTGGGTAGCTTCTTATCGCCCTTGGGGGCTTGCACGCCGATGACTGGGTTGTTATCCCGTAAATGGTGGCGTTGCTGGTAGGTGAAGAAGCTGCGCCAACTGGACAGCAAACGTTGTGTGCTCTTGGCACTGAGGCCGGCTAAGCGAGCATCATTCAGAGCTTGGCGGATGGTGTCTGTTTGGATTTGCTGCCAGTCCTGCAATTGCCTTTGCTGAGCAGAATCTGCAAGTTTGCATAGGTCTCGGCTATAGGCAGCGATGGTGTGGCTGGAATAAAAACGTACTTGATGTAAATAGTTGAGAAAGTCTTGGGCTGGTTGCCCAAAGGACTTGGGCAAGCTGGCGATGCTCATGTTTATTTGCCGCAAATACGGCCTAACACTCGGCTGCATACCGCGGCCACATGGTTAAGGAATAGGGTGTCTAGTTCCTCGGTATAGTGGTCAGCGGCACTGCTAGCCACCACGATGATAGCGATGGCTTTTGCATCACGGTGGACGGGCAAAATAGCACAGGATTGCATGGCTTCATTGGTGTCAGCTAGTAAATCAGCTAAAGGGTCACCTTGGACCTGACGGCAATAAGCCCATGGTTTTTCAGCCATGAGACTTAACAGGTCGTACTGTTCGGTATTGGCAGCGGGGATGACTAGGCTGGTATGTTGTTCATCACTTGCTTGCAGCAGCACTAAGCGTACTGCATGGGCATGGAATTCGTTGATAAAAGCCTGTTGCAAAGCTTCTGTGGTGTCATGTAAATTACGGCAGCCACTGAGCTCGGTGACCAAACGTTTGGTCTTTTCAAACTGCACATCATTACGGCGGGCGGCTTGCAGAAGTTCAGATAGCTTGCCAGCATAATCTTGAATACGTTGGCGCAGTTGCTTTACCTGGCGTTCGACCAAGGAGGTAGCACCACCGCATTGATGGTCAAGTTGCTGGTTCTCTATGGCTGCAGGGTGCTGCTGTAAAAAATCAGGGTGCTCGCGCAGATAGGCTAACACGTCCTCGCTAGAAACCACCTTGGTGGTTTCTTCTATTAGCTTGGTTTGTGCCTTAGATTCGGCCTGACTCATAGACGTATCTGTCCTTCGTAAACGTGGGCTGCTGGGCCAGTCATGTACAGAGGCTGGCCTTCGCCTTGCCATTGTATCTGCAGAACACCGCGGCGTAAATGTACGGTAACTTCTGGATCTAATAGACCTTGTAAGATACCACTGGCAACAGCGGCGCAGGCACCGGTACCGCAAGCTTCAGTTTCGCCAACGCCGCGTTCGTGCACACGCAACTTAATGGTCTTGCGGTCTATGATTTGCATAAAGCCAATGTTGGCTTGCTGGGGGAAGCGTTCGTGCTTGGTGAGCTTGCTACCCAATTGACTTACGGGAGCCTGCTCAACGTCATCCACTAGGAGTACACCGTGAGGGTTGCCCATGGATAGAGCGCCTATGCCGTAAGCTTGACCATCCTGTTCGATATGGTAGGTGGTGGCTTGCTCATCAGCGATAAAAGGGATATCGGCAGGTGTTAATATGGGCACGCCCATATCCACCTTGACCTGGTTATCATCCATCATGTGCAAGACGATACGGCCCTGGGCGGTATCGACGACGATGTCTCGCTTACCCGTGAGGCGTTGATTGTGCACAAACAGGGCGAAGCAGCGTGCGCCGTTGCCACAGTGTTCGACTTCATTGCCATCGCAGTTGTAGATGCGATAGCGAAAGTCAGCTTGCGGGCTTTGTGGGGTTTCTACCAGCAGTAGCTGGTCAAAGCCGATGCCTTCGTGGCGATCACTTAGTTGGCGAATTTGTTCAGGACTGAGACGACCTCGTTGGGTTATCATATCGATGACCATGAAGTCGTTGCCTAGACCGTGCATTTTGGCAAAACGTAATTGCATGAGGTAATCCTTAGGCGTCCTTGGGAAGCAGTTGTTCACGGGCCCAGAGATCCGTGAGCACTTCCCGTTGACCAACAAGGTGCACCTGGTTGCCATCTACCATGACTTCGGCGGCACGTGGGCGACTGTTGTAATTGGAGGCCATGCCAAAGCAGTAGGCACCAGCGGAACATACGGCCAGTAGATCACCGGCAGCAATGGCAAGCTTACGATTCTTACCTAAAAAGTCGCCACTTTCGCAAATGGGGCCGACAACATCAAACTCTTGCGTCTGACGTTCTAGGCTTAGATCTGCCGGGATAATGTCTTGCCAGGCACCATAAAGGGATGGGCGAATCAGATCGTTCATGGCGCCATCTACTATGGCAAAATGCTTATCTTCGTTGTTCTTCAAATATTCCACCTGGGTCAGCATGATGCCAGCATCGCCGCTAATGGAACGGCCAGGTTCAAAAATTAGCTCCAGTCCACGATCGCCAATATGGGCCTGAATGCGCTGTATAAATTCAGCAATCGGCGTGGGTTCTTCATCGGCGTAACAAATGCCCAGGCCGCCACCCAAATCCAAGTGCTTTATGTGAATACCTAACTCAGCCAACTGGTCAATTAAAGCCAACAGGCGATCAATGGCATCCAAATAAGGATTGATTTCCGTAAGCTGAGAACCAATGTGGCAATCTACCCCTACAATATCCAGATTGGGTAGTTGTTGGGCGCGCTGATAAGCTGCAGGCGCCTGCTGGATGCCGATACCAAACTTGTTTTCTTTTAGACCGGTGGAAATGTAAGGGTGGGTGCCCGCATCCACGTCTGGATTGATGCGTATGGAGATGGGTGCTTGCTTGCCCATGTCGGCAGCCACAGCTTGTAGCAATTCCATTTCTGCTTCGGATTCAATATTAAAGCAGTGTACACCGACTTCTAGAGCACGACGCATTTCGTGGGCCTGCTTGCCGACCCCGGAGAAAACGATTTTGCTAGGTTCACCGCCGGCGGCGATGACACGCTCTAGTTCGCCCACCGAGACAATGTCAAAACCTGCTCCTAGGCGAGCTAGGACGTTGAGAACCGCTAAATTAGAATTGGACTTAATGGCATAGCACACCAAATGGCCATGTCCTTCTAGGGCTTGTGCATACTGCAGGTAGTTACGTTCCAGCGTGTCGCGGGAATAGACGTAGGTAGGCGTGCCAAATTGACTGGCAATAGTGTTAACAGGGACGTCTTCAGCAAACAGCTGGTCGCCACGGTATTCAAAGTTATCCATCATATTAGTTGTCTTGTTGGGCACTGTCTTGACTGTTATCTGCTTCTGGCAAGTACAATTCACCGGTCTGGCCACAGGCCATGAGACCAATACACATAAACACAACGGCAGCTAGCTTTTTCATGGCGCACCCAAGGTAACAAAAACTCAAAATTAGTAATGCCAGAATTATCCCATAGATTTTGCGTAAGGTCGAAAAATTCCCATTATATAAGGCTATAATGGGCACTAAATTCAGTCTGGCTAAGCCTAGTAGCAGGCCTAAGGAATAAATTGTTATGAATGAAGCCCAGTATCACGCAAACCTCGATGAACTCATGGTCAATATTGAAGATATTCTCGATACAGCAGAAACCGACCTGGACTATGTTACCAGTGGTGGCCTGTTAACCATCACCTGTGAATCTGGTGTGCAGTTGGTGGTAAGCCGGCAGGCGCCCTTGTTGCAATTGTGGTTAGCTAGCCCAGCTGGCGGTATGCGCTTTGTGTTTGATGAGCAGTCAGATACTTGGCAGCAAGAAGGTGATCAAGAAGAAAGTTTTGCCATTGTTTTTGGTCGCCTGCTCGCCCAATTTGCTGGCGAACAGCTGGATTGTTCAGCTTTGTAATTGATAGGGGTCAGACCCTTCGGGGTCTGACCCTAAAGTGCCAGGTGTGTTAGCGGGCGGCAATGATGTCGCGGGCGCGTTGCGCTGCAGCGCGTACCTGAGTTGGTGCGGTGCCGCCTATGTGGTCACGGGCTTGCACGGAACCTTCTAGGGTCAGTACGTCAAACACATCATCGGTGATCAGGTCGCTAAATACCTGTAGTTCTGCTAGGGACATTTCGCTCAAATCTTTTTCACATTCAATACCATAGGCCACCGACTTGCCGACGACTTCGTGGGCATCACGGAATGGTAAACCTTTACGTACTAGGTAATCAGCTAGGTCCGTGGCGGTGGCAAAGCCCTTCAGTGCTGCGGCGCGCATGCTGTCTTTCTTGGCTTCCAGGGCTGGCACCATGTCAGCAAATGCGCGTAAAGAACCTTTCACTGTATCGATGGTGTCAAATAGTGGCTCCTTGTCTTCCTGGTTGTCCTTGTTGTAGGCCAATGGCTGACCCTTCATTAGGGTTAACAGAGAAATGAGATTGCCATTCACTCGACCTGTCTTACCGCGTACCAGTTCGGGCACATCAGGATTCTTTTTCTGCGGCATGATGGAGGAGCCCGTACAGAATCGATCTGGCAGATTGATGAAATCAAACTGCGCAGAGGTCCATAGAATAAGTTCTTCAGAAGCGCGGGACAGATGGGTCAGAATTAAGGCTGCAGCAGCACAGAATTCGATGGCAAAGTCACGATCGCTGACGGAATCCAAAGAGTTTTCCGATGGGCGCTCAAAACCAAGTAGTTCAGCGGTCATGTGGCGGTCCAATGGGTAGGTGGTGCCGGCCAAGGCGGCAGAACCCAGGGGTAGGATGTTAATGCGCTTGCGGCAATCGAGCATGCGCTCGTAGTCACGCTGGAGCATTTCATTCCAGGCCAGTAGATGATGGCCAAAGGTTACCGGCTGAGCCGTTTGCAGGTGTGTGAAGCCTGGCATGATGGTGTCACTTTCACGTTCGGCTAGATCCACCAGGCCAGACTGCAGGCGGCTGATTTCGGTGATAATAAAATCCACTTCATCACGCAGGTATAGACGGATGTCGGTGGCCACCTGATCGTTGCGTGAACGGCCGGTGTGGAGTTTTTTGCCCGCCATGCCAATCTTTGCCGTCA
Source organism: Oceanospirillaceae bacterium (assembly GCA_016845445.1). Classification (GTDB taxonomy): domain Bacteria; phylum Pseudomonadota; class Gammaproteobacteria; order Pseudomonadales; family Balneatricaceae; genus Njordibacter. The sequence goes on along the minus strand of JAERSU010000276.1, from coordinate 732 downwards.
AGGCTGCTTCAATGTTCATGTGCACGTCTTCCAGTGCCACGGACCATTGGAATTGACCACGTTCGATTTCCATGCGGATTTCTTCTAAGCCACGGATGATGTCATCGCGTTCTGTAGCACTTAGTACACCAACGGCAGCCAGCATTTTAGCGTGGGCAACGGAGCCTTGGATGTCTTGACGGAACATGCGTTGGTCGAAATCAACGGAGGCAGTAAAGCGGGCTACAAAGGTATCGGTGGCTTCGCTAAAACGACCACCCCACTGTTGGTTGGTAGAATCTTGACTCATGGAATACTCAGCTTGCAATTAGGCTATCAAAATAAAGGCCGTATTGTAGCAAAATGCCGGCCCTGACAAAACCGGTTAGCTGATTGCTTCAGCGTTTTCCATGGCGTGTGCGTTGGCTGCTTGTTCGGCTCGTTGTTCGGCCTCTTGCTCGAAGGCCTGCTCGGCTTTGGCAATCTCTGGCATGGGTGGGCTGAAGGCCATCTGACGTTGCTGGCAACCTAGGCAAACATGGCCTTCAAGGCGACTTTGAATACGCTGTAAGGCGATGGACTTGTTGCGGAAGATATTGTGTTTATCGATGGCTTTTAAGTGGCCATTACGAATGATTGGCTTGATGACCTTGCCTTTTAAGTTGCACAGATACAAGCCGCCGCCTGCGGCACGCAAGCGCTTAGCTTCATTGGCCAGGAGCTCGGTGCCGGCTAGGTCGATAAAGTTAACGC
>JAERSU010000275.1 GCA_016845445.1 Oceanospirillaceae bacterium | reverse complement strand
TTGTAAAATAGCTTGCTCATAGCGTTATCTCCTTGTTTTCAATTGCTTTTTACACTTACAGTAACGCTTCATTCCGGGCGCTTATCAAGTGAATAAGATTATGTTTTTCAAGGATTTGAGCGGAACTTGGCCAAGGCGCGTGGCCCGAACCAGAAGGACATGACAGCGGCAAATAACGCCTGCGTTTCAGAATCCCACACGGCAATCAGTCCGTTGGTAATCCCGACACCCTGATCCAACAGCTTGAATAAAGCAGCAGTTTTGACCGTGGCAAACAGGATAAAGAATGCGTAGGTGATGATCGGACGCACCGATGCCCGCAGAGCCTCCACCCATTTCACACCGCTGGGTTGGCTGGCATGAGCATAGAGCGCCTTGCTTTCAGCCACATCGGCTTGCACCTGTATTTCTTCAAGGCGCTGCGTATGGCCTTGACGTTGCGCTTCCATCTGCCGATCCAAAATGGCCAGCTCATGTTTACGGTCGGCATGATCACGCCATAGTTTTAAGAAATCCGGAAACGCGGATGATAAAAAGCCCAGCAGGCTTCCAAGTAATGTCAGCATAGTTTTTTTCCTGTTTATTTGGGGGTGAAGGGTCCGAATTTGGCTGCAACGCCTGCAATCAGCAGCGCTAGTGCGCCAATGGTTATCCAGCGCACAACGGTTTGCAGGAAAGTGCGCTGCATAGCTTTGATTGAACTGACCAGATCACGTAAATCATGGATATCGTGAACAGCTTCTTCATCTGCCAAACCCACTTCCTTAAGGGCTTTTCTAGCCCCTCGGCACGCAGCTTGCTCCAGCAGAGCCTCAAATTCTGTACGCGGCAGGCACACCATATCGTCCTGCCGCTGATGGTTATCAGCGGTCATGATTACGTTCCTTACTTCAGAGTTAAATGCGGTGGGTTATGGCTGAGACGGCGTCTCAGCATCTAGGCGGCATTGATAGCCGCTATTATCCAAAACATGATCAACACGGGTGGCGATCCATTCACCATCAACACCAGCGCGGATGCCAGAAAGCGTTATTTTGCCTTCGCTCATCAATCGTGTATTGCCGGACAAGCTGATATTCAGCGTACCTGTCCCGCGTTTTAGGCGCTCTAATGCTGCGCTGGCATTCTGTTTTGCTTGATCTGCGCTATCATAGGTGTGACGCAGCGTATAAACTGGCTCAGCACCACCAATCTTGATGGTTTCTTTTTCAGCGGTTTGCTTATTGTGGAAACTGGCCTGAACTGATCCGTATTTATCCCGATCTGCAAAACTTGCCTCCCAACTGGTCAGCTGATGCCCTGCGATAAAAACAGGTTCTATTAATGTGCCACTGACAGATTTAGCCTGACCTTTCGGCACAAACAGCAATTTGCCATGCACAGGTTTGGTAATTGCGCCGTGGTTTCTGGCAAGACGCGTCAGCAAATGCAGGTCACTTTCCTCAGTCTGTGTCAGATATGGCAGCTGAATGGACGCCATATCGCCTGATATTTTAGGCTCCAAGCCATGAGCTGCCGCGATCTCATTCACCACATCCACTAATGTGACTTCGCCCCATGTTTTTGTTCTGGGGGCTTTAAGCACTTGGCGCATATCAGCGGCATGGGCACGAATAGTCATGCTTTGCGGGGGGCTGGCGATACTGACTTCATCAACAATATAAAGCCCCATCCGCACAAGACCTGTTTCCTGATAGCCCAAGGCAATATCCAGCTCTGCACCTGTACGCGGCAAAGCGATTTTGCCATCACGATCATCCAGCTTGATTTCAACCTTATCGCTGCCCACACCAGCCTCGTCAGTCACCCGCAAGGATAAAAGACCGCGCTTAATAGCCGCTGTAATATCAGTGCTATCAGCAATAATGCGGAAATCCGGTGTGCTCATTATCTTATCCTCCTTACTTAATCCCAGAGGCGAATGACCTCGTCCGTTTCAGGTAGTGATAGCTCGGGTAAGACGATCTCAACACCTGCAGGCAAAACATCGCCTAAATCAGCAAGCCCATTATTGGCTTCCAAGACTGCTTCCACGGCACCGCTTTGGGTGCGGTAGTGTTTCCAGCATATCCAGTCCAACACGTCGCCCTCACGGGTGCGGTAAATTGCGCTCATTAATCTTCTCCATATTTGCTAATGGACATGCGAAAACTGATCTTGCGCGGGATGCCGCCTTTCAAGAAAACCTCGCGATTTTCTTCAAGTCGGGTGATAACCCATCGGCCCCAGATGCCACCCATGCCATCAATCAAAAGGAGCGGCTCACCTTTGTCAGCCGCTCCCTTCATATCTTCAATTTGATCAAGCCCACCCCTGAATTCAGGGTAGATCGTGCCTTCCAGATCAATCTGCTCCATGCCATGCCCGAGATATTGCATAGCAGGATTATTCTGCAGGCGTTCCTGACCTTGCCAGCGATACTCAATAGAACGCCTAAATTGCTGATACGCGCTGGTATTGAGTGAAAACCGATAGTTTCCTAATCCCATCATGGTGCTCATAAGACGGCTCCTGCGGTATCAAACAATGCGCCACGGGTTTGCTCCTTAATGCGGCGCATAACTTCGTCGGCAATGCGATTCACGTCTTGGCCGGGCGCGGCTTGGACTGTGATATTGAACGCGTTGTTATGCCTGTGCTCAGTTGATTGACGGATGCCACCACGCGCCGCATCCTGAACAGAACGCTGCAAGGCATTACGTTCATCCTTGTTGGTGATTGTTGCCTCAACAGACGGTTCCTTGCTGCCAAAAATGGCGTCCCAGACTTTGCCAATGGCGCGAATGGGGGCGCTGATGATTTTCCAAAACCCACCAATCCAATCAGCAAACGATTCCCAGACAGGTTTTACGCTGTCCCAAATACCGGAAAAGAATGTCTTTACCTTGTCCCAATTCGTAATCAGCAGTCCGGCAGCCAATGCGATACCGCCAACGATCAGCCCAATGGGATTGGTCATGATCGCTACGGTCAGAGCACGCATGCCGCCAATCACAATGGGAATAGCGCGTGAGGCCAATCCAATAAGACTGGCAGCAAAGGCTTTAATCATGCCCCCAAAGGCAAGTGCTTTCAGACGCACTGCGGTAATAGCCGCGCTGATGTTGAAGGCTCCCATGCGAAGAGATGCAAGCGCCAAAGCCGATTGCAATCCACGGAAACCAACCACGAGTGCATTGGCTCCGCCCAACACAAAGCTCCACGCATAGCCAAGACCAATCGCTGCAATCTTGATGCCTATCAGCGCGAATGTGGCTCCAAAAACAACGCTGGTGAGTAGTGGAAATCGTTCTGCCAGATCTGCGATCATACCGCTCATCGGGCGCAGCACCTTGTTAACCAAAAAATTAAGCGGTGGCAGCAAAGTCGTGCCGATATTCATGCCGATTTCAGTGATCTGATTGCTCAGCAGCTGCAGACTGTTTTTGGTCGTATTGGAGCGATTAGCAAATTCACGCTGCATGGAATTATGTTTTTTGCTATCGCCCAGTAAATCCAAGGTTTTCTGGTAGGTCTGCACTTGGCCTGCAAGCAACGAAATGTCATCCGCATATTCAAGCCCGAATAGATCAGACAAAATTCCTGCACGCTCCTGTTTTTCAACCTGTGAGACGGTTTGCAGGAAAGAGAGCAATGCCCCTTGAGCATCATCTCTGATGGCATCTTTCAAACCCTGCGCCTCAATACCAAGGGCACTGAGACCGGACTGAAACTTGGCGCTTTGTTTGTCAGCCGTGTTAAGTTTCAAAAGCAATGCATTCATCGCTGTAGCGGCCACTTCGGGTTTTTTACCCAGCGCGACAAATGTATCACCAAGTGCGGCTGTTTGCTCCGCAGAAAGCCCAAAATCTCTGGCTTGTGCGCCCGCACGCGTAATAACTTGCACAATCTCGCTGGCTTTGGCCGCTGTGTTATCGGACAGGTGATTGAGCGCATCACCCAGCTGGCTCATCTCAGTGATTGGAATGCCGAAGATATTGGAGAGCTTGGCCATGGATTCACCAGCCTGATCGGGCATGATGTCAAAAGCGACAGCCATCTGAGATGCAGTCTTAACAAAATCCGGCAAGGCATCTTCTGACACACCCAGCTGTCCACCAGCGGCAGCAATCTGGGCCAGACCTGCAGCAGAAAGAGGGATAGTACGCGACATGGATTTAAGCTGATTGCCGAATGCTCGGAGGCCGTTTTGCTGGTCCTTAAAATCCACAACTTTGCGGACATCAGCCATCTCACTTTCAAAATCAATCGCTGCTTTTAGTGGTGCGCCCATAGCAGCGCCTAGCGCTACCATATCCAGAATTTGACCGCGCAAGGCTGCACGTCTGGCTTTGATGCCATCACCACGTTTTAGCGCCTGATCCAATGCATTATATTTGGATTTGAGCCGATCCACCGATGTGCCAAGTTTGGTCTGTTGAGCTGCTAGATTGCGTGTGTTTTGTCCTGCGGCCTTCATTTCCAGACGCACTTGGCGCAGAGATTCCTGCTTTTTCTCATAGGCAGCTTTGGCGCGTCCGGCAACATTTTTGGCTTTTTCAAACTCCGACTTCATTTTTGCGGTCGGATTGGCTGTTTGTTTCATGGCCAGAGCCAATTCACGCACCTGCGTTTCGGCAGCCTGCCATGAATTTTTCGCAGCAATAACATCCGTTTTGAGCTTCTGGAAACTTTGAATACGCTTACCACTCGCATCAAGAGATTTCAGGGCTTGGCTCATCTGCATGAGCTGCTTGCGCCCACCACCCAAAGCAGTGCCAAAGCTGCTCTTTAGGGCAGCTCCAATGGTAATGGATACAGCGTTATTCTGTGCCATGATGCATGTCCTGTTTTTAGGGGTGAAGGTTTAGGGTTTAATCAGTGAGGATGCGTCTTGATGCCAAAGCAAAAACTCGTCGACCTCCATGTTGAGCCATAGCTCAATGCCGCCAACATGAGAGGCCAAGGTCAGAACGGCTAGTCTGAGGTCTCCGACGTCGAGGGAAAAAAATCAGCAAAACTCTGCTGGATTTTGCCGTAATCAGCTAGGTCCAGCTCTTCAATCACGCGGATATCGACTTCGGCCAGATTGGCAATCATGGCGATTTCTTTTTCCGCATCGGTCTTTTTCATGCGCTCCACTGCCAAACGGTCGCGCACTTTAGGCCGCCTGATATTCAGCTCATCATAGGTCACGTTATCAATAGTGATCGGGTCTTGTAGTTTAATGGTCTGCATTGTTTTTCTCCTCGGTTACGGGTTTGCTGATTTGAGTGGTTTGCGATTTCTCTTCTTTTTTGACCGCAGCAGGTTTATTCGCCGATGGCTTAGCAGCTTTTCTCGCAGATCGTTTTGCTTTGGATGGCTTTACAGCACCACGACGTGCTTTGTGGGCGCTGCGATACATGGATTTGCGACCGATATAGAGCTCCATATCTTCGCTTGGATAATCCTTATCAGCTTCGCTCTGCTTGCCTTCAATGATCAAGGTTGATCCTTGGCCACGATGGTACGTGAGCTCACCGTTTTTAGGGGCTTTGAAATCTGGTTCATCCCGAAGAAACTCCTCTAGCGGATATGAGAATTCTTCGATCTGAACCGTATCGTTTTGTAGTGAAAATAGTCCTTTCATGGGAATCTCCTGCGTTTGATGTTAAATGCCGATAGCGGTTCGGATGGATGTCAATTGGTCAGTGCCATTGATGATCCGGATCATATTTTCGGCATCAATTTCGATGAGATCATCACCATTGACGGTGAGTTTGTAATACCGCGCAGCAATCATGCATTTGAGCGTGGCTTTATCTCCGGCCTTCCATGTGCCAGCATCCAGCTCTTTTAACGAGCCGCGCAAATTGACCACAACGGCCTCAGCGTCAGCGCCAGCCTGAATAGCCCCGCGCAATGTGATCGCCACAGCATTGCCATCAATAAGCCCGAATAATCGGAAGAGTTCATGGTCATATTCAGCAAAGGTGAGCTCTGCCTCCAGCTTCTCCATGCCCATATCAATCTCGACTGGGGCATCCATGCCGCCAGCACGATGTTCCTCTGTCTGGATGGTGAGCTTTGGCAGCACGCATTCATCGACGCGCCCGGCATAACCGCGACCATCAACGGTAACGTTAAAGTTTTTTAGTATTTTCGGAATCATGACAAAATCTCCTCAATGTAATCGTTGACCAAATGACTGCGGAATGTGATGTGCTCTGCCGGATATGGTGGGGTGAAATCAAAATCGAAATAGACCTTGCCCTGCGTGATGTTTGCCGGAGTATTAAGCTCAGGATCAGCGTAACAACGCCCGCCCAAAATGGCTCCTTGCGCTGTCAGTGAGGCGAGATAGCCATTGACCGCCTCTGTCACATCTTCGATGTAGGTTTTGGTGATATTCCTATCGACTGCCCATAAATGCGCTCTGAGCAGACTGTCATTGATAATATCAGCGGTCCGGCGCACAGACAGGAAGGCCCATTTAGGGTCACTGGAACAGGTGCGGTTTCCCCAAAGCCTGTATCCATCTTGGCGAATAATCGTCGCCACCTCGTTTTCATTGAGATAATTGGCGCGTGCATTGGCGTCACCAAGGGTGAAGTCAACCGGGCGTGCAGTGCCAATAATGCCGTTAATATTCTGATTCGACGGTGACCACCAAAAACCACGATCATTGTCACTCTTGGCAATCAAACCTGCCACACGCGCACTGGCAGGGGCCAAAGACGAGGCAGAGGCTTCGCTATCCCAAACCTTCACAAAGGGATCGACCACATAGACACGCGGGCTTCCCCAATCGTTGCGATAGGCAATTGCATCCGCATCATTGCTGTTAGGACCATCGGCAATGATGACCGCACGCAATCGCTCAGCAATACCGAGCAATTCAGCGACCACAGGGTTGGCATTACCCTCGGGTTTGAGATGGGTAAAGCCCGGCGCGATCAATAAACGCGGGCTAACATGCACGACGCTTTCTGCGCCTAAAAAGGCGTGCACACCTTCATACTGACCTGTGTCGGTATCTATGCCGCCGATGATATTGCTCAAGGTTTCAGCTTCATCGTCACCTTCAGCAACACGCACAACGACGACCATGGCTCCTGCCTGATCAAAGATGGCATCAATAGCATGAGGCAACGTGCCGCCAGTTCCTAACTGGGCGGCTTCTGTTCGGTTTCCGGCAATCAGTACCGGAGTATTTTCGGGAAAGAGCGATGCATCCGCATCTGGCGCTGTGCCGATCAATCCAATAATACTGGAGCGAACGGTGCGTATGGGGCGTGGTCCGGTATCAATCTCGACCACTTCCACGCCATGTAAAAATTGTTCAGGCATAGTGTTTTCCTTATTTTTTGGTGAAATTCAGGCACAAAAAATCCCGCATGGGCATTCCCAGCGAGATCAGCTCTGGCCTATGATCTATTGGCGTTACAGTGCGGTGATGGCGCTTCGCAACTCTGCTTGCATAGCCTCCAGACTGGTGCGTAAATCATCACGAGATGTGGCAGATTCAATCACTCTGATTGCTTTATCCTCATAGGCTTCAATCAGCGCTAATGCGACATCACGCTCATCCATCTTGGTTTTGATCAAACTCGCCATCTCCACAACGGTGATCTCGCGCACCTTAGCCAGTTCCCCAAGAATTTGCTCATCCAGTGGATCAATTTCCTGACCCGCTGCATCCGCTTCCAAGACACGCAGTGCCGATCTGGCTTGTGTTTCATAGGCTTTGTTCTTGCCAGCGGAATAGCCTGAGAATTTATGGCGGCATTGTTCCAGTTCAATGCGAACTTCATCGGCGGCCTTGATGCGGGCCAGTGCCAAGAAGTTGCTTTCATTTTCTTCTTCGGTTTCCAAACGGATGGTGTCGTCCGCATCTTTGCGATAGCGCTTGGTTTTATCAAAATCATCAGGCGCTTTGTGCCAATCACCGGAGGGTTGGGTTTTGCGAAAGACCGTCTCGGTCTGTACGCCTTGATCATCAAATTTCAAATAGGTCGGCATAGAATTATCTCCTTATGTTGGGGTTAGAGCCAGATTTGGTGGGTATTGGAAGTGCCAACGCCTTGCTGCCATGCTTTCAGGGTACGCTCGAAATCAATCTCAAGCCCTGTGGTCATGAAGTTGCTGCGGAA
>JAERSU010000274.1 GCA_016845445.1 Oceanospirillaceae bacterium | reverse complement strand
GTTCAAGGGTGCCCTCAATATGCAGGTGCAGTTCGACCTTGGGCAGATTGGCAATAAATTCTTGCATTAGATAGCTCCTAATAAAGTGTTATTAAGTGCTTTTCTCAAGTTTTGACGAAGAGAAAACGCACGCGTTTAACTCTTCGTAAGCAGAAGTGTTCGGCTTCTGGTAGAGACTCCCAAACCATATCATTGGGATTATACGAAGGACAATGGGCCTAAGGCCTGCTAATAAAGTAGCAGATGCTAGGTATGCTTGGCAAATCGCTGTCGCAATTCCTGCTTCAGGGTTTTGCCCGCCACATTACGTGGCATGGAGGCAATCACCTGCACCGCCGATAATTTTTGGTACCTGGCTGCCACCCTTGCATTGGTCCACTGCAGTATTTTTTCCGCTAATGGCTCTTGTCCCGCTAATGGCTCTTGTTCCGCTAAGGGCTCTTGATCCCCTTGGGCTTCTTCTTTTAGCACCACCACCGCAATGGGTGTTTCCCCCCAACGTTCATGGGCCACTCCTATTACCGCAACCTCTTGAATGGCTGGATGGGTGACCATGACCTCCTCGATATCAGAGGGGTAGACATTGACACCACCTGATATAATGAGATCCTTTTGCCGGTCTACCAGATATAAAAAGCCCTTGTCATCCTGGTAACCCAAATCACCTGTATACAACCACCCCTCTTTAAAGGTTTGCGCCGTTAGTTCAGGGTTGCCGTAATAACCCGGTGACAACAAGGGGCCATTACCAACAATTTCACCTACCTCACCAGCTGGCAGATCTTCTCCTTGAGAATCCACAATGCGCATTTGTGAACCGGCAATAGGGCAACCAACGGATTTCGGATTGGCTGCGGCATCGGCGTTATCCAACACGGTAATAAAGCCTTCTGTGAGGCCATACAGCTCAAAAAATCGACCCGGGAAGCGCGCCTGTAACAACTGCTTATAATGCAGCTGCAAGGGCGCACCCAAAACCAATATCATTGCCAGACTAGGTAGAGTTTGCGCGTCAAATTCAGGATTATCCAATAAACTGATTATTTGGCTGGGTACCATCATGGTATGGGTAACCCCGTGACGCTTGGTTAGCTCGATGACCGTCTGCACGTCAAATGCCGGGGTAAATACAAAGTGCCCCCCATTTAGTACACAAGGTAGCATGGTAACAAAGGCGCCATTGAATACCATTGAGCCTGTGTGCAGCGCCACACTCTGGCGCCCAAAACCAAAGGCCTGAGTAAAGCTATAGCCATACATAGCACGAATACCATGGGTATGCATAATGCCCTTGGGCAAGCCTGTGGTGCCACTGCTATAAACGATATTAAACAGATCATCACTAGTTACCTTTGTCTTCGGTAGCTGCTCACCTGCCACTTCCATTAGTAGGCTCTGCAAGTCCTGCAAGGACAAGATGCGTAACTGCTGAGGGCACATATCTGCTAGCTTAGGTTGGCGCACATCCACACATATTAAGCACTCGCTATCAGCATCAAGACATAGATTAATGGCCGCCTGATCCTGCAGCAAAGGGCTTAAAGGTACCACCACAACACCCAGCCGTGCGCAGGCCCAGTACAAAGCCAATAGCTCTACACAATTTGGCAAGATAAGCGTTAGCTTGTCACCTTTGCTTAACCCAAGCTGATCTAATGCCAGTGCTATTTCATCCACCTTTTGGTGCCATTGCTGATAATTGAAATGCTCATCATTAAAACTAACGGCCGGCTGCAGGGGGTGATGATAAGCATGCTGGGCTAGAATTTTGTCAAGGCTAATGGCCATACTGCTATCTCCTATCTAGTTACAGCAATGATAAATATTGACGACCCGTTGCGGGCGAGCTGCTCACACTCACTTCACCCTTATACAACTGATAATGGCAACCATTGTACTGCTGCTGCATTAAACGCCGTATCAAACTACCAGTCTGCGCATGCAGTTGACTATTATTATAGCCCTGTAGATTTAAGCTATTGCAACGTAAACCTGTCACATCCACTTGCTTGGCCCACCAACGTGACAAGCCAGGCAAGGCGTTTAAGCGCTGACTTGATTGATGCTGGTTAACGTTCTTGTGCAATAACATCATGGAACCATCACCTTTCACTTGCTGGCGATAGTGGGAAAAACAACTGGTCCAAAAGCGACCTCGTTCCATATCGGAACCACTTACCCGCTTGCTGCTAGCACTCGAACAATACAACATATGCTGTAGTTCACCATGACAATCTTGCAAACCCAGCATTTGCTGCGCTACGGCTTGCGATGCCAAGTCCACTATTCTGTATAGGTGCAAACCTGGTAACGGATTGGCATGCTCTGGTGCACTAGCGTCTTCAACTAGCATGATAACCTGAACCTCCGCACCCAACAGCTGGGCGATTAATGAGGTTGCTAACTCATTCACTTGATTAACAATTAACAAACAATTAGTCGGCATGAAAACCTGCTCCTTTTATAGCTATTTTTTTATGGACATAGTTGCAAGCCTTATACCACTTTAGAAAAAACCATAGCTATCAAATAGTTAATTAATAAGCGCAACCACCTCCATAAAAACATGTCTCAATTTATAGACATTATCACCATTAATGTAAGCACGAGATGACAAAACACCAAATAGCGTCCAATATAATAGACATACTACCCTCCAAAGCATAAAATCATGGTACAAATCACCCACACAGCGTCTAAAAAGCTAGACATATCGACATGCATTACAACTTAAAGCAACAAGCCTTAAACTACTTCCAATCGTCCTTTGAGCACTTCTATGATCATGCCATTGCCGTCGATAATATGAGTTGCGTCACCTGGATTAGTGATTCTTATGCGCAGTTTTTAGATATAAAACATGACCCTGTGGGCGCGCCCATCACGGATATCCTGCCCAACAGTTTTATGCCAGCGGTGGTTTCCAGCGGTGAGCCTGTACTGTTAGATATGCTCAATATCAATGATGATTGGGTGGTTGTTAGCGCTTTCCCACTTAAAAATGATCAACAGGAGGTGATTGGTGCTTTTGGTTATGTGGCGGTTGACCAGATGCAGCGCATCAAACCCTTGCTCCATCATTACAGCCGCCTCTCAGACCATCTACAAAAAACCCAAGAAGAATTGCGCCAAAACCGCCGCGCCCGCTATACCTTAAGCCAATGTATTGGCAGTAGTGATGCCATGCGTCAGGTAAAACAACAAATCAGTCAAGCAGCCCGTTATGACATGGCCGTGCTACTAGAAGGCGAAACCGGCACCGGTAAAGAAATGTTTGCCCATGCATTACACAATCTTTCTGCCCGCCGGGACAGCCCATTTATTTCTGTGAATGTTGCAGCCATACCGGAGAGTCTATTAGAAGCAGAATTTTTTGGTGTCAGCCCAGGTGCCTATACCGGTGTACAAAAAGGCGGCCGGGAGGGAAAGCTTAGCCTAGCTCAAAATGGCACCCTGTTTCTCGACGAAATTGGTGACATGCCCCTGGAATTGCAAGCCAAATTACTGCGTGTGTTAGAAGAAAAAGAATACGAAAAGCTTGGCTCCAACACCCTGCAACAAGCCAATATCAGAATCGTCGCCGCTAGCAGCCGCAATCTTAGTGACATGGTTGCCAACAAGCAATTTAGAGCTGATTTGTTTTATCGCCTTAATACGGTGCCTCTGGTATTGCCTCCCTTGCGCAAGCGTTTAGAAGATCTGCCAGCTTTGTGCGAGCGACTACTGGATGATATTGCCATCAGCCATCAGCAAACGCCTAAAACCATTGACCAGGACGCTATAACAGCCCTGGCACAGCATGATTGGCCTGGCAATATTAGGGAATTAAAAAATCTACTCGAGAGGGCCTGTATTGCTAATCCACATGACAACATAGCCATGCCCACAGTCTGCCAACTACTAGATCTTGATACTAACCTCATCGACACGCAAGTGACTTGCAGCCAAGCCAGTTTCCAGCCAGATAACCCAAGATCGTTACAGGCAGCCGTACAACAGGCCGAACGCCAAGCCATAATCAGTGCACTGCACACCTGTGGCCACAAGAAAACCGCCACCGCGCGCTATCTATCCATCTCCCGCGCCAGCTTATATAACAAAATGCAACAACTTGGTATTCGCTAGCATTAGCCAGCAATCAAGCACTAGCTTTGCCTACCACCGACAAGCTCTTTACTCACCACGACACTTTGTATGATGGTATACCAAAATGTCGATTTTACGATAGTAATTAGCCTTGCAATCATTAGCATGCTCCCCGCCTGTTTTTCTAGAAGTGCAAAGCGCACGTTTTGCTACTTCGCAAATCAAAAGAGAGTAATAACTAATGATTGAAAAAAATCCTCTGGCGGAATTACCTATCGCTACGGCCGATACCGGCTTTTATGAAGGTTTTAATAAGTTCGTCACCATCGGCTCTAAGATCCTCATCGGTCTACTGATCGTCTGGGCGGCGGCCATGCCTGACCAGGCCGCCACCGCCTTGAAGGGCTTAAACGGTTTCTTAATGGCCAACTTTAATGCCTGGTACATGTATGTCATGGCGTTTTATGTGTTGGTCTGTTTAGGCCTTGCCCTAGTACCTGCCACTGGCAAAATTCACCTTGGCAAACCTGGTGAGAAGCCTGAATTTTCCAACTTTTCCTGGTTTTCCATGATGTTTGGCGCCGGTATTGGCATTGGCATGCTTACCTATGCAACGGCAGAGCCTATTTATCACTTCGCCACCAACCCAGATGTTATTCAAGGGCTAGTAGAAGGCAAGTCAGAAGAAAACGTGCGCTCAGCTTATCGCTGGTCTTTCTTGCATTGGGGCTTGTCTGCCTGGGGTTGCTATGCCTTGGCTGGCCTGGCTTTGGCTTTCTTTAGCTACAACCGCGGCCTCCCCCTGACCATTCGCTCTGGCTTGGCTTCGTTATTTGGCCGCTCTTTATCGGGTTCGTCCGGCCATTTGGTCGACATCATCGCCGTTGTTGCCACTATCTTGGGTGTTTCTGTCACCATTGGTTTTGGTGTATCACAGTTCGCCGCTGGCATGTTTAATATCACCGGTGCCGAATGGATGATCAACGCCGACGGCAGCTCTTCCACTTCTGGTATGTTGGTGTCACTGCTGATTGTTATGTTGGCTGCTACCTTGTCTGCCCGTTCCGGTGTTGGTCGTGGTATCAAGTGGTTGTCCAATATCAATATGGGCTTGTCCTTCTTCTTATTAGCCTTCTTCCTTATCTTTGGCAGCACCATGCTAGCCCTGGAATCCCTATTCGTAGGCATCTGGGATTATCTTGTCACCTTCCCGCAAACGGCGGTTACTGTTTGGCAACAAGACGGCACTGAAACCGGCGATGCCCTAGCTGGCTGGCAAAGTGGTTGGACGGTATTTTACTGGGCCTGGTGGATTGCTTTCGCACCCTTTGTTGGCGTATTCCTAGCGCGTATTTCCCGTGGCCGAAGCCTACGTGAATATGTACTGGGCGCCATGATCATTCCATCCATGATGTGCTTTGTATGGTTTGCTTTTGTCGGTGGCACTGCCATTGACCTGGAACTATCCGGTGCCGCCAATGGCAGCATTCTAGGTGCCAGCATCTCTTCCCAACTGTTTGCTACCATCAATACCATGTTATCGCCTACGCTGGCTGTTGCCATGAGCGCCGTCATCGTAGTCTTGCTGCTGACTTATCTGGTGACTTCCGCTGATTCTGCGGTATTGATCATTAATACTATTAATGCAGCCGGTGACGAAGCCCCACGTAGTAATCGCCACATTACCATCTGGGGTTCTGCCCTGACTCTGGTAATTGGTGTGCTACTGGTCGCTGGTGGCTTGTCCGCCATCCAGACTGCCATGATCATTGGTGCTCTACCCTTCTCCTTGGTGTTAGCACTAATGGGACTGTCATTGGTGAAAGCACTAATTAGCGAAGCACGCACCGCTAAATAGTCCTCTATAGGGTCAGGCTAGTCTCTATAGACTGCCTGACCAGTACTGTGCAACAACAAAATCACCTTGTCTTCAGCCACAACCCCATCATTGGCTCCCATTGCCAGCATGGCATTTGCATAGTTAAATTCACAGCACTACGTCGCCAAAAACCACCAATGTCTGTTAAAATACGTTTCTTTAATCAATTGGCAAACTTGGAAAGCAATCAAAATGGGAAGAGCGTACCAAAACCGTAAAGAATCCATGGCCAAAACTTCGGACATGAAGGCCAAGGTATACAGTAAGTACGGGCGTGAGATCTATGTTACTGCTAAATCTGGTGGTACAGACCCTGACGGAAACCTGGCGCTACGTGGTTTGATCGATCGCGCTAAGAAAGATCAAGTACCTACCCACGTAATTGATAAAGCTATCGACAAGGCCAAAGGTGGTGGCGGTGAAGACTACTCGCCAGCCCGTTACGAAGGCTTTGGCCCAGGCAACTGCATGGTCATCGTTGATTGCCTAACGGATAACCCTAACCGTACCTTTGGTGATGTGCGTCAAGCCTTCACCAAAACCAAAACCAAAATTGGCACCCCCGGCAGCGTTAGCCACATGTTTGACCATTGTGCCGTACTGGTGTTTGCAGGCGATGATGAAGATACTGTATTAGAAGCACTGATGGAGGCCGACGTAGACGTCACCGAAGTGGAAAGTGACGACGGCATGATTACCGTGCTAGCTCCCCACACTGAATACGCCAATGCCAAGACCGCCTTACAAGAAGCCTTTGCAGGCATCGATTTTGACGTGGACGCTATT
Source organism: Oceanospirillaceae bacterium (assembly GCA_016845445.1). Taxonomy (GTDB): domain Bacteria; phylum Pseudomonadota; class Gammaproteobacteria; order Pseudomonadales; family Balneatricaceae; genus Njordibacter. The sequence goes on along the minus strand of JAERSU010000274.1, from coordinate 257 downwards.
CAGTTTGTACCACAAACTACAACAGAAATATCCGCCGATGACATGGAAATGTTCGACAAATTCCTGTTTATGCTGAATGATTTAGATGACGTACAAAACGTTTACCATAACGCTGACGTGTAACCAATAACTATCAAGACCTATAGGTGTTAAGCCGTTGATCGCGCATAGCCTCTGCATGACAATCAATAGATACCTTTGCGGGTCGACCCATGGTACAAAATATCACTAAAATTGGCATTTGCCCTGTCTAGATC
>JAERSU010000273.1 GCA_016845445.1 Oceanospirillaceae bacterium | reverse complement strand
GTAATGGATGACGCCGAGCGCCTCGATGAAGTAGCCGAGCAGGTGCTAACGGCCGTGTTCTGGAATATGGGTGAAAACTGTTCTTCCAACTCCCGTTTGATTGTCCACAAGGACATCAAGGATCAGTTGCTTGCCAAACTGGTAGAAAAGGCTCGTGATTGGACCACAGGTGACCCAATGGATCCGCGCTTTACCTTAGGCTCTATGATTTCTGAAGCCCATTTCAATAAGGTCATGGGCTATATCGCCAAGGGTAAAGAAGAGGGGGCGACCCTCATTGCTGGCGGTAATGCCATAGACACGGGTAGTGGCTGGTTTATTGAACCAACGATTTTTGATGATGTGAGTGCTGACATGACCATTGCCAAGGATGAAATTTTTGGCCCAGTGTTAGCCATCATGACCGTTAACAATGCCAGTGAAGCGGTTAGTCTAGCCAATGATACTTGTTATGGTTTGACAGCTTCTGTGTTTACCAGCAACGTGCGTCGCGCCCATAATATGGCCAAGGCCATAAAAGCAGGTACCGTTACTGTTAACTGTTATGGTGAAGGTAATTTGGCGACACCATTTGGTGGTTACAAGCAGTCTGGTTTTGGTGGCCGGGATAATGGAGTGCATGCCCATGATCAGTATACTGAACTGAAGACAGTTTGGTTGGATCTGAGCACAGAATCTGATTCTGAGTTGGATTAATTTCATTGCCACTGGGGTCAGGCCCTAAAGGGTCTGACCCCTACAATGTGAGATTTTGCCTATGCCAAAGGTCAACAAACTCCCCCAATACCCCAACGACAGCGGCTGGGTCAATAGCTTGGCGAGGCGTCAGCCTAAGCCTAGTTTAGCTAAGGACATCAAAGTTGATGCCCTGATTCTAGGTGCAGGCTTTGCTGGCCTTGCCGCTGCCCACCGCTTGGCTGAACTCAAGCCCGATTGGCATATTGCCATTGTCGATGCCTTAGCTGTGGGTATGGCTAGTGCCGGTCGTAATTCAGGCTTTATGATCGATCTGCCTCATACTTTGGATTCTGATTCTTATACCAGTTCAGCCGCGGGAGCGGCCGATAACGCCGACCAACAGGTGATTGACTTCAATCGCAACGCCATCGATTATGGCCGTAAACTAGTGCAGCGTTACAAGCTTGACTGTGACTGGAGCGAAACTGGCAAGGTGCATGCGGCGGCTACGGCGCAAGGAGCCAAAAGCCATCAGGCTTTTATGGCAGGCTTGGATGCCCTTGGTGAGGCTTATACTGAGCTTAATAAGGAGCAGATGATTGCGCTGACAGGTATCGACTACTATCACTCTGGTGTACACACACCGGGTACCGTCGCCGTGCAACCAGCGGCATTTGTGCGTGGTTTGGCTGATAACCTACCCGCCAATGTTAGCCTCTATGAAAATACCCCGGTAAGCGATTATCAATGGGGTTCCCCCCATGTGTTAAAGACACCTAACGGCAGCATAAAGGCGCAACAAATATTGCTTTGTAATAATGGCTTTGCCGCCATGTTTGGGGTGAGCAAGGCTAGTCTTTTGCCATTGTTACTATTTGCTAGCATGACGCGGGTGATGAGCGCAGAAGAGCAAGCTCTGTTAGGTGGTGAAGCCCAGTGGGGGCTAGTGCCTTCGCATCCGGCCGGTGCCACTATCAAGCGTACGGCGGATCAGCGTCTAGTGGTGCGCACTGGCATCAAGTCTGGACATAAGATGCGCTATGATGCCCGCACTATTGCCGCCATGCAGCGCATGCAAAGGGAATCCTATATGCGGCGCTTCGGCAGTAAATTACCCGAGCTGGAGTTTGAATTCAGCTGGGGTGGCTTGTTGTGTATGAGCCGCAACGAAGGCACCGTGTTCGGTACCATTGGCAGCAACCTGCATGCCGCCATCTGTCAAAATGGCCTGGGCGTGGCGCGTGGTACATCTTCAGGCAAGTTGTTGGCCGAACATGTGGCAGGCCATGATAGTGAACTCTTGCGCAAGCATTTGCGAGCGCCAAAACCTGCGTGGATGCCACCTCATCCTATCTCTACCATGGGCGTTGCCGCCAATATTTGGCGTCACGAATCCATGGCAGGCGCAGAAGCCTAAGTCTGCTTACCAGCAAAGGGGCTAGCTGTAGCGCAATCTAGCCTAGCCCTAACTAACTGCCTCAATTCTGATTCAAAGTGATTGCGCATGCGGGAGAATTGTTCTTCTCCGAGCATGTTCGTTAAGGTGGCTTCGGAAATTGCGAAATAATTTACCGCTCCCAATAACTGGTATATAGCCGCCAGAGCATTCGCTTCGTCCGTCTGTGTGTCGATCGCTTGAATGAACATGTCTGCCAGCAGTTCGACAAAGGGTTTTAGATACCATACTTGAGAAGCATCGGCGCGCTGCTTGTTGTCCATTAATTCCCGCATTAACAAATAAGTCTCTACTCGTTGTGTTTGGGTATAGCGATAGAAACGAATAAAAAACTCTTGCAAAGCTAGTTGTGGTTTGTCGAAATCCATCCTTACAGCATTAATGTTCTCAATCATGGTATTGGATATACCTGCCAGTACTTCGCCATATAGTTTTTCTTTAGAGCCAAAGTGGTGCAATAAGGCCTGTTTGGTGTAGGGCAGATCTTGGGTGATAGCGGCAATACTGGTGCCGTAAAAACCTTTTTCAGAGAAGGCTTTAGTTGCGGCTGCCAGCATTTGTTGGCGTGTATCTTGAGATTTTGGCATGGAAAACAGGACTGAATTAATCGACTAGCTCGTTATTATACTTGACTACTTACCACTTGGTAAGTGAAAATTACTGAACCAACTTACCAGGTGGTAAGTGATGGTTGGGTAGGTCATGCATACTGCCAATGACTGTTAAAACACATAGGTGCTTAAATGAAACATGAAACCGAGATTCAGCTGATTGAGGAAATGTTGACTATTCATGCTCAAAGTTCGGCATATTTAGAGCAGCAACAAGACACTAATTTAGTTAGTAATTATGCCGACGAAGGGCATTTTCAGCGTGAGTTTAAGCATATCTTTAGTAAGGTGCCGACGCCTATTTTGCTGGCTAGTGAATTAAATAAGCCTAATGCTTTTATGCGTCGTTTAGTCGCCGGTATACCAGTGATATTCACCAGAGACAGTGACGGCCAAGTGCATGCCTTTAAAAACGTCTGCCGTCATCGTGGGGCTGAGCTAGTCGGTGCCCAATCAGGTTGTCAGCAACGTTTTTCCTGCCCCTACCATGCTTGGACCTGGAATAACCGTGGTGATCTTGTAGGTGTGCCCCATGGTGAACTGGGTTTTCCCAATTTGGATAAACAACAATTTGCTTTGCAGCGCCTAGGGTGTGTGGAGCAATACGGCTGGATTTGGGTTAATCCAGAAAGCGACCAAATACCAGATATAGACTTGTTTTTAGCTGGCTTGAGCGACGATATGGCATGGCTTGCTGCAGACAATCTAGTGGTACAACACCGCGATGAGATTGCTTGCCAAGCCAACTGGAAACTGCTTATTGAAGGGGGCATTGAATCCTATCATTTTAAGGTGGCCCATCGGCATAGTATCGCACCGCATTTTCCCGACAATCTTTCCAGTTATCAGTGTTTTGGCCCTCATTTACGCTCTTGTCTACCCAAGAACCACATTTTCAAACTAGAGACTAGGCATAAAGACAGCTTGGATATTCGCCAATCTGGGCAGCTTATATATACCCTATTTGCGAGCAATCAGTTTTTAGTACAAGCTGACCACATCTCTTGGATTCAGTTAGAACCCAGGTCGGCAGGCGAAACCTTAATTCGCTTATCCACTATCGTGCCACAAGACCGTTTAGATTCTGAGCAAGAGGTTGCCCATTGGGCTCGTAATCATGAGATTACTATGGCTACCTTGGGAGAGGATTTTGTCATAGGTGAAGGGATACAGCGTGGTGTTGCTTGTGGCGCAAACAAGGAATTCACCTATGGTTTGTACGAAGGCGCCATTGCCGCCCATAACAAGACTATTGAAGACTACTTAAATTAAAAACTGTTGAGTAGCCATTGGCTTAAGGCTTGGACATCGGGGTTGTGGACTAGATTGGATTTGATGGCCAAATAATAGCCTCGCCCCGTGTCCCACTCCTTGCCAGTTAAAGCGATTAGCTTGCCTTTAGCGACCAGATCCCCAGTTGAATGTTCAAATCCCAAGGCTATGCCTTCGTCTTCCATCACCGCTTGAATCAACATGGGGTAGTTGTTAAACGTTAAGCCGCTGGGCAAATCGATGGCTTCAACACCAAAATGCTGCATCCAGGCGGGCCAATCAATGGCATCCCAACCAATGTTATCCCATAGTTGTTCGTCCATGTGTAATAGACGGTGATCGAGCAGTTGTTCTGGCGTATCGGGACGCGGGTGCTTGTCTAAATATGCCGGGCTACAAACTGGGTAGGCGCGTTCAGAAAACAGGTAGTGCGTCTCATGGCCTTGCAACTGACTATTGCCACAGGTTAGCGCTAGGTCCACCTTGTCAGAACGCAGTTCGTCGGCCTTGTCGGTGGCAATAACGTGCACCTTAACGTGCGGATATTGTTGCTGAAAAGCTCTGATACGAGGCATCAACCAGAAGGTAGAAAAGGCCAGGGTAGAGGCAATGGTGATTTGATCAGAGTTTTGTGTGCGACGGATGTCATCACAAATACTGCCAATGTGGCCAAGTCCCATGGTTACCGCTTGAAATAAGCGTTGGCCTTCTTTTGTCAGTTCCAGATGGCGTCGGACGCGATTAAATAGGGCGCAACCAAGTTGCTCCTCTAAGCGCTTAATTTGACGGCTTACAGCAGCTTGCGAAACACACAATTCATCAGCCGCTTGGGTAAAGCTTAAATAACGTGCTGCAGCTTCAAAGGTAACCAGGCCATTAATGCCCGGTAGTTTTTTACGTAGCATAACTAATCTCGGCATGTGATTTGCTGTACACCTTATAATAACTAGGATGATTTCCGCAATAGATAACAATATGTAATTAAAATGAACAAAAAAGTCGTTTGTTATAAAGACATAATAAGCGTATTTTTGCGTCTTTAGATAATTAACTTCTCTGTGGAGAAATGCCATGACTAAAGCATTTGCAGAAGCCACCAAAGCACGCCGTGGTGGCCGTGCTGGCGGCCGTAGTAGCCGTCGCGCGTTACGCACTGACAACATTGAACAAATGCTACCGCAATTGACTCGCGGTATCCCCTTTATGGAACCCTTAAGTCAGGAGCAAATTGAAAAAATCGACGACGCTTCCATGGCGATATTGGAAGACGTCGGTGTGGTTTTTCGTGATGACATTGCCCTAGAAGACTGGCGCAAGGCCGGTGCTCGTGTGGAAGGTGATCTGGTTAAGTTTGACCGTGAAATGATTCGCGAACTGATTAAGACCATACCTTCTGAGTTCTCTTACCATGCCCGTAACCCAGCCAATAATCTGGAATTTGGTGGTAACAAGAGTATTTTTGTACCCATGACGGGTGCGCCTTTTTTACGTGACCTGGAAGACAAACGCCGCAATCCAACCCTGGATGATCTGGCCATGTTCCATAAGCTGGCCCATATGAGCCCGGCTCTACACTCCAGTGCGCACCATATTGTTGAACCTATGGATCATGCGGTACCTCACCGTCATTTACGCATTACCTATTCCTCCATGAAGTACTCTGATAAGACCTTCATGGGCATGACCACTTCGGGTAAGAACGCAGAAGACGTTATGGATATGTGCGACATCTTGTTTGGCAAACAATTTGTCGATCAACATGCCGTCACCACAGGCAATATCAATGGTAACTCACCGTTGGTGTGGGACGAAACCATGCTTGGTGCACTGCGTGCCTTTGTGAAGCGCAAGCAACCTGTGCTTTGCTCGCCATTCGTATTGGGGGGTGCCAACACACCAGCGTCCACGGTGCCTGCCGTGGTGCAGTTAAACGCTGAAGCCCTCTCTGCTTTGGCCTATACACAGTTACTAAACCCTGGTGCACGGGCCATTTATGGCCACTACCTGTCTACGGTTTCCATGCGCTCGGGTGCGCCCATGGCGGGTACCCCAGAAATAAACCTGATGAACTTTATGATCGGTCAGATGGCGCGTTTTTATGATGTGCCATGGCGTACCTCCAATACCCTAGGTGGCGCTAAAACTTTTGATGCCCAAGCGGGTTACGAAAGTGGCGTTAATTTGATGGGTGTTATGGCCGCTGGCGCCAACTATATCTGGCACTCCGCTGGCTGGAACGAAGCCGGTATGCATTGTTCGGTGGCCAAATTTATGGTGGATGCCGAGCAGTGTGCCATGGCCTACCGTATGACCGAAGGCCCACGTTGGGATGATTTTGACGAAGCCCTGGCAGCGGTACGCGATGTTGGCCCTGGTGGTCACTATCTAGGTCATGAGCATACGCAAAACAATTTTGAGCGGGCTTTCTATATGCCACAACTGCTTGATAATATGAGTATCGAGCAGTGGATAGCCGAAGGCAGTGTGGAAATCACCGAACGAGCCCTGAATTTAGCCAAGAAGAAATTGGCTGAATACCAGGAGCCAGAATTGGATGAAGCCAAGAACGATGAGTTGTTGGATTACATCGCCCGTCGGGAGCGGGAGATTCCTGATGATGGTGGTTTGAACGAAGAGTTTTAATATTGGGGTCAGACCTTAGGTCTGACCCCCTTTAGATTACGGGGCAAAAATAAATGCACAAAGACCCGCTGCTACAATCATTTCAACTAGGTAAAGTCAGTCTGCGTAACCGCCTCATGAGCACCGCCCATGCCCCCGGTTACATCGAAGACCGTATGCCTAAACAGCGCTATCGGCTTTACCACCAAGCTAAGGCTAAAGGGGGCCTTGGCTTGACCATGTTTGGTGGTTCTTGCACTGTATCGCCGGATTCACCGGCCGCCTTTGCGCAGATTGATTTAAGCCATGATGGTGTTACCCCATGGATTAAAGAGCTGGCACAAGCGGTGCACGACGAGGGCGCCGCTATCATGTGCCAAATTACTCATCTTGGCAGGCGCACGGCCTTTGACGTTGAACACTGGCTACCGCCAGTAGCACCAAGTGGCATACCTGAACGTCCCCATGGCAGTAATCCAGCCCCGTTAAGGTCAGCCGATATGGTGCGCATTGTGGCTGATTATGCTGCTGCAGCTTATCGTTGTGCCGAGGCAGGCTTAGACGGTGTCGAGCTGATGGCTTACGCTCACTTGATCGATCAGTTTTGGACTCCCGCCTTTAATCAGCGACAAGATGAATACAGTGCCGCAGAGGAAAATCGATTGCAATTTACCCTGCAGGTGATGGATGCCATTCGCAGCGCTGTGGGGAAAGATTTCTTGCTTGGCATCCGCATGACGGGCAATGACTTTTTACGTGAATCTCAAGGCCTTGAAGGACTCGACGAAGCTCAGTGCCTGAGTATCGCTAAGGACTTGCAAAGCAGCGGCCAACTCGACTTCTTTAATTTTGTCGGTGGCCATCTTACTACGGATATGGGCCTGGCCGATTGCATCCCTCCGATGGGCAACGCATCCGCACCCCATTTGGCCTTGGCGGCGCGTATGAAGCAGGAATTAGCCTTGCCAGTGTTACATGCCACCCGGGTGACGGACGTTGCCACGGCACGTTATGCCATCGAATCTGGCGCCGTTGATTTGATTGGCATGACACGCGGTCACATGGCAGACCCAAACATCATTGCTAAGGTGCATGCAGGACAGGAAGAACGTATTCGGCCTTGTGTCGGGGCTGGCTATTGCCTTGACCGTCTACATGCAAAGGGCGAGGCCTTGTGCATTCATAATGTGGCAACTGGACGTGAAGATCGCATTCCCCATGTTATACAAGCAGCCCAAAGTGCTAAACGTGTGCTCGTGGTTGGCGCCGGGGTGGCCGGTCTTGAAGCTGCTAGGGTGGCTGCCGAAAGGGGCCACATGGTGACTGTGTTAGAAGCCACAGGCCAAGTTGGCGGCCAGATCAATTTGGCTGCCCGTGTCCAGCGGCGTAGCGAAATGGCTAGTATTGTGGGCTGGCTCAAGCAGGAGTGTGACCACCTAGGGGTGCAGTTTGAGTATGATACCTGGGGGGATGCAGATGATATTCAAGCACGTCAGCCGCATATGGTGGTGATAGCCACTGGTGGTTTGCCGCGACCATTAAGCATCCCTGGTGAAGCCTTGTTAACTGGCTTGTGGGATGTCTTGAGTGGGCAGGTTAAGCTTGGCAAACAGGTACTCTTGTATGACAACAATGGTGGGCATCAGGCCATGGGCGCCGGCCAGTATATTCTGCAAAATGGTTGCCAGGAACTTGAGTTTGTTAGCCCCCATCGTACCCTTGGCCGAGATGTCGGGGATGTTAATTTCCCGCATTATTTACGCGATCTATATAGCCATAACGCCCGACTCACTGCCGATTGGGAAGTGCGTAGTCTAGAACGAAAGGCCGATAAGCTAGCAGTAACCCTGTGGAATGAGTACTCCAATAGCACTCAACTGCGTTTGGTCGATCAAGTGGTGGTGGAAAACAGTACCGATGCAAACGATGAGTTATTTCATGAGTTGGCGCCATCAAGCCGCAATCTGGGTGAAGTGGATATGCAGGGCATGCAATCAGATCAGCCGCAATTATTGGATCACAACGCGGATGGGCAGTTTTATTTGTATCGCATTGGGGATGCATGGGCAGGGCGCAATGTGCATGCCGCTCTATATGATGCCATTAGGCTATTAAAAGATTTCTAATACGCGACTAATAATAAGAGGTGAGTATGCGTTTCGAAAACAAACAAGTCATTATCACTGGGGCTGCTGGTGGTATAGGCCAGGTATTAGTTGGCTTGTTTGCCAGCGAAGGGGCCAAGGTGGTGGCGGCTGATTATCACTACGAGGGGCTGCAAAATCTGCTACCGAGTTGGCAGACAAAAGGCTATGAGGTCACCATTGAGGCTTGTGATTTGAATCATAAAGCAGACTGTGAGGCGCTAGTGCAGGCCTGTGTGGATACTTACGGTGGTGTCGATATCTTGTTAAATAACGCCGGTATTATTCCACGGGGTAATATTTTGGAAACCACCGATGACATGTGGTTTTCCGCTATGAATGTTAATCTTAATGCGGTGTTCTTCCTCTGTCGTGCTGCCATTCCTCATATGCAGGCAGCAGGCGGCGGTGCCATTGTGAACACGAGTTCAGTATGGGGCACAGAGCCTGGTCCTAATCATGTGGCCTACTGCACGGCGAAAGGAGCATTGGCCTGTTTGACCCGTAATCTAGGGGTGGATCATGCGCCTGACAACATTCGCGTCAATGCGGTTTGTCCTAATGAGGTGAATACCCCCATGATTCGAACTGGCTTCGAACGCCGTGGTTTGGATCCAGACGAGGCCGTGGCGCAGCTAAATCAGAGTGTACCCATTGGCCGCATAGCCGAGCCGGAGGATATCGCCGATGTCATTGCTTTTTTAGCTTCCGATGCAGCCCGCTATATGTGTGGTGCGCTAGTGCCAGTCACTGGCGCTAAGCCGGTTTATGGTTAAGGAGAATAAAGATGAGTAAAGTTGCGTTAATTACCGGCGGTGGCAAAGGCATCGGGCTTGGCATCAGTCACGCGTTTCTCCAAGCAGGCTACCAAATTATTGTGGTTCAACGTTCGCCCTTGCCAGACCAGCTAGCCACAATGGAAGCAGTTGAATATGTTGCTGCCGACCTAGGCCAAAATGCCGATTTTTCAGATCTGGTTGCCCGTGTTGAAAGTCGATACGGCCGCCTCGATGCCCTTGTAAACAATGCCGGTATCATGTTTGAACAGCCCATGGGGCAACAGAGTAGGGCCGATTGGGATGCCATGCTGGGGCTCAATGTCACTACCCCTGTATTTCTCACCCAGGCCCTGCAGCCTTTACTGGAGAGGAGCCAGGGGGCCATTGTCAATATAGGCTCCATCGAAGGCCTAGCTAGTAATCCTCAACATGTGGC
>JAERSU010000272.1 GCA_016845445.1 Oceanospirillaceae bacterium | reverse complement strand
CTCTTGTTCCTGAGTCATACCGTTTTCAGACATAGTTACTTATTCCAGTAGCGGGCTTCAAAATCCTGCATAAAGCTAATTAGTGCCTGTATCGATTCCATGGGCACCGCGTTATAAATACTGGCGCGCATGCCACCCACGCTACGATGGCCTTTTAAATTTAACAGGTCGTTGGCCTCGGCTTCCTGTAAGAAAGTACTATTTAGTGCCTCATCAGCCAAGGTAAAGGTGACGTTCATAATGGAACGATTGGCCTTGTTGACCTTGTTGCTATATAGCTGACTATTGTCAATGGCGGCATACAGGGCGGCAGCTTTAGCATGGTTTACCTTAGCCATGGCTTCAAGGCCGCCATTTGCCAACAACCATTCAAATACTAGCGACGCCAGATACCAAGAATAGGTAGGCGGCGTATTGAGCATGGAATCATTTTCCCATTGCTTCTGATAGTCAAAAATAGGCGGTGTATCAAAGCGCGATTTACCTAATAGATCGTCTCGCACGATTAACAAGGTAATACCGGCAGGGCCAATATTCTTCTGCGCACCAGCGTAGATCATAGCAAACTTGCTGACATCGATGGGCTCAGACAGGATCACCGAAGACATATCGGCGATCAAGGGCACATCACCGGTATCTGGAATATAATCAAAGGCCAAGCCACCAATGGTTTCATTAGGGCAATAGTGCACAAAGGCACTATCTGGGCTGATGTTCAACTCATGCTGTTGCGGCACAGTGAGGTATTCACCCGTTTGACTGCTGGCGATGATATTGGCGCTGCCATAGGGCGCCATGGCCTTGATCGCCTTGGTGGACCAGATACCCGTATCAATATAATCGGCCTGGGTTTTGCCAGCTAACAGATTCATGGGCAGCAGGGAAAACTGAGCCGTGGCCCCACCCTGCATAAAAATCACCTTGTAATTAGCCGGAATCTGCATTAACTCACGCAAATTGGCTTCGCACTGAGCCGCCAATTCCATAAAAGACGCATGGCGGTGGCTCATTTCCATGACCGACACACCACGATCTTGCCAATTGAGCATTTCAGCTTGGGCTTTTTCCAGTACGGCGGTTGGTAAAGCAGCAGGACCTGCGCAAAAATTATGAGCGCGTTTAGTCATCGGCCGCTTCCTCATCAACAGTTGCTTCAGTCTCTGCTGTAGCTTCAGCTTGTGCTGCAACTGCGCCAGCCTCGCTAGGATCGGCACTTGCCACACCGTCAAGCTCATCTTCTTCGGACTCGGCAACCCGCGCCACCTGTACCAGCTTTTCGCCTTCTTGTACTTTAATCAGTGTTACACCCTGGGTGTTACGACCCAAAATACCTACTTCGCTAGTGCGCGTACGTACCAGGGTACCCTGATCACTAATCAGTATGGCTTCATCCCCTGCAAATACCTGTACCGCGCCAATCAAGGCACCGTTACGTTCAGACATGGTCATGGAGATAACACCCTTACCACCGCGACCACGCAGGGGGAAGTCTTCTAGACGACTTTGCTTACCATAACCATTTTCACTGGCCGTCAACACACGACCGCCCTCTTGCGGCATGATCAGGCTAATCACCTTGGCACCCTCTTCCAGACGAATACCACGCACACCGCGCGCCGTACGGCCCATGGTACGCACATCGTCTTCATCAAAACGTACTGCCAAACCATTATCAGCAAACAGCATAATGTGCTGCGAGCCGTCGGTAACCGTCGCGCCGATGAGGGTATCACCGTCATCCAAACCAAGGGCAATCAAACCGCTAGTACGTGGACGAGAGAAGGCTGTTAATGGGGTCTTCTTCACGGTACCGTGTTCGGTGGCCATAAAGATAAAGTGACCTTCCATATAACCACCTTCTGGCAACGGCAAGATGGTGGTTAGGCGTTCGTCTTCTTCCAAAGGCAGGATATTGACAATGGGGCGACCACGGGCGTTACGTGAAGCCTGGGGGATCTCAAATACGCGCAGCCAGTACACCTTACCCTTGTTACTAAAGCATAGGATAGTATCGTGGGACGAGGTCACCAGTAGGTGTTCGACAAAATCTTCTTCTTTCACTGCCGTAGCCGCTTTACCGCGACCACCACGACGCTGGGCCTGGTAATCACTGACCGGTTGAGTCTTGGCATAGCCACCATGAGAAATGGTCACCACCAAATCTTCTTCCGGAATCAAATCAGCCACGGTCAAGTCCTGACGAGAAGCCATGATTTCCGTGCGACGGGCATCGCCATACTGGGCTAGCACTTCAGCCATTTCTTCACGAATGACTTCCAACAGACGTTCAGCAGAGCCTAAAATTTCTAACAACTCAGCAATCTTTTCCAGCAAATCTTGGTATTCGCCAATTAGCTTGTCCTGCTCCAAACCGGTCAAGCGATGCAGACGTAATTCCAGAATCGCTTGAGCTTGGGCTTCGGATAACTGATAACGATCACCTTGAATACCGCATTCAGCTGGCAAACCATCTGGACGGCAGGCGTCATTGCCCGCCTTTTCCAACATGGCAATCACCGGGCCCGCTGCCCAGGTCTGGGCCAACAACTTCTGCTTGGCTTCGGCAGCATTAGGGGAGGTCTTGATGGTTTCGATGATTGCATCGATGTTGGTTAACGCAACGGTCAAACCTTCCAGCACGTGACCACGATCACGGGCCTTGCGCAGTTCGAATAGGGTACGACGGGTAACCACTTCACGACGATGGCGCACAAAGGCTTCCAACATCTCTTTCAAGTTGAGGGTTTTTGGTTGACCATCAACCAAGGCCACCACGTTAATGCCAAATACATTCTCTAGCTGAGTCTGGGCATAGAGGTTGTTGACGACTACATCGGGTACTTCACCACGACGCAGTTCAATCACCACGCGCAAGCCATCTTTATCAGACTCATCACGCAGTTCTGTGATACCTTCGATCTTCTTCTCTTTCACCAGCTCGGCAATCTTCTCGATCAAGCGTGCCTTGTTGACCTGATAAGGCAGTTCAGTAACGATAATCGATGGCTTGCCATTTTTGGGATCTTCTTCCACATGATGACGGGCACGCAGATAAATACGACCACGACCGGTGCGGTAGGCCTGCACAATTCCAGCACGGCCATTAATGATACCGGCGGTAGGGAAATCCGGGCCTGGAATATGCTCCATCAGCGCATCGATTTCGATTTCAGGATTATCAATCAAGGCCAAGCAACCACTGATCACTTCATTGATATTATGCGGTGGAATATTGGTGGCCATACCCACGGCGATTCCAGAAGAACCATTGACCAGCAGGTTAGGTATACGCGTTGGCAACACCTCAGGAATCATCTCCGTGCCATCATAGTTTGGCACATAATCGACGGTGTCTTTTTCTAGATCAGCCAGCAACTCGTGGGACAACTTATCCATACGAATTTCGGTGTAACGCATGGCCGCCGCCGAGTCGCCGTCAATGGAACCAAAGTTACCTTGACCATCAACCAGGGTGTAGCGCATGGAAAAGGGTTGCGCCATACGAACGATGGTCTCGTACACCGCAGAGTCACCATGGGGGTGATATTTACCAATGACATCACCGACCACACGGGCCGATTTTTTGTAGGCTTTGTTCCAGTCGTTGTTGAGTTCGTTCATGGCGAACAGCACACGACGGTGAACTGGTTTTAGGCCATCACGCACATCAGGTAGTGCCCGGCCGACGATTACACTCATGGCGTAATCCAGGTAGGATTGCTTGAGTTCGTCTTCGATATTGATAGGTGAGATTTCTTTAGCTATTTCGCTCATAACTAAACGAATTTCCTTGTCCAGACGGCGCTCTATAGAACGCACTTATTAGGTCAACTGACCGGTAAATTTTAGCAATAATTTAACCAGCCGCAAAAACGCCAATGATAGCATAAATTCATTCGCATAACCTAATTTACCGGCCATTTAAAACAGTGTTTTGCGCCACCAAAGAAAGGTGCCAATAGGGCGACGAAAAGGTATACTTAACTTCCTTTGACCTAGACTACACACAAGCAGTAATTCGAAAGCCTTATGCACAACGTCGACCCAGCAGAAATCGCCAAATTTGAAGCCCTAGCCAGCCGCTGGTGGGATACCCAAAGCGAATTTAAACCCCTGCACGAAATCAACCCGTTACGCATTGGTTGGATTGATGAGCGCGCCCCACTACACGGCAAAAAGGTGGCCGACATTGGCTGTGGCGGTGGCATTGTCGCCGAGGCCATGGCCCTGCGCGGTGCGCAGGTCACCGGCATTGATATGGGTGAAGCACCGCTGAAGGTGGCGCAACTGCACGCCTTGGAAGCTGGCGTTGATATAAACTACCGACAAATCACCGCCGAACAACTAGCCGAAGAAGAAGCCGGTCAGTACGATATTGTCACCTGCCTAGAAATGCTCGAACACGTGCCCGAGCCAAGCAAGGTTATTGCCGCCTGTGCGAAGCTGTTAAAACCAGGTGGCCAGGTGTTTTTTTCCACCATTAATCGCAACCCAAAATCCTATCTATTTGCCATTGTTGGTGCCGAGCATATTTTAAAAATGCTACCCAAGGGCACCCACGAACACAGCAAATTTATTAAGCCTTCGGAACTACACGAATACATGCGCTTAGCCGGCCTACAAAGCCATGCCATGACCGGCATGCTTTACAACCCCATTACCAAGACTTATAAACTTAACGCCAGAGATGTCGATGTTAACTACTTGGTACATGCCAGCAAAGCCGCCTCGTGAGGCTAAAACACTCGCTACCTAGGCCCTCAGACCCCAAAAAGGATACGCCATCATGTTTGATTACCAAGCTCCTGCAAAATGCCTCCTAGGGCGCACCATTGTGGTCACCGGTGCCGGTGCCGGCATTGGCGAAGCCGCAGCTAAAACCTACGCAGCCCTAGGCGCCACCGTGGTATTAGCGGGCCGTACCCTAGAAAAGCTAGAAGCCGTCTATGATGACATTGTCAATGCTGGCTGCCCTACGCCTGCCATCTATCCGCTGAACCTTAGTAACGCCAAGGAAGAAGACTATGATGAAATGGCGGCGGTGTTACAGGCAGAATTTGGCCACCTTGATGGTCTGCTACACAACGCCTCCATTCTTGGTGATCGCACCCCCATCAGTAACTACGAAGTACGCACCTGGCGCCATGTAATGCATGTCAACGTCAATGCCGCCTTTATGCTAACCCAAGCCCTTATGCCACTGTTGGAGGCCTCAGAAGACGCCTCCATCATTTTTACCAGCTCTGGTGTGGGTAACCAGGGCAAGGCCTATTGGGGGGCCTATAGCGTGTCCAAATTTGCTACTGAAGGCATGGCCCAGATTCTCGCCGAGGAGGTGGAAAACATTTCCAATATTCGGGTCAACATTATCAACCCAGGCGCTACCCGCACCAACATGCGCGCCAAGGCTTACCCTGGTGAAGACCCCGCTATTAATTTGGCTCCTGAGGATATCATGCCGGTGTACACCTATCTGATGGGGCCGGATAGCAAGGGGGTCAACGGCCAACGTTTTGATGCTCAGGCACTGGGTGCGCCCTAGCCCTGAATAAACGCCCCAAAGGCCTGCGCCATGCGTTCACTGCGCTCTGGACTGCGCACTAACGCCAAGATGGCCTCACGCAGGTCTTGCTGATACATCAGCTCCCCCACCAGGCCGTTAAACACACCTTGATCGGCAGCACAGGCTTCAACAAAGGCAGCCAACACCTGGGGCTCACGTAGATCCCCTTGGCACTTGCTGGCCACCGCAGCCAATAACTCCACCCCGACCTCCTGGCCAACAGCCATGAGCTGCTGCAACCAAGCAGAACGCGCCTGGGCATTGCTGGCCTGACTAATGGCACGCAAACAGATCACCTGCTCACCCATATCGGTGCTGGTTTGCCCACGTTGCAAAAAGGCTGCGCTTACCTGATAGGGTAACTGGCTGTTTTCACACTGCACGGCCACGGCAGTTAATACCGGCGCCGGCATATCACTTACCTTTGCCGCCACCAGCTTGGCCAGTTCAGCATTGTCTTCCATACGTTGCGCCAAATCGGCAAAGCCTTGCACACCGAGTGCCTGCCAACCGTCGCTCAGATCATCCCTTAGCAGGTAATCACGTACCGGTAGGTATAATTCAGAGGCTGGCTGCTTGAGCAGTGAGCGGGCCTGGGCATTGAAGGCAGCCATGCGATCTTGATCGGGGGTAAAGGCCAAATTGCTATGCTGTAGTTTATCCGCCAGTGCGGCAGATTCCTGCTTGTCCAACATGTTGGTACCTATGGTGTCCAACAGTTGATTAAGAAATTCATCCCTTGATGCTTGCACCATATAGCCCTGCTCATCCAGCGGGAACTTGAGAAACCAGATGGTCGGTGCGGCTTCTTGTTGTTGGTTTTGCCATAACAAGATGCCAACCCAGGCGTGTTTTAACCAGGGCAATGGGTAAGGCTTTTGACAGCTTTCAAACTCGCTAAATTGGTTGCTAGTCAATTTACTTAACCGACAGCCCATATCAAACACACGATATTGACCACCGACTTCCTTGAACAGGTCGGTTAGGGTTTGCAGAGATTCAATGGCAGGCTGCATAAGCACTCACAAGCAGTTAAAATAGGCGGCTATTATACTCGGTTTCAGGCTTTTGCATAATCCTGGAATCCTCAGTTGACCGCTTCTTCGATCGGCCAACTAATTAACGTTAAGGAGGTTTTAGTGAAGCTGTTCTTGCACTCAAAAGATGAATCACGCTACCAGCCGAATTGCACGCTTGTGGCGCCGCATGACGTCGTTGTAACAGTTTGTAATAACTGGCTATTACTGCACTGTCACGCCTTGACCTGCAACGCCACAAACGCACACTTCAGCTTGTCCAACTGAGGATTCCAGGATAATGAACGATAGTGCAACATCGGCACAAAAATCTTGGTGGGTTTACATGGTACAAACCCAATCCGGCAAACTCTACACAGGCATCACCACCGATGTAGAGCGCCGCTTTGCCGAACACCAAAGCGACCCTAAGCTTGGCGCCCGCTTCTTCCGCAGCGACCCAGCCAAAGCCATCGTCTACCGCGAACCACATGCCGACCGCTCCAGCGCCTCCAAACGCGAAGCCGCCATCAAAAAACTACCCCGGCCTGCCAAACTGCAGCTCATTGCCACCATCTAGCCTTCGTGGCACCGTCTTTGACTCTCGAGCACCGTCCTTGCTCAGTGGCACCGGCATCTGCTTTTGAGCACGGCTTTGAGTCTGTGGCACCGTCTTTGACCCGCGAGCACGGCCGCCGGGCGATGAATCTTTTCTTGACCTCGCGGGGAGACCCGGCGCTATAGCTCAAGAAAAGGTTCCTCACCCGGCGTCCCTATCCTAAAGCTACTGGCGTCAATATCTCCAAGACTCATTGGCGAACCCTGTAGCTCTCGGTCTGTGCCAGAATCGACTAGCTCGTTTTAATCAACACTTGCGCGGGTTGTCGGTGACTACAGGGCTCGTCAGCCTATCTTGGAGATGTATCAGCGAGCAGTGACTAGCTGTGGGGTGTCGGATGGGTATACTGTTTTTAAGCTATAGCGCCGGGTTTCCCCGCGAGGTTAAAAAGAGTATACCCATTCGGCGGCCGTGCTCGGTAGCTGACGACGGTACCACAAGCTCAAAACAGTGCTCGAGGGCCAAAGACGGTACCACAGACTCAAAACCGTGCTCGAGAGTCAAAGACGGTGCCACTGAGCAAGGACGGTGCTCCGAGATCCTGCGGGGAACCACGGAGCACAGAAGCGGGGCTAGGAAGGACCAGCGCCGCTGTTGCGGGAGGCTTCGGATTCGGGGACGAAGGAATCCATCATCATGGCTTTTAGACGGTTAACTAGGTCAACATCGACCATGATGCCCTTTTCCAGGGCTTGCTCTCGGGCAGAAGCCAAGGCCAGGGCATCGGAGATGAGGTAACCATCGACATGGTCTACGCCCATTTGCACCAGCAACTCATGGGCCGCCACCATAGTAGCCTTGGGCTGATACAAACCCAGCGGCTGGCCTTCGGCGGATATCAGCAGACACCGCTGGGCAGCGCTGTGATGCTGATAATAGATTGCCACGGGCTGTTTGGCGGTCGCCTGTGCCATGGGCTTGGTTAACCAGGCCATTAACACTGGTGCCACTAACACCCCTTGGGAGGTGTTGCTAATGCGCACAGCAGCAGCGCCATGGGACAGGGCCGCACCGATGGCAAGTTCAGCTTGCACCAAGGCGCTCTGGCCTTGGGCATCAAACTGCCACTCCTCACCCTTAGCTTGCAACAAGGGCGCCTGCACCGCCTGCTGCAAAGCCGACAAGGCCCCATCAATGACGCTGCTATTGGCCAAACCATATTGGTAACAGGCTGCGGCACGCATGCCAGCCCCCAAC
>JAERSU010000271.1 GCA_016845445.1 Oceanospirillaceae bacterium | reverse complement strand
ACAATCTGGGTTGTTACCACAGACGTGCAACTTGCGCTGACTATCAATAAGATAACTGTCCATAGCCGTACTGCATTGCTGGCAACGATGCTTTTTGATCAGTACGCGGGATTCTGCTTCATCATCCGCATCCACGGCAACCACCTCATCACCCGCTGTCAGGTTAAGGGTTTCCTTGCAGCGTTCTTTGGGGGGTAATGCATAACCGGAACAGCCCAAGAACACCCCTGTAGACCCGGTACGGATGGTCATCGGCCGACTACATGCCGGACAGTCGATATCCGTCATGGTCGGATCATTAGCGCGCATGCCATCGGCCGCTTCTGCTGCTGACAGCTTACGGGTAAAGGCTTTGTAAAATACATTGAGCAGGCGCTTCCATTCGGTATCACCACCAGCAACGCTATCGAGACGCTTTTCCATATTGGCGGTGAAATCATAATCCATTAAATCAGCAAAACACTCGTCTAATCGATCAGTTACTATGTCACCCATCTTTTCCGCATAAAAACGGCGATTCTGTACACTAACGTAACCACGATCCTGAATGGTGGAGATAATAGCCGCATAGGTGGATGGGCGACCAATGCCGCGTTTTTCCAACTCTTTCACCAAACTGGCTTCCGAGTAGCGTGGTGCAGGCTTGGTAAAGTGCTGACTTGGATTTAGCTTGTGTAATGTGACCACATCACCTTCTTTCAAGTCCGGCAATAGCAAATCATCTTCTTTGTTGCTGGCGCTGGGTTGCACCTTGGTGTAACCATCGAAACGCATAATACGACCACGTGTACGTAAGGCAAAATCACCGGCAGTGATGGTGATGCCTGTGGAGGTAAACTTAGCTGGATTCATCTGACAGGCAACAAACTGGCGCCAAATCAATTCATAAAGGCGCTCGGCATCACGCTCCATACCATTTAACAGGCTGGCTTTCATGCGCACATCCGATGGACGAATGGCTTCGTGAGCTTCTTGGGCACCCTCTTTGCTAGAATAACTAACAGGCTTTTCAGGCAAGTACTCGGCACCAAACTTGTCGTTAATGTAATCACGACAATTAACCACGGCTTCCTGACTCAAGTTAGTCGAATCAGTACGCATATAGGTAATGTAGCCGGCTTCATACAAGCGTTGGGCCATCATCATGGTTTTCTTCACGCCAAAACCTAGGCGAGTGCTAGCAGCCTGCTGCAGCGTTGAGGTGATGTAGGGGGCTGATGGACGACTGGATGTGGCCTTGTCAGTGCGACGGCTCACCACAAAGTCTTGCTGTTGCAAGTTCGCTAGGGCCGCCATGGTATCCGCTTCATTACTAGGACGGAAGTCAGCGCCATGATGCTTAAACACCTGACCAACAAAGGCCTGCTGTGCTTGCGACTGTAAGTCGGCTTTCACTTCCCAGTATTCATCTGGCACAAAGGCACGAATTTCACGTTCCCGCTCTACCACCAATTTCACCGCCACAGACTGGACACGACCAGCTGACAGGCCGCGGGCAATCTTTGCCCACAACAGAGGCGACACCATAAAGCCAACAATACGATCTAGAAAACGACGTGCTTGCTGGGCATCGACCTGATCCATATTTAGCTGACCAGGATCGGCAAAGGCCTGCTGGATAGCGGTTTTGGTAATTTCATTAAACACCACGCGCTGATAACGACTGTCATCGCCGCCAATGGCTTCGCGCAGGTGCCAGGCAATGGCTTCCCCTTCTCTATCCAAATCCGTCGCCAGATAAATAGCATCAGCATCTTTAGCCAAACGCTTTAATTCATCAACAACCTTTTCTTTGCCCGGCAAAATCTGATAATCGGCCTTCCAATTGTTTTGTGGGTCAATACCCATACGGCGAACCAACTGCGCACGAGCACGTGCTGCCTTATAAATAACCTTGTCTTCAGGCGCCATTTTACGCACCTTGGCAGCTTCAGCAGCGCGCGCCTTTGGATCAGACGTACCACCACCCGAGGTTGGCAAATCACGAATGTGACCAACACTGGATTTAACGATGTAATCCTTACCGAGGTACTTGTTAATGGTTTTCGCCTTGGCTGGCGATTCGACGATGACGAGGGATCTACCCATTGAAACGGTTCCAAATGGCTGGCTGCAATGTCCCGCAACCAGCTAAAAAAATGCGGTTATAACTTTAATAACTGAATGAGCTAAATAAAGCTGACTTAGTTTAGAGGCAGATCGCCACAGGTCAAGTCTTTTTCTTATATATAGCTACTATCTATACAGCTTTCTATTTTTAAAATTCCATTGTTTGGCTTAAAAAGCAACCCCTATTTTTGTATAACCCAGAGATAAGCCCCGCTCTGACCGCCAAAAAAAAGGGCAAATGCATAACATTTGCCCTTTTAGCATAGCGCTATCTAGACACTCATTAAACGCGCTCAAAGATAGTGGCTATACCCTGGCCCATACCAATACACATGGTGGCCAAGCCAAATTCGGCATCGTCCTTTTGCATACGGGTTAAGCAGCTCAAGGAAATGCGCGTGCCCGAACAACCTAGTGGGTGCCCCAAGGCTATGGCACCACCATGTAGGTTGACCTTGTCTTCCATGCTATCAAGCAGCTTCAGGTCTTTAAGTACTGGCAGAGCCTGGGCAGCAAAAGCTTCGTTAAGCTCAACCACACCAATATCGTCCACTTTTAAGCCAGCTCGTTTAAGGGCTTTTTTGGTGGCTGGTACCGGGCCATAGCCCATGATGGATGGATCACATCCGGCCACTGCCATGGACTTGACCTTGGCGATAGGCTGGATGCCCAATGCCAAGGCTTTTGCGCCGGACATCATGATCAAGGCCGACGCACCGTCAGAAATAGCCGACGAGGTAGCCGCAGTGACCGTGCCATTTTTGGGGTCAAACACTGGCTTCAAAGCAGCAAGGGAATCCAAATTGGTTTCTGGGCGAATCACCTCGTCTTTTGCCACCATGGTCAGACGACCTTGCTGATCATGACCTTCAATGGCGATGATTTCCTTATCAAAACCGCCATTTTCACTGGCTGCATGGGCCAAGGCATGGGAGCGCACAGCAAATTCATCCTGCATTTCACGACTGATGCCGTGCATCTTGCCCAGCAATTCAGCCGTCAGGCCCATCATCATGGCAGCTTTAGCAGCTTGATGACTGGCAGCAGGGTTGATGTCCACACCGTGATTCATGGCAACGTGGCCCATATGTTCTACGCCGCCAACAATCATGACGTCACCATTGCCTGTGGCAATGGCTTGGGCACCTGTGTGCAATGCTGACATGGATGAACCGCATAAACGGTTCACTGTTTGTGCTGCCACGCTGGCAGGAATTTCAGCCAGCAAAGCTGACTGACGCGCCACATTGAAGCCCTGTTCTAAGGTCTGATTCACACAGCCCCAGATCACGTCTTCAATATGGGATGGTTTTAGCGCTTCATTGCGGGCCAGCAGACCGGCAATAACTGCGGCAGAAAGATTTTCGGCACGTACATTGCGGAATGCACCACCTTTAGAGCGCCCCATTGCAGAACGGGCGCCATCTACGATTACTACGTCGTTAGCTTGAAAACTCATACTTGTCACCGTTCCTATTTATTGGGCTTTTTGCATGTTGCCGTAAAAGGTTTCACCTGCTGCTGCCATGGCACGCATGGACTCAGGCACACTGAATAATGGGCTCACTTCGGCTAGGGCATCAGCCCGTTCACAGAAGGCGGCAATTCCTATGCTATCCATGTACTTGCAGGCACCACCGATAAATGGCGGGAACCCTATACCATAAATCAATGCCAAATCAGCTTCGGCTGGCGAGGCGATAATCTTTTCTTCTAGACAGCGAGCCACCTCTAAACATAGAGGAATCATCATATAATCAATGATTTGTTCATCAGACAATTCTGCCGGATTGCTGTTCATAGCTGCCAAGTTTGCCACCATGGCATCGTCAACCAGCTTTTGTGGGCGCCCCTTCTTATCCTTCTCGTAGGTATAGAATCCAGCACCATTTTTCTGGCCGAAACGATTCTCAGCAAACATCAGGTCAACGACCTTCTCTCCCTGACCGGCCATGCGCTCTGGAAAACCCTCTCCCATAACACCTTGACAGTGGTGTGCAGTATCAATACCAACCACGTCTAACAGATAAGCTGGACCCATAGGCCAGCCAAAACGTTCCATCAGTTTATCCATGTGCAGGAAGCTAATGCCTTTTTCTACCAGAATGCCGAAACCACCAAAGTACGGGAACAACACACGGTTAACAAAGAAACCTGGGCAGTCATTCACTACCACTGGCTTCTTACCCATGGCATTGGCATAGGCCACGGTAGTGGCGATGGTTGCATCACTGGTTTGTGAACCACGAATAATTTCCACCAGTGGCATGCGGTGTACCGGGTTAAAGAAATGCATGCCGCAGAAACGGCTGGGGTCTTGCATGGGCTGGGCGAGCAAATCAATGGAAATGGTAGAGGTATTGGAAGTAATTACCGCATGGGCTGGTACCTGTTGTTCAACATCGGCCAGCACCATGCCCTTCACTTTTGGATTTTCTACTACGGCTTCCACAACAAAATCTGTATTAGCCAGATCTTCATAGCTTAGGGTCGGACGGATGGCATTGAGCACCTTGGCCATCTTCTTGTTATCAAGACGACCTCGATCAACCAGCTTGCTCAAAATCTTGGCCGCTTCATCCAAACCAAGCTGCAGGGCAGCGTCGGTAATGTCTTTCATAACAATAGGAATGCCCTTGGAAGCCGACTGGTAAGCAATACCACCTCCCATGATACCGGCACCCAATACCGCTGACTGCTTCACATCAGCGGCAATGCTGGTGTGTTTTTTCACTTCTTTTTTCAGGTATTGATCGGCAAGGAAAATACCCACTAGGTTAGCAGCCACATCGGTTTTGCATAATTGCGCAAAGGCTTTGGCTTCTACTGCCAGAGCTTTATCCCGAGCCATGCCGGCATGCTTTTGCATGGTTTTAATGGCTTTAACCGGCGCCGGGTAATGTGGCCCCGCTTTGCCAGCAACAAAACCCTTAGCGGTTTCAAAGGCCATCATCTGTTCAATGGGGCCAAGGCCTAGCTTGTTGATCTTTTGCTGCTTACGGGCTTGGTAGTCAAATTCACCGGCCAGACAGCCTTGTAGCAGATTCACACCTGCCGCCAATAACTCTTCATCCGCCACTACGGCATCAACTGCGCCTTCTTTTAAGGCAACTGGCGCTTTTTTAGTAGAACCAGAACAAATCCATTCGATGGCATTATCAACACCAATTAAGCGTGGCAAACGTACAGACCCACCCCAACCTGGCATGATGCCAAGCTTGACTTCCGGCAGTGCCACAGCCGCCGTTGGCGTCATGATGCGATAATCTGCCGCTAGACATATTTCAAAACCACCACCAAAGGCCGTGCCATTAATTAAGGCCACACTTGGAATAGGTAGATCTTCAAGCATGCTAAAGGTGGCGTTTACCCCCATGTTCATGTCTACCAGCTCTTCGTCCTCACGGGCAAAGAAGGCTAGAAACTCGGTAATATCCGCACCCACAACAAACACCTTTTTGGCACTGGTGATTAACAGGCCTTTAATCTGTTCAGTTTGCTGTATCGCTTCAAGAGCGGCTTTTAGCTCCATCAGTGTAGCGGCGTTAAATTTATTAACAGATTCACCGGCTAGATCAAAAGTCAGTTTGGCGATCTGGTCATCGTGCATTGCTACCTGCACGGCATTGCCCGCATAGATCATGCATGGACTCCTATGGTTGTTGTTATTGGGTTACACCCAAAATTCATACAAGTGTTTGAAATCTTACCTGACACTTTAAATCAGTGACAATTAAAGTCAACTATGACTGGGGGTTCATTAATTGATTTGCAGGGTCAGACAATCGGTCAGACCTTTGCAATGCTAGATCAAATATTTTCTGCAAGCATGCTATTTAATACTGCTACCACATCATCTAGTTCTGCAGGGGTACCAATC
>JAERSU010000270.1 GCA_016845445.1 Oceanospirillaceae bacterium | reverse complement strand
GGGCAAAAAATAAATCTTGCCCCCTTGTCTCGTTTATGGGTTTCGACGCTTTGGTTTGGCCAACCATTCGTGACCTTTTAACATCAAGTGCCAATAAACGGCTGGCATGGCCGAGGCTTTTAACCACCAAGAGAACTTGCTCGGCTTGGTGGCTTGTAACATCCATTTGGGGAAAGTAGGCAGTAATTTGCCCCCATAGCCAAATTCCGCTAACAGGATATGACTGCGCGACACGGTGAGTGGGCAGGAGCCATAGCCGTCATAGCCTGCCAACATGGGTTCGTGGTTTAGGTGCGACAATACATTGCGAGCTACCACTGGGGCTTGTTTACGGGCAGCCGCAGCGGTTTTGGCATTGCTGGTGTTAATGCAATCGCCTAAGCCAAAAATATTGGCATAATCGGGGTTTTGTAGAGTTTCCGGATCTACCTTGAGCCAACCATTTTCATCGGTGATGGGTTGGTTTTGCATAAAGTCCAGACCAGTCTGCGGTGGACATACGTGCAACATATCAAATTTGCGTTCGATCTGAGCGACGACTTCGCCATCTTTGATTTGATTGAAATAGGCCGTTTGCTGGGGGCCATCGACTTTCACCAGTTGGCTGTTTAGATTGAGATCAATGCCATAGTCATTGACTGCATCCATTAATGGCGGCACGAAATCAGCAACGCCAAATAATACACCGCCGGCATTATGGAATTGTACATCTAGTTTGTTGAGCAGGCTTTTTTGACGCCACCAATCACAGGACAGGTACATAACCTTTTGCGGGGCGCCGGCACATTTAATTGGCATGGGTGGCTGGCTGAAGAGGGCAGTGCCGCCTTTAAGCTTGCGCACCAATTCCCAGGTATAGGGTGCTAAATCATAGCGGTAGTTGGAGGTAACCCCATGTTTACCCAAGGTTTCTTCTAAGCCTTCAATAGCAGCAAAATTGAGCTTAAGTCCCGGAGCCACCACAAGCGCCTTGTAGCCAACCAAGCTGCCATCTTCTAGTTCTACACTATTTTGCTGAGGATGGAATTGCGCTGCCCCCTTGTTGATCCAGGTGGCGCCAGTGGGTATGACCCTGTCCATGGCACAGCTGGTTTGTTCTGGTTTGAATACACCCGCGCCAACCATGGTCCAACCGGGCTGGTATAGGTGTGTGCGAGAGGGTTCAACGATGGCGACGGATAAACTACGGTTGCGCTTTATGAGGCTGGCTGTGGTGGCGATACCTGCCGATCCACCACCAATAACAAGCACATCAAAGTTTTGGCTTGGCATGAAGGATTCCTGTTGTTTGCGGATAGGTTAATTGTTGTTTTTATATAGCAAGCTTTAATGGGGCATTTAGCCAATTGGCATTGCTTGCTGCATAGTTTATTAAATATGAGGAATTTGGCAAATACCTTGACCTTAAATTAGCAAACAGGTATTGTGCAATATATTGAACATCAACCTGATTGCCTTGTGTGGTAAGGGCTGCAGAGATAATAGTTTTTTCTCTGCAGTGATAAAATTTTGTGAAACCTCAGCATTTGTTAGGAAATATCATGTCCAACAGTAAGAACTTTTATATTAGTGGCCAATGGGTTGCCCCGGAAGTGGCTAACGATTTTGACGTAATTAACCCCTCCACTGAAGCCGTAATCGATACCATATCCCTTGGTACTGCTGCCGATGTTGACAAGGCCGTGGCTGCTGCTAAGGCAGCTTTTGATAGCTGGAGTCAGATCAGTAAGGCAGAGCGTTATGCTTACCTGGAAAAATTCTACGCAGAATATAAAAACCGTGCCGCAGACATGGGCGCGGCCATTAGCAGCGAAATGGGCTGCCCCATTGATAAGGCTAATCGTGACCAGGTAGGTGCAGGTATTTGGCATACGCAAGGGTTAATGGAAGCCTTAGAAAAGTTTGAATTTGAACGTCCATTTAGTGACGACGCACCCAATGATCGCATTATTTATGAGCCTATTGGTGTTTGTGCGCTGATTACGCCATGGAACTGGCCCATGAACCAGGTGGTGCTAAAGGTCATTGCTGCTATGGCAGTCGGTTGTACTATGGTGCTTAAGCCTTCTGAAATTTCACCACTATCAGGTATTTTGTTTGCCGAAATAGTTGATGCAGCTGGTATCCCTGCCGGTGTGTTCAATATGGTAAACGGTGATGGTGTGCAGGTGGGTAATGCCATGACCGGTCATGCGGACGTCGACATGGTGTCTTTCACCGGTTCCACACGTGCTGGTATTGCTATTTCCAAGAACGCCGCAGACACGGTTAAGCGAGTCTCATTGGAGCTGGGTGGCAAAGGTGCCAACATCGTCTTTGCCGATGCGGGTGAGAAGGCCATTGTGCAAGGCGTTCGCAACATGCTGGGGAACACTGGTCAGTCGTGTAATGCGCCGTCGCGTATGTTGGTTGAACGTGCTATCTATGACCAGGCTGTGGCGCAAGCAACGGCCGAATTTGCCAATACACAGGTTGGTTTATCGGCCGAGCCTGGACGCCATCTAGGTCCGGTGGTTTCTGAACTGCAGTATGAAAAGATTCAAGGTCTGATTCAGGCGGGTATTGATGAAGGCGCCACCTTGGCAGTCGGTGGTACTGGCAAGCCCGATGGTTTTGCCACGGGCTACTATGTCAAGCCAACCCTGTTTGTGGATGTTAACAATGACATGAACATCGCCCGCGAAGAAATATTTGGCCCAGTGATGGTGATGATCCCCTTTGATACAGAAGAAGAGGCTATCGCCATTGCCAACGACACTGTTTACGGTTTGACCAACTATGTACAGACTACGGACGGCGCCAAGGCCAATCGTGTGGCTCGCCGCCTGCGTTCTGGTATGGTAGAAATGAACGGCATGGGCCGTGCCTGTGGTTCCCCATTTGGTGGTTATAAGCAGTCTGGTAGTGGTCGCGAAGGTGGCGTACATGGCCTAGAAGACTTCTTGGAAGTGAAGTCCATCAGCGGCTGGGATCCAGAATCTGCATAATTTACCTATAGTCTGTCCCATTGGGGTCTGACCCCAATGGGACAGACTATATGTGTATCTAGCCCCTTATTTAGTAGTGCCTTAAACCTAAAATCATTTACTGGTCAAATCGTGCGCTTGGCATTATGCTTGCGGCTTATATATCAACTGTGAGTAGTAGAGTATGACTGAACGCGAAAAAGGCACCTGGATTGCCATGGAAGAGGCAACCCAGCATGATTTTGATATCGTCATGGATTGGGAAGAAGAGTATAACGCCGGCCTGGTAGATCGATTGTTTGATCAACTACGTATGCTGGATGAAGCATGGACGCCTTATCCTATCAACCGCTATCAACACTCCCTGCAGTCAGCCACGCGCGCTTATCATGATGGAGCTGATGAAGAAACCATTGTGGCGGCTTTATTACACGACATCGGTGATGTCATTGCTCCTTATAATCACGGTGAAGTGGCCGCTGCTATCATGAAACCTTATGTGTCTGAGAAGACCTACTGGATTCTTAAGCATCACTGCGTATTCCAAGGCTACTACTACAATCATTATCTAGGTGGTGATCGCCTGGCCCGTGAAAAGTATAGGGACAGTCCTTATTATGAAGACTGCAAATACTTCTGCCATAATTATGACCAGAATGCCTTTGATATTAATTATGACAGCAAACCCTTAGAATTCTTCGAACCCATGGTGCGTAAGCTGTTTGCTAAGAATGCCGGGCATATGGAATTGAATGAACGTAGTGATGATGCTGCTGCCTAGAAGATTATTTTGCAGAGCCGTCGACAGCGTATAGACCGCTATCTAGAAAAACACCTGCCTGGCAATAAACATCATGTAAAGCTGCTACTTGCCCAAGGGCAGGTAGAGCTTGATGGTGCCTGTTGTCAGGATGGCCAGATACTGGTTAATCAATTTAGTCGTATCAAGGTGGCGGGCCAACTTATGCCCCATGAGACGGCTATCTACCTGATGCTGAATAAACCTGCTGGTGTGGTGTGTGCTACGGTGGATGATGAGCATCAAACGGTATTCGACTTGCTGCCCGATGACATTGCCAGCGTATCAGGCTTACACATTGCCGGGCGTCTGGATCGTTTTTCTACCGGTCTGGTGTTAATTACCAATGACGGCGCATGGTCACGGGCATTAACGGAGCCGCAAACCAAGGTGGCTAAACATTATCGTGTCACCCTTGAACACCCTATTACCGATGATTATGGGCCAGCCTTTGCTGCTGGTATGTATTTCCCCTATGAAGATATTACTACCCAACCGGTTACTTTCCGTAAGCTGTCAGAACATGTTGCTGAGCTAGTATTAACCGAAGGACGCTACCATCAGATTAAGCGTATGTTTGGGCGTTTTCGTAATCCCGTAAAAAGCTTGCACCGATATCGCATTGGTGATCACTTGTTGCCTGATGATTTGGCAGCCGGAGAGTATCGGCCGTTGGGCTAGTCGGTTACGCGGCCACGTAGTTTTTTTACTTGCCCCTTTTGGGTTTTACTGTCCATTCTGCGTCGTTGGGAAGCCTTGGTGGGCTTGGTAGCGATGCGTTTTTTCTGCCGCTGGTTAGCCTTTAAAATCACCTTTTTAAGTTGCTCAAGGGCGGCCTGGCGGTTCATTTCCTGGCTGCGGCTATCCTGGCTTTTGATGATGATCTTGCCAGACTGGCTAATGCGATGATCGGCGAGTTTGAGTAGTCGCTGTTTAAGGGGCGCAGACAGCGCCTGAGAAGCATGGATATCAAAGAACAGGTGAACAGCGGTGGAGGTTTTATTTACATGTTGACCACCAGCGCCCTGGGCACGAATAAACTGCATGTCTATTTCATGATACGGGATGTGGATGGTGTTGCTAACTTCTAACATATATCCAGATTGTCATGATTGACGAATTAGGTATTTATCTCTGGTGCTCTCTGAGGCCCACTCATAGTACTTCACCATTAACCAGGTCATGACGATGGCAAAGGCAATTCTACCCCACAGTATAGCGGTTAAATTGGCACCTACCAGCATGATGACAATGGTGTCTTCAATGACACTGTGACAGAAACCGAGCAGGGTGACGGCAGCAAAGATGTCTTTTTTGTTGATGTTGCCGGTTTTGGCTTCCCGAATCAGCAGGCCACCACCAAAGCCAATGCCCAAGGTGATGCCTATGAGGGTAATGTTGGTGGCCTCTTTACCAATGCCCATGACTTTTAAGAAGGGCCGTAGCAGCCACTGAATAAGTTTTTCAATGCCGACAATCTTGATGAGCTTTAGCAAGGTCATGAGAATCACAATGATAACAAACATGGCAAATAGGCTTTCTACTTGTGCCATGGCCCAGGCTGGCAACCCTGAATCTACAGGCTGCGGCTGCCAGGCCATTTGTACCGGACCTTGCAAGTGCCCTGAATAGCTGTACCACTGATGCAGAATCCAGGCAAATAGGTAGCCGCCCACAATGCGAAATAAAGCCACATTGCGCAGGCGTACGCCAGTGGCTTGGGCAATTTTGCCTTCTAAGGGAATGCTATGACCAATGAGCATTAAGACACCGATGAGGGTCATTTGTGCTGCAGTGAGACTGCTTGGGTCGAGTAGGCTGAACATCACCAATAAACCAGCATAGAAATTCACCACCAGGGTAATAGCCCACACCATGCCGATTTCTTCCGGCAGGCCTAAGCCTGCCATAAAGGGGGCAATGAGCATGCCAAGCACATCTACCGCTCCCACTTCCTCCAATACCTTCACCAGGATAATGGTAGGAATCATGATGCGGTACAAAGGAATGGTGACGGCCACAATGTCATGACTCAGTTGTTTGACGAACTGAAGCCAGTATTGCGAGCGCAAAGGTGATAGGTTTTGCATTGACTCTCTTGTGTTTGAGGCGCACTATGCCTGCTGCTTAATTAACTGCGTGGATTATGCCATGGAAGTTGCCGTAATAATTGCTTTTGCCACCACTTTTTTCTTTGTTTCTATTACCCCGGGGATGTGTATGACCTTGGCCCTGACCTTAGGCATGACCGTAGGGCTGCGTCGTACCATGTGGATGATGATTGGTGAACTGGTGGGTGTTGGCACGATTGCCGTGTCTTCCATGGTGGGTGTGGCAGCATTAGTACTCAAATACCCATCGGCATTCATTATTTTGAAGGGTGTAGGTGGAGCCTATTTGGCTTATTTGGGTATTCAATTATGGCGCTCACGGGGCAAGATGGCCATTGATCTATCTGGTGCAGCCAAGCACACAGGTCGGTGGGAGTTGATTAGCCAGGGTTTTATTACGGCCATTGCTAATCCTAAAGGTTGGGCTTTCTGCATCGCCTTGTTGCCACAGTTTATAAACATGGCCAAGCCTTTTTGGCCTCAGGTGTTCATTATAGTTGCCATTATTAGCGTAACAGAGTTTGTTTCCATGGTAGGGTATGCCTTGGGCGGCAAGAGCTTAGGCAAGATACTAATGCGTGGTAATAATGTACGCATCATGAATCGTATCGCAGGTACCTTGATGCTAGGTGTGGCTGTTTGGCTGGTGGTTGGTTAATAGAGGGTTGATCACGCTTCGCGTGGGGTCAGACCTCAGGTCTGACCCCGGCCGAAGGCTGATTTCAATTAGCCTAATCGATTGGGTATTATCAGGCGTGAGTTCGAGCCTTGTCCGGATCGTAAAACGGAATAGCTTCAATAGTGACTTCAGCTTGGTAGCCTTCGCCCTTAACGGTGAGGTTAGTGCCAACTTCATTGGCAGCAGCTTGAATGTGCACAAGAGCCAAGGTTTTGCCTAACCGGTGAGAGTAACCAGGACTATTTACAGTACCAACCTCAGCGTCGCCTTGCCAAAGGGTTTCCCCACCTTCTAATGGCAGCTCTTCTAGGCTACTGATACCTGCGCCCATAAAACGTGGATTGGCCTGACTAGCCAGCACGGCTTTTTTGCCGCGAAACTCAGCTTTGTTTTTATGGATGGTAAAACCAAGTCCTACTTCCCACGGTGTATGTTCGTCGGTCATATCATAGCCGTAGAATAGCAAAGCCGCTTCAATGCGAACCTTGTCCAAAGCGGTAAAAGAACAGGGTATAACACCTAGGTCTTTACCTTCTGCTAGTAGTTGATCCCATATATCACCTGCCGCTGCAGCGGCAACAAAGATTTCATAGCCACGTTCACCAGAATAGCCTGTCCGAGAGAGGCGCACATCATGGCCAAATAGAGTGGTTTCAGCATGTTCAAAGTAGCTCAGGCTAGCTACATCTAAAGGCGAGTGGGCATCCAGTAAGGCAAGGGATTTTGGCCCTTGCACGGCAATATTGTGAAGATCATCATCCAGTCTTAAACTCACTTCTTTGCCTACTGCGGAAGCTTCCAATAGGGCCATGCTGTCACCAGAACCATGACAATATAAATACAAGTCATGGCCGCAATTGGCAACAATTGCATCGTCCGCTACGGTGCCAGCCTCGGTGAGAACACTGGTATACACTGACTGACCTGCGGCGACCTTAGTGAGATCGCGCGTTATGGTGTAATCAATTACCTGCATGGCATCTGGGCCTTGAATCCATACCTTTTTGAGGGGCGACATGTCAAAAAGTCCAGCAGCTTCCCTGACAGCGTCGTGTTCAGTGTTGGGATCTGTGTGATAGCTCCAGGCAGTACCCATGCCATTCCAGTCTTCTAAGTCAGAACCAAGAATTTTGTGGCGTGATGCTAGGGCAGAGGTGCGATAGGATGCGGTCATTTTGTTCTCCGATTATGGTTAAACGATTCTAGTTAAAGTTAAGTCCTAGTAGTTTTGATCTGGCATGCTGACTCTACGCTCATGGATAAAGCTCAGTAGTTGGTTATGTATGTTGTCTGGCATAGGTGGTCGTTGATAGTCTTTGAGCATTTGTTTCCATACTTGGTTTGCACGTTGCTCCATGGTTAGACTACCGCCTAGTGCCCAAGCTTCGTATGATTGGCTGTCGCTTAAGTCTGCTTGATAGTTTGCATGTTCAAAGTGTTGCAAAGTGTGGTCACAGGCTAGATAGCTGCTGCCTTCAGCAGTCTCCATAAATGCTGACGTGCCTAAAGTATCGGTGTTGACATCCAAACCCTGATAATAGCGATGTAACATACCGCACTGCTCTAAATCCATGACAAATTTTTCATAGCTCATGGTTAATCCGCCTTCTAGCCAGCCAGCAGCGTGCAGAATGTAATTACCACCAGCTTGTAGGCCCGTTAACATGCTGGATGTGGATTCCTGCATGGCCTGGGCATCAGCGCATTTTGATGCGGTTAGGTGGCCACCACAGCGTAGAGGTAGGTTGATATCACGACTTAGTTGTCCCATGACTAAAGCTGCTAAATTTGCCTCAGGTGTGCCAAAGGTTGGTGCGCCGGTTTTCAGATTCATGGTGGTGAGGAAATTGCCATATACCACTGACGTGCCGGGTCTTACCACTTGGCTGAGAGCAATACCTGCCAAGGCTTCTGCATGGGCTTGAGCAATTAAGGCCGGCATGGTCACTGGACCCATAGCACCACCAATGATAAAGGGAGAAATCACTAGTCCTTGGCCAGCGCGAGCGTAAATTTTTAAGGCTTCGGTCATGGTGCCGTCATAAGCCAGGGGAGAATTGGCATTGATGTTGGCTTGCATGACACAGTGTTCATACATAAAAGTCTCACCAAATACAATGCGGGCCATATCGATGGAATCCTGGGCTCGGTCAGGTGCGGTTACGGAGCCCATAAACGGCTTGGTGGAATAGCGTAAGTGTGCATACACCATGTATAGATGGCGTTTGTTAACGGGTATGTCGACGGGTTCACAAACGGTGCCACCTGAGTGATGCAAATAGGGTGACATGTAGGCCAGTTTGACAAAGTTTTCAAAGTCGATGAGAGTGGCGTAATGACGTCCTTGATCTAAGCTGCTGACAAAGGGGGAACCATAGCCAGGTGTCAATACTGTGTGCTTGCCACCAACGGTAAACTGGTGTTCATTGGCACGACCATAGAGATAGAATTCTGCAGGTGCTGTGCGACATAAAGCTTGTGCTTGGCCAGCTTCAAAATGCGCTCGGTTGCCTTTAATAGTTACCCCAGCGGCATCAAGCAGAGCTAAGGATTCCTCATCATCGGTAAAGGCGATGCCGTGTTGTTCGAGTAACCAATTAGTTTGATTCTTAATATCATTTAATTGGTATTCGTTTAATACATCATACTCAGGAAGGTTGCGTTTTAAAGTTTGACAGGCAACCACCTTTCCTTGTTGACGCTTTTCTATACGTTGGCTGCGACCGCCGCGGCAACGTTTTTTAGGCCTAACATGCATATCTGTAGCATGATCAGTGTGAGATTCCCTATGCATTGGCTAGCCTCAATAGGTTTTTGGTGGTGGATTTATACGTCTGAAGAGGTTAGTCTACAAGCAAGAAATTTCTAACATAGCGTTTAAAAAATTTGAACAATAAATCTTTTAATCAATATGATGCTTTGGCGCTATTTTGTCGGGTCGCTAAATACGCTAGTTTTACTCAGGCTGCTGAAGCTATGTTTATGACCAAAGGTGCCGTGAGCTATCAGATGCAGCAACTTGAGCAGGCCTTAGGTTTTGCCGTATTTATACGTCAGCCAAGAGGCGTTGCTTTGACTGAGCAAGGTAGACAGTTACTGGTGGATGCGGACGCTTATTATGCGCAATTGAATCAATCCATCGACAATCTACGTGGCGAACAACACACACAATTAACCGTGGGCATGTCGAGTTATTTTGCCGCCAGATGGTTGGCGCCACGGTTGGTTAATTTTATGCATACTTATGCTGACATCGACATGCGTATCCAGCCCCTAGCTGATCAGGATGATGCTTTAGCGGAGCATATTGATGTGGCTATTCGCTGGGGTGATGGTAGTTGGCATGATGTATCTAGCGAGTTGCTGTGGCTATGCCCAGTATTTCCCTGTGCTGGACAAGAAATGGCTAAACAGATAAAAAACACTGATTTGCAGACGGGTCTAGGCAAGGTTCCACGTTTGCGAGATCGGGGTGGTAGTGAAGCATGGTCTAGATGGTTACACAAGGTGGGCTTATCTTTACCACCACAGGGTCAAGATCATCTAATTATTTCTGACCCCAGCGTGCGTCTGCAATACGTTGTTAATAATCAAGGTGTCGGTTTGTACGATGAGCTTGCTCAAGGGGAATTAAACACTGGTCAATTGGAAAGAAT
>JAERSU010000269.1 GCA_016845445.1 Oceanospirillaceae bacterium | reverse complement strand
TGTAATGCCTGACCACTCAAGTTCATAAAGGTGGTAGGGATTAACAGGTGGACCTTTTGGCCGTCGATAAGGCCTTGGCCATAGAGGCCAAAGTAGCGTTTTTCCGGTGCCAAGGAGATGCCGTGGCTGTTAGCAAGTTCTATGACCCAGTCCTGACCCGCATTGTGACGGGTGTTATCGTACTTGGCGCCAGGGTTGCCTAGGCCGACGATGAGTTGAATGGGAGTGTTATCAGACATGCTATTGATTACCGGTTAAAACCAAACAAGGCCTGCAATGCAGGCCTTGTTGAATAAAATCAGTATAAAACCGATCTTACTTGTTACCACCACGCTTAGCAGCGATGTTGGCGATAGGGGTGTCGTTCTTAGCACCAGTAGTCAGAGACTTAACCGCAACGCCCTTTGGCATTTCTAGGTCAGATAGGTGAACGATACCGCCTACAGGTACGTCTTGCATGTCAACAGAAACGAATTCTGGAATGTCAGCAGCCAAACATACAACTTCAACGGAAGTCATCTGGTGAGAGATGCGACCGCCACCGATCTTAACGGCAGTACAGGAAGCTTCATTAAGGAACTTGATAGGTACCAGAATGCTGATTGGGTTGGACTTGGTGACGCGCTGGAAGTCAACGTGCATGATCTGCTGCTTGGCAGGGTGACGCTGCATGTCCTTGAGGATTACCTGCTCTTCTTTACCATCTACTGCAACGGTGAGAACGGAAGAGTAGAATTCTGGGCTTTCAGAAGCCTTCCAAACTTGCTTGTGCTCTAGAGTCAAAGCAACTGGCTTCTTGTTCTTGGCGCCACCGAACATGATGGCTGGAACGCTACCCGCTTCACGACGCAGGCGGCGGCTCGCACCTTTCCCTGTGTCAGTACGGACTGTGGCATTAATAGTGATAGACATAGTGTCTTTCCTTTTTCTATGATTACTACACTTGCGACCGGTGTTGGTAATCGTTTAATAAAAGCACTTAAACATAAGTGCGATAATATCAGTACAGGTTTAGACCTAATTGAATATTAGGTGCGAAACATGGCACTGATGGATTCTTCGTTGCATACGCGGCGAACAGACTCAGCCAAAAGATCGGACAGGGTCAGTTGGCGGATATGCTCACAGGCTTCAGCTGCAGCGGTTAATGGAATGGTGTCAGTAACCACCAATTCATCCAGAGCAGAGTTGCTAATGCGTTCAATGGCTGGGCCGGATAGTACTGGGTGAGTGGCGTAGGCCACTACGGACTTGGCGCCATTGGCTTTTAGTGCATCAGCTGCTTGGCACAGGGTGCCTGCGGTATCACACATGTCGTCCACTAGGATACAGGTGCGATCTGTTACGTCACCAATGATGTGCATAACTTGAGATTCGTTGGCTTTTTCACGACGCTTGTCGATGATGGCTAGATCAACACCCAACTGTTTGGCGACAGCACGGGCACGTACCACACCACCCACGTCAGGAGATACAACCAGAGGCTTTTCATAATTTTGACTAGCAATTTCGTCCAGTAGCACCGGCGAACCAAATACGTTGTCTACCGGAATATCAAAAAAGCCCTGGATCTGTTCAGCGTGCAGGTCAACGGTTAGTACGCGGTCGATACCGGTTTTCGCCATCATGGTCGCTACCACCTTGGCGCTAATTGGCACACGGGCAGAGCGAGGGCGGCGGTCTTGGCGAGCATAACCGAAATAAGGCACTACGGCGGTAACGCGGGCAGCCGAAGCGCGGCGCATGGCGTCAGCCATAAAGATCAGTTCCATTAGGTTGTCGTTAGTCGGTGCGCAGGTAGGCTGGATGATAAATACGTCTTTACCACGTACGTCTTCCAGTAATTCTACGGTGCATTCGCCGTCACTAAACTTAGAAACCTTGGCTTGGCCAAGTGGAACACACAGCTGGTCAACAACCTTCTGGGCTAATTCTGGGTGAGCATTACCGGTAAAGACTTTAAGCTTTGACACCTTGGGCACCTTTAATCTGTTGATTTACGCTGGCTTGGCCAAACGACTATTGCGACAAAAGCAAAGCGTCGCAATAGGCTAAAAATATGGCTGGGGTAGCAGGATTCGAACCTGCGCATGACGGGATCAAAACCCGTTGCCTTACCGCTTGGCGATACCCCAGTAACCTGTCTAATTTAAGGTGCAAAAAGCTTGCCTCAATTAGAGGCGCGTATTTTCCATGAGAAGGGCTGAAAAGTCAACCTAAATGCGGCCCTTATTGGGCCGTATTTAGGCGTGGGAATGGGTACAGGTTAGACCAGTTTTTCAAAATCAGTTTAAGGCGTATGGCCTCGCCAGTTATGGTGATTTTACCGGGCATGGGCAGGCCACTAACAGATTCGTAACGACTGATTTCTACCTGCCAGCCTGCCTGTTCGATGCTGGCTAGTTCGCCATCGTCATTAAAGGTTAGTTGAGCGTCAGTTTCGGGGCTGGCAATGCCACGTACCCAGTAACGTAGTTCGTTCATGGGGAACTGCCAATCAAAGTGTTCAGCAAATAAGGCTTCGAGGCTGGCAGCTTGGGCTTGCTCCTCTGGGGTGGTGGCAATCACCAGCCCCGGACTGCCCTCAATATGCAGGTGCCCTTGGCCTAAGGGGCCGGTAATGAGAAGGTCGTAAAATTCTTTGCGCTGGCGCCAGGTTAGATTGCCGCTGTTGTTCTTGCTGGCGGTGTAAACGGCAAGTTTGCCTTCCACATCCCACTGCACCAGTTTAGCCAATTCAGTAGCGCGATAACGATAAGGGCCATAACTAGGTAGTTGAGTAGCCACATTTTGCTCACTGCTCGGTGTGGACTGAGGTAGTTGGCTACAGGCGCTAAGCATGCCTAAGACAATGATGGTGCTGGATAGACGTAGACGTTTGAACAACTTGGCGGTGCTAGCTTTCACTAGGGAATTCCTCTTGAGCATCTAAAATGGCTTGCTTAATTAACGCATTCTCTGGGTCATCTTGCAAGATGGTGTCCCACACTCGTTGCGCTTCGTCTAGGTTGCCAAGGGCCCATTCTACTACGCCTAGATGGGCGGCGATTTCTGCATCTGGGAAAACGGCAAAGGCCCTTTGTAGATAGTCTCTAGCCGTACGGTAATGGCCTTGGCGGTAATTTAGCCAGCCCATGCTGTCCATAATGGCAGGGTCTTCAGGGCGCAAAGCCAGGGCTTTGCTGATGAGTTGTTCGGCCTTGTCTAATTGAGTGTTGTGATCGGCATAGGTGTAACCCAGTGCATTGAGGGCATGGGCATGGCTTGGATCTAACTTGATGACTGTTAACAGGGCTTGTTCCATCACTGGCCAATCTCTTAAGTAGGCCGCTAACATGGCTTGTGCATACAAGATGTCGGTGTTGTCGGGGTGTTTCGCAACCGCGTGAGCGTAGACTTGATACGCCTCGTTAACCTGCTGCTGGGCCTTTAAAAAATCAGCTTCCAGTAGGTAAATTTGGCTGCTTGCTTGCCCATGTAGCTGGCGTAACTCAGCGAAGTAGGTTTGTCGCTCTGCTTCTGTAGGTGGGTCTAGCTCAAGCATGCTGACGATGGCTTTGAGCAAATTTGGACCGCTGTGAATTAATTGATAATGCTTAATGGCTTGCTGTTTATCGCCTGCAGCATGGTAGTTTTCAGCCAGGTAAAAGTTGATTTGTGGGTTGTCTGGTTCAAGGGCGTAGGCTTGTAGCAGGTCGCTGCGAGCCTTGGCTGGCAGAGCTATTTCGGTGTTTAGTAGTGCTGCGGTAAGTAGTAACCCTGTGTCCTCAGGATACTGCTTGATGAGTTGCTGGGTTAATGTCAGTGCCTGATTGAAATTTTCCATCTGGCTTAGGGCCTGGATATGTAAACTACCTAACAGGCGATCAGGTTGGTCTATGCTAGTATAGGGTTGCAGCAATGCATGGCACTCTTGGTAGCGTTTTTGGCTTAGTAGTATTTCGCCAAGTAGGGCGGGGGCCGGCAAATAATCTGCCTGTTGTTGTATGAGTGTTTGCAGGATATCGATAGCCGGGTCGATTTCATTGCTGTGATAGAGGCTCTGGGCTAGATGCTGTTGAGCTAATACCGCATCCGGTTGCAGTTGGTACCATAGTTGACTGCTGCGTTTGTAGGTGTCAATTTGATTGCTCAGTTGCGCTGCGTAGGTGGCGCGCTTGGCTAGGTCGGCATTGTTGCTGTTATTGGCACTTTGTAAATACAGCTCGCTAGCCTGTTGGTTTTGGCCTCGGTGCAGGGCTATTTCTGCTGCCAATATGGCGCTTAGGTCGGCAGTGGGTAGTGGCGTGTAGTTGGCTTGTTGCTGCGCAATCTGATTGCTACTACAACCGCTTAACATGATCAGGGCAGTGCCTAGCACGCTATAGGGGTTGCTAAGTAAGCCTGTGGGTAGCTTGAATTGTGACCAGTAATGGCGCACAAGATTGAGCATGGGCCTGGTGTTCCTTGATGTGATGTGGCGCTTGAGCCCATCAGTATTCTGTTAGGGTTGTTAGGTAATCAGTGTAGCAAATATTGCCTAATAATAAAGCCGATATTGTGTCAGTTAATCCCTATGGAGTTGTGGGGTTTTCGGGTATAATGCTGGGCCATTTTTGATCTAGATGTCCTGCGTGCAGGATAGGTATAGTAGTTAGTCGAATCATGTCGCTGTTTGTTTTTGGTATTAATCACAATACTGCCCCGGTGCGAGTGCGAGAGCAGGTGGCTTTTGCACCTGAAGCCACACCCCAGGCGTTGCAGCGTATGGTGGCCGAAACAGCACTGCAAGAAGTGGCTATTTTGTCGACTTGTAACCGCACCGAAATCTACGCCTATATGCCCTTAGATGGTGATCAGGATGCAGGGCGTGAAGTGGCCAACTGGGTGGCTGGCTTTCATGCTTTGGATGCCAATGAAATTCAGCAACATAGCTATTGCCACTATCATGACGATGCCGCTCGGCACATGATGCGAGTGGCCAGTGGCCTAGATTCCTTGGTTTTGGGTGAGCCGCAAATATTAGGCCAGCTCAAATCCAGTTATTCTGTGGCGCAAGAAATTAATACGGTTTCTAGTCATTTGAATCGTGTTTTTCATCAGGCCTTTAGCACGGCCAAACTGGTACGCACGCAAACAGCCATTGGTGAAAGTCCGGTTTCCGTGGCCTTTGCAGCGGTATCCATGGCAAGGCAAATATTTGCTGATTTTAGTGAGCAAAAAGCCATGCTGATTGGTGCCGGTGAAACCATAGAACTAGTAGCAAGGCATTTGCGTGAAGCCGGTGTGCAAAAGCTGATGGTGGCAAATCGTACTCTGGCACGCGCCGAAACCTTAGCCGCCGAATTTGATGCTAAGGCCATGCTCCTGTCAGAGATTCCAGAGCATTTGCATGAAGCGGATATCGTCATTTCATCCACTGCAAGTCAATTACCCATATTGGGTAAAGGTGTGGTGGAAAGTGCTCTCAAGCAGCGACGTCACCGTTTAATGTTTATGGTTGATATTGCCGTACCACGGGATATCGAAGCCGAAGTCGATGAACTGGATGATGTTTACCTGTATACCGTTGATGATTTGAAAGACGTTATTGAGGAAGGTAAGCGCTCTCGTCAAGAAGCAGCTCAAGCGGCGGAAAAAATTATTGATGTCGGTATTGCCGAATTTCTGCAAAAGGAAAAGGCCCTCGATGCCGTTGGCACTATTCGTGAATTTCGTAGCAAAATGGAATCTATTCGTGATAGTGAGTTAGACAAGGCCCTGGCTAACCTGCAAAAAGGTCACGATGCCGAGGCGGTACTGCAACGCTTGGCCCGCGATTTAAGTAATAAAATGATGCATGGCCCTACCATTTATTTGAAGCAAGCCAGCGTTGAAGAAAAAGAACATGGACTGCAGGCCGTGCAGGACATATACGAATTGAATAAGAAGATATGAAAAGCTCCATTTTAACTAAATTGGATCACCTTAAGGATCGCTACGAAGAGCTAGAAGCTCTCTTAGGTGAAGCCGAAGTGATCATGGACCAGGACAAATTTCGCGCCTATTCCAAGGAGTATGCCGAGCTCGAAGACGTGGTAAAGCTCTATTCCGAATACGTCCAGTTGCAGGAAGACATGGAAGAAGCTGCTTTGATGCTGGAAGAAGATGACGCCGAAATGAAAGCCATGGCCCAGGAAGAGATTCTTGCAGGCAAAGAGCGTCAAGGCGAATTAGAACTAGATTTACAGAAGCTGCTGTTACCGAAAGATCCCAATGACGGGCACAATACCTTTGTCGAGATTCGAGCTGGCACTGGTGGTGACGAAGCGGCTATCTTTGCCGGTGATCTGTATCGCATGTATAGCCGCTACGCTGAGCAGATGGGCTGGCGCGTCGAAGTGATTAGCGCCAACGAAGGCGAACATGGCGGCTATCGTGAAATCATTACCCGTATGGTGGGTAATGATGTTTATTCGCGCTTGAAATTTGAATCAGGTGCACACCGAGTGCAGCGGGTACCAGAAACCGAATCTCAAGGCCGTATCCATACCTCCGCCTGTACTGTGGCAGTCATGCCAGAAGCAGATTCGGTGGACGAAGTGGACATCAATAAAGGCGATCTGCGCATTGATACCTTCCGTGCCTCTGGTGCAGGTGGTCAGCACGTTAACAAAACTGATTCGGCCATTCGCATAACTCACATTCCTACGGGCGTGGTAGTGGAGTGTCAAGATGAGCGTTCGCAGCATAAGAACAAGGCCAAGGCCATGTCTTTGTTGGCGTCTAAGTTGCTCACCAGTGCTCAGGACGCGGCAGCTGCCGAGCAAGCCGATCAACGTAAAAGCTTGGTTGGTAGTGGTGACCGTTCTGAACGTATTCGCACCTACAATTATCCGCAGGGCCGGGTTACTGATCATCGCATTAACCTGACCTTATATCGCCTCAATGAAATCATGGAAGGTGATGTTAACTGCGTTGTTGAGCCGCTCATTAACGAGCATCAAGCCAATATGTTGGCCGCCCTCAGTGATTCAGAAGGCTAACCCACCTACTCGCGCTCAGGCGTTAGTTTGGGCGCAAGATCAGCTTGCTGGTGGTGACAGTCCTGCCCTTGATAGTGAGTTGCTGCTTGGCCATTGTTTGCAAGTCAATTCGGCCAGTTTGTTTACCTGGCCTGAAAAGCCGCTGGACCATGAGCAATGGCAGGCCTTTGAGGCTTGTATTAAGCGTCGTTTAGAAGGTGAGCCCGTGGCTTACATTATGGGTGAGCAAGGCTTCTGGAGTATTAACCTCAAAACCCATCCTTCTACCTTGATTCCGCGGCCGGAAACAGAGCTTATGGTGGAAACCGTGCTCAATATGGCCTTGCCAGATAAATGCCGACTAGTGGATTTAGGCACGGGTACCGGTGCCATTGCCCTGGCCTTGGCTGCGGAGCAACCGCAGTGGCATATTTTGGGTATCGACTATCATCAAGATGCCGTTAACTTGGCGCGAGAAAATGCCCAGCTTAACCAACTGCAACAGGTGCAGTTCCAACAAGGGGATTGGGCAACGGGGCTAGATGCTGGCTGGCATTGCATTGTTAGTAATCCACCCTATATCGACCCACAGGATCCGCATCTGCAGCAAGGCGATGTGCGTTTCGAGCCCCTGTCAGCATTGATCGCTGAAGACCATGGCTTAGCGGATATTAACATAATCGCCCTGCAAGCCATTGCTTTATTGGACGATAAGGGTTGGCTGCTACTAGAACATGGCTATGATCAGGGTCAAGCGGTACGGGATATACTCAAGCAAGCAGGTTTTGTCGCGGTGCGTACTGAGCTAGACTTGGGGCAACGGGAACGTGTGACCTTGGGTCAGAAACAGAATTAATTGGAATATCACATGCAGGACGAACAGCTACTTAGATACAGCCGTCAGATCATGTTGCCAGAATTTGATTACCACGGGCAGCAAGCGCTGCTAGATGCGCGTGTGCTGATAGTCGGCGTGGGTGGGTTAG
Source organism: Oceanospirillaceae bacterium (assembly GCA_016845445.1). Classification (GTDB taxonomy): domain Bacteria; phylum Pseudomonadota; class Gammaproteobacteria; order Pseudomonadales; family Balneatricaceae; genus Njordibacter. The sequence continues at coordinate 27,345 of JAERSU010000269.1, read as the reverse complement.
GTAGCCCTGTGGCCTTGTATTTGGCTGCTGCAGGTGTTGGACATCTGGTGCTGGTCGATGATGATGTGGTGGATTTTTCCAATCTGCAGCGTCAGGTAGCCCATGATGAAGGGAGTATCGATGTGCCCAAGGTGCAGTCTGCAGCCAAGCGCATCAGCCAACTAAATAGCGATATCAAGGTTAGCTGTTTGGCTGAGCGCCTAGCTGGTGATGCTATGCTTGAACAGGTTGCTTTGGCTGATGTGGTGGTCGATTGTACTGACAATCAAATTACCCGCAGTAGTTTAAATAAAGCTTGTTGGCAGAGTAAAACACCACTCGTATCGGGGGCGGCCATTCGTTTTGAGGGTCAGCTAAGTGTGTTTGATCCGCGCCAAGACAATACCCCTTGTTATGCTTGTTTGCATCATCATACCGCTGATCGTGATGTCACTTGCGCTGCCAATGGCGTGATTTCACCCATTGTTGGGGTAATTGGCACCATGCAAGCCTTGGAAACCATCAAGTTGCTTGCCGGTGTCGGTGAAGTAGCCGTTGGCAAGCTCCTGATGTTTGATGGTTTGGCGGGTCAGTGGCGCAGTTTTGGCTTACCTAAATTACCCCAGTGTCAGGTTTGTGGTGGAATGGAGTAGGTACAGGTGCAATGGGCTACCAGTACATGCTCTGCGCCTTGATCTTGCTCGATACTGATTTCACAAATGGCTAATCGCTTGCCTAGTTTTAACAGGCTGCCTCGTGCATACAAGGCATGCTCTGCCATAGGTTTGCGTAAAAAATTCATGTTTAAATTGGTGGTCACGGCCAGCGACTGCGGGCCTATTTTATTCAGTATGGCAACATAGGCGGTGACATCAGACAAGGCCATCAAGGTGGGGCCGGAAATAGTATTGCCGGGGCGTAGATGGCTGTCATCAGGAACCAACCGCATAACCACTTCATCGGCATGGATTTCATGCACTACACCAATGTTGCCGCTTTGTGGAAATTGTTCTTTGAGGAAGGCATTTAGTTGATTTTTGTCCATTTTGTAAGCTCAATCAAAGTAGGATGGCAGCAGCATAGCATGAGCCTAAATTTGTTGTTAATTATTAATACTTTGTGGTCACAACGGCGACGCTAAAAAAAGCCCTTTTTTTTACAAAGTTTGGCTCCTAAGTATTGACTCTGAAAGAGAATAGTTTAATATACGCCTCCTCTGCGGAGGGGTGGCAGAGTGGTTTAATGCAACGGTCTTGAAAACCGTCGTGGGCTAATACCCCACCGAGAGTTCGAATCTCTCCTCCTCCGCCATTTATCCTCTGCGGATAGAGAGTAAAAAGCTACCAAGCTTGTAAAACATATGGCAGAACAAGTGGGTCGTTAGCTCAGTTGGTAGAGCAGTTGGCTTTTAACCAATTGGTCACAGGTTCGAATCCTGTACGACCCACCATCATACGACGTGGCTATCAAGAATAGTGGTAGCTGGTCAACAACTTTGGGTTGTTAGCTCAGTTGGTAGAGCAGTTGGCTTTTAACCAATTGGTCACAGGTTCGAATCCTGTACAACCCACCATTATAAAAGCCTCTCGCGCAAGCGAGGGGCTTTTTTTATGGCTAAAGAACGAACCTGCCGCAGGCACGGATAGGGTCAGATCCTAATGTGGAATAATTCACTTTGTTGCAGCACCTACCGGACAGGAAAAGGACTAGGGTCTGACCCTGGCTAGTGGTGCCACTAGTTAACTAAGTGGCTCCACTTAGCCAGTTATGGGGCACAAACCTCGCAGGGGTCAGACTTTCGCTGCGCTCAAATCAGACCCCGTCCGCAGACGCTGCGGATTTGCTGTGGTATAAATAACCACTGAGGTATGTATATGGCCACGTTCAGTAGATCATTAGTGTTTTGCCTGGCACTTTTGTGTGCCCAAGGCGCCTATGCGTCATCCTCGGAATCCTCCCCATGGCTACAGGTTGTTCGTCATACCCCTTATATCTACAGCCACAACTGGTTTCGCAATCTATCTGATATCCGCCGCTGGGTGCTTACCGAATCGGGTTACTGTGCCAAGCAGGACAGGCATCTGTTATTTGATATCCGGGCCCAGTTTCTCACTTTTCAAGATGATCGTCTGTTGCGCGAAGCCACGCAGCGGCAGCTTAATAGAACCCGGCAACTACTGGCCGAAAAAGGCAAGGTGCACACCTGGGTGGCAGGGGCAAAACATAAATTGGGTTATCCTTTTGCGTTAGCCTGTGATCAGCCCCATGTGGACTTGGATTCTGCACTAGCCAGATTGTTAGGTTGGCATCAGGACTTCTGGGTGTGGGGTAAATGGAATGGTGTCAGTGTCGGAAGCGAAGCTCAACCGCGCCCCTTGATAGAAATGGTTAAGGCGGTGTTTGACAAACAAAGTCGTTTGCAGCATTTGCCCCATGCCGAAAAGCTGTGGCCCTTGTTTGTTGGCCAAATAGTGATAGAAAGTGGGGCGGTGAAGTATAGCCGTTCATCGGCGCAGGCCTTGGGCATGATGCAACTCATGCCTGCGGTGTTAGAAGAGTGTGGCATTGCTGGCCCTTTCCAGCAGCATCGCATGGCGCAACTGGAGTGTGCCACTAAGCTATATGGGCAAAATCACCGCCGTCTGGCACCTGTGTTTGCGGCTCGCTTTGGCCACCTTCCGGAGGCTAAACAAGAGCAGCTTTATTTGCTCTTGTTGGTGCAGGCCTATCATGGTGGTGTGGGGCGCATTATTAGTCTGTTAGAACAGCGGCAAACCGATGCAACGGCTGCCGCTGATTACTTTGCCGCCCAGCATCAGCGCTTTAGCGCTGCAGATATTGCCCTTGGACTGATCTACCACAATATGGGTCGGCGCCAACTAGGTATGGCTTCCCTTTATTATCTGGTGGATGTCCAGCTAGCCGCTGCGCAAGTGCAAAAACACCCGCTCAAAGTCATTAACTAATTTCCACCGCTAGCTCCAATTGTTGCTGGTCATGCAGTGCTGCAGTTACCTGATGACTTGCTTGAAACATATTATGCTGGCGCACATGACCATAGCCGCGCACCTGATTGTATAGATTAACAATAGCCAGACTTTGCTCAAAATTTGCTGGGTTAGTTTGTATACATAACTGGTCAATGTTTTGCTTCACTTCATGCATGAATTGCAATTCTTTGCGGCGCTCATGGTGATAGGCAAATAGGTCGAGTTTGCTGCCACGTAACTTGCGCAAAGAGGCAAGCCAGGGCATTAGCTTTAATACCCAGGTGCCAATGGCATACTTTTTAGGTTGTTGTAACCACTGATTCCAGCCTGCTAGACCAATAGGTGACAGGTTTAGCTCGGTTTTTTCTATGTGGCTAAATTGCTTATCAATGTCTGCTTGCCAATCTGTCTGGTGCAGAATACGAGCTACCTCGTATTCATCTTTAAGGCGCAAAAGGCGGGAATATTGTTTGGCGATGGCTTTTGTTAGCTGCTCATTTTGTTTTTCATCCAGCTTGTTAGCCAAAGCCGTTTGCCAGGTTGCTAGCTGCTGCTGGTAAGTCTTAGCAAGGCCTTTGCCTTGGTATTCAGTTAAGCGTTGCATCTGCTCAGCAAGGTAATCATCTAAGCTGTATAAGGCATCGATATTAACGGTTTTCTCAGCCACGGGAGCTGCTGGTATGCCATGCACGGCTAGGTAGCGGCCCAGGTATAGACCCTGAAGGTTGCTTTCAATGGCGACCCCGTTAAGATGTATGGCTTTTTCTAAGGCGCTCAGGTTCACAGGTAGGTGGCCTTTTTGTAGGGCGTAACCCAGCATCATAATGTTGGCATAGATGCTGTCACCAAAATAATCCATGGCAAGTCTATGAAAATCCATCTGTACACTGCTATCGCTGGTATGGGATTTAATTTGCTGCAAGCATTCTTCATGGTGCGACGGGCTATGGGGGTTTTGCACAAATTCAGCGGTAGGGATTAGGTGGTTGCTAACCACTGCTGGGGTCTGAGAGTGGCACAAGCTAAGTACGTTTGGTCCGGCGGTGACCACGGCGTCAGCAGCAATAAGTAGATCAGCACGGCCTGGGATAATACGCGCTGTGGTGACCTGTTCAGGTCGCTGTCCTACACGAATGTGGGACACAACGGCGCCGCCCTTTTGTGCCAAACCAGAAAAGTCTAAGGTCATAAAGGCCTTACCATCTAAGTGAGACGCCATACCAAGTAAGGCGCCTATGGTCACCACGCCCATGCCGCCGACACCTGTCACGGCAATATTGCAGGCCTGCTGATGAATGTCCTTTACCTGTGGTGTGGGTAGTTCTACTTGAGGTAGGGCACTGGTTTCCGGTCGTTTGATAGTCGCGCCGTGCACGCTGACCATGGCTGGGCAAAAACCCTTTAAGCAGGTTAGGTCACTGTTGCACATGGATTGATTGATTTGCCGTTTGCGGCCGTCTTCGCTTGGCAGTGGTTCAATGGCAATGCAATTGGATTGCTTTGAACAATGGCCGCATCCATCACAGATTTGTGGGTGAATCCATACCCGTTGTTCAGCCTGTGGGCGTAATCCGCGTTTACGTTGTCGGCGTTTTTCGGTGGCACATGCCTGGTGATAAATGATGACGCTGACGCCTTTTTCTTCGCGCAGCTTGAGCATGGTTTGCTGCATGGCATCGCGGTGGCCAATGTGAATATTACTGGCTAGGTTTTCACCCTGGTATTGCTCTGGGTCATCACTGAGCAGGTACATATTGGTGACCCCTTCTGCCTCTAGTTGGCGGGTGAGTCTAGGTACGCTTAAATAACCGTCAACCTGTTGGCCGCCTGTCATTGCGACGGCCTCGTTATAGAGTATCTTGTAGGTGATGTTGGCTTTGCTGGCCAAGGCCTGGCGAATAGCTAAGGAGCCAGAATGGAAGTAGGTGCCATCGCCTAAATTGACAAACTGGTGGGCTTCATCGGTAAAGCGGCTGCAAGCCAGCCAAGGCACACCTTCACCGCCCATGTGGGTAAAGGTTTCGGTATTGCGGTTCATCCAGGTAACCATAAAGTGGCAGCCAATGCCCGCACTAGCACGACTATCCTTGGGTACCTTGGTGGAGCTGTTGTGAGGGCAGCCAGCGCAGTAGTAGGGCACTCGCTGGGTTGGTGCAATGATGGCCTGAGAGGATTGCTGGGCTTGGCTTAAGCGTTGGATTTGTTGGGTGATATGGCTGCGGGTGTCGTCATCCAGTTGCAGCTTTAGCAGTCGATGGGCAAGCGCTAGGGCAATGGTAATAACATCGAGCTCTTCGGACAGGGGCAAGATGGCGTGGTCCTGATCATCGAATTTGCCAGTGATGCGTGGGCGCTCATGGCCCCAGTTAAACAGGTGTTGTTTGATCTGGTTTTCGATCATCTCACGACGTTCTTCAATGACCATGATTTCTTCCATGCCGCGGGAAAATTCACGCACACCAACAGGTTCTAGTGGCCAAGGCATGGCCACTTTGAAAACACTGATGCCCAGTTTAGCTGCAATGGGGTTGGTTAAGCCTAATTCCAGTAATGCCTGGCGTGTGTCTTCATAAGCTTTGCCTGAGGTGATGATGCCAAAGCGGGGGCTCGGTGAACGCAAGGTGATGCGATCTAACTGATTGGCTCGGGCAAAAGCCATGGCTGCATAGGCTTTGTGTTCCTGCATGCGCTTGTCTTGTAGCCAGCGGTCGTCCGGCCAACGTAGGTTGAGTCCATCTCCGGGGAGCTTAAAATGGCTAGGTAGGTGGAACTGACTGGGAAGGTGATCTAAATCCACTGTTGCGGTGGTTTCTACTGTTTCGGAAATGACTTTAAAGCCTACCCAGCAACCGCTGTAGCGGGACATGGCGATGCCTGCCAGACCTAGCCACAGGTATTCATGAATGGAAGAAGGATAGAGCACGGGCATTAAGGCCGACATGAATGCATGATCAGATTGGTGTGGCACCGTTGACGACTTGGCGCCATGATCATCGCCGGCGACACATAGCACGCCACCGTGTTTTGAGGTGCCGGCGGCATTAGCGTGTTTAAACACATCACCACAGCGATCTACCCCAGGGCCCTTGCCGTACCACATGCCTACCACACCATCGGTGTTGGCCTGGGGAGACAGTTGGGTTTGTTGGCTGCCCCAAATCATGGTGGCTGCCAGGTCTTCATTAATGCCAGGTTGAAACTCTATGTTGAGAGGATCAAAAAACGCTTTGGCAGCATGCAGGGTTTGATCAATGTTGCCTAATGGGGAGCCACGATAACCGCTTACCATGGCACCGGTATTGAGACCGTGTAAGCGATCACGTTCTACCTGCAGCATCAGAATTCGTGCCAGCGCCTGCTGGCCATTCATATACACGCGGCCTGAGTCCTGCCGGTAGCACTCGAATAAATCGTTTACGGTGGGTTTGGTTGTATCTAGCATGCTGAGCTCCTGTTGTTAGTTAACAGTATGCCGAAAACTGGCAAAACACCGATTGCCTTATTTATTAAAACTGGTGTAATATATAGTATCTATGTTCTAATAATTATTAAATATTAGGATGTATGTTTTAAATGAGGTGTATCTTATGAAGCTGGATACTTTTGACTTGAGGATTTTGCAAGCCTTGCAACAGCAGTCTGATATATCAGTACAGGCCTTATCTGAGCAGGTGGGTTTGTCGCACACGCCTTGTTGGCGGCGCATAAAACGGCTACGTGAAGCTGGGGTGTTAGGGGCTAATGTGGCCCTGGTAGATGCCAAAAAAGTCGGCCTTGGGGTCACGGTCTTTGTGCATGCAAAACTCAATAGTCATGACGAGCAGGTATTGGCTGATTTCGAGGCCGAAGCCATTGCTATGGAAGAGGTGATACAGTGCTATATTATGTCCGGCGATATGGACTATCTGCTACGCGTCGTGGTGCCATCCATTGAACAGTATGAATTGACCTTAAAGCGCCGCCTAGTGCGTTTGCCTGGTGTGCAGAGTTTGAATTCCAGTTTTGCCCTGCGGGAATTGAAAAACAATCACCAACTGCCTTTGCAGTTGGTGAATGCTAATAAAAACTAGCCTTTAGCAAAACCCATTTTTAGGGCGGCAAATGCACCAGCTAGCATGGCGACTAGGGTAAGTACCGCTTGGCTGGCTAGTACACTAGTGCCAGTTAAGCCTGCGCCAACGGAGCAGCCTCCTGCCAACACCGCACCAATGCCCATCATGCAGCCAGCTAACAGGTAGCGGCCTAATGGTCGTTGCTGATCAAAGGTTTCTAAACGCCAATCACGGCGCCAAATGCTGACCAAAAAGGAACCCAATAAGGTACCGGCTATAAGACCAGTGGCTAGGCGCCATAGGCTTTGTTCGGCGGTCATCAGGGCGCTTAAAGTATCTGCCATGGGGGCGGTAAAGCTGATGCTTTGCGGGGCGATTTCACCAAATGTATGGAAGCTCACAAAGGCCGTGCTGGCCCAGCCCATGGCCACGGCAAAACCAACTAACATGGCACCGCTAATTTTACTCCATGCATGGCGACGGGCCAGTACCGCAATGCAAGCGATTAAGCCAGCTACGGCGATGAGGGTAAAGACGTTACTGGGGATACCTGATAACTGGTCTAACTGCACGCTGTCCACGTCATAGCGCCACCAATCCTGTACGGCCATACGCTGATGGGCTAGTTGGCCGCCATAGACTAGTTGAGCACTAAGGGCAAAGGCCAGCAAGGTGACAGGTGCGCGCATATTACCGTGAGCGGTAAGCACCAGCAAGCGAGAACTACAGCCGCGGCTAACGACCATGCCCATGCCGAACAATAGGCCGCCTAGGATAGGGCCGCTAAGGCTACCGCTAGTAGCCAGGATGGCCGCTTCGCTAATGTCGGTGGCTTCACCACCAAGTAGCAGCTGACTGCATAGATAGGCTGCACAAGCGCCTAGCACCCAGGTTGTGCTAGCACGGCCAAGTTGTTTATGGCTTAACTCATTGGCCATGTTGCGGATGCAAAATTGACTGAGGGCAGCGCCGATACCAAACAATACACCGATGGCAAGGCCGAGTAGAAGTTGTAGGGGGGCGATACCAAAATCGCTAAAAATCTGATCGTATTCCATGTATGAATCCAGTCGCTGCTGGATCCGCGTGGGCTTATTCCAGACTAGCTAGGGTCTAACGTATATATAACCTTGTTGCTGTAGGGCAACGATGCCGGGTAGGCCGGCCTGTACCACATCTTCTTCCTCTACGTCGTAGAGGTCATCAATGGTGCGTTGGTAGCCATTCAGGGTGTTGCCGCAAATTAGGAAATGCACATTCTGAAAACGCAGACTATCAAGCATCATTTGCTTCTCGTCATTGTCCGCAGCGTCAAGGAAATATTCCAGGGCAGCGCCGTGAATCATTACCTTGATATCAAGGTTGTCTTCGCCTACTGCGGCAACGTGATTATTGATGTTGCCAAAGGTAGCGTGGATGCGGCTAACGTCGCCGTAGTTTACATGGTAGACCACTTTTTGAGGAGCGTAGACCTGGGCTAAAGCTAGACTAGTTTGTACTAAGCTTATGAGGAGGATCATGGTTTGGAAAAGACGAATCATTTTAGTCTGGCCCGAATGACAATAAAAATATCTTCTAGTGTAAACCAATTATGCACCCTTATTTGGGTGAAAACCCCCATATTTGATAAAAACAATTGCGCTTTTATATAAATAATTCATATAAGCATATACCCTTTAGTTTTTATTCGCATATACTACCTTAGTTGCTTGTGGGGATTGATATTAGTCAATAAGCTATGCAAGTTGGCCTAATCGAAGGACTAAACAATGACAACTCCATCTACCAAAGAACTTCTGCAAACCATGCAGGATGCGGCTGAAAATCTATCTCAGAATGACCGCCGTGAATTTTTACGTAAAGGGGTAAGTTATGTTGCTGGTGCAGCCGCTGTTGGTACAGCTGGCACAGCCGCAGCGAACTTTTCCTCTAACCTGCCACCTAACGAGCCAATTTGGGGCCGTCAGTTAGGTCGTGGTGTAGTAGCCAATCCCTATGGTGTGCCCTCTCGTTTTGAAGAGCATGTGCATCGCCGTACTGTGCCATGGTTGACTGCAGAATCTATTTCTTCCATCAGTATGAGTCCCCTTGCTGACCTAAAAGGTATTATTACCCCTAACGGTTTGGTGTTTGAACGCTACCATGCAGGCGTGCCAGAGATTAACCCAGACGAGCATCGTTTGATGATTCACGGCCTGGTGGATAACCCATTGATCTTTACCATGGAAGATTTGATGCGCTTTCCGTCGGTATCTGAAATTCGCTTTATCGAATGTCCTGCCAATGGCGGTATGGAATGGCGTGGCCCACAAATGGAAGCCCTGCAGTTTACTCACGGTATGTTGAGCTGCTGTGAGTGGACCGGTGTGCCTCTGAAGGTATTGCTGGACGAGGCTGGTGTGCAAACAGAAGGAAAGTGGATTCTGGCTGAAGGTGGTGACGGTGCACACATGTCCCGCTCTATTCCCATAGAAAAGGTGTTGGACGATACCCTAGTGGTCTACGCTCAGAATGGTGAAATGCTACGCCCAGAGCAGGGTTACCCATTGCGTTTGATTAACCCAGGTTGGGAGGGCAACACCTCCATCAAGTGGTTGCGTCGTATTGAAGTGGGTGACAAGCCTTGGCATCACCGTGAAGAAACCTCCAAGTACACTGACTTGCTGGCCGATGGTCGCGCTCGCCGCTTTACCTTCGTACAGGAAGCCAACTCTGTGATTACTAACCCTTGCCCTGAAAACCCAATCAAAAAGCCTGGCTTCATTGAAATTGAAGGTTTGGCTTGGACTGGTCGAGGTAAGATTAAGGGTGTGGATATCTCCTTTGATGGCGGTATTAACTGGCAGCCAGCGCAATTAAAAGGTTTGGTGCTGGATAAGGCGCTGACGCGCTTTAGCTTCCAAACCAAGTGGACCGGTCAACCTTGGTTGCTGCAAAGTCGTGCATATGACGAGACAGGCTATGTACAGCCAACCTTGTCGCAGTTGCGTGAGTCCCGTGGTGTGAATTCCATTTACCACAAGAACTCTATCCATACTTGGCAAGTACAACCAACTGGGGAGGTGAAGAATGTTCAAATTACCTAATGTCTTCGCTGCCACCCTATTGGGTGCAGCTTTGGTGGCCGGCACTGCCCAGGCAGACGGCCATAAATATGGTTTTGGTGCGCCGGCTAGCGCTGAAGAAATTGCTGGTTGGGACATTGATATTCGCCCTGACGGTTTGGGTTTGCCTGTTGGTAGCGGTAACGCGATGGACGGTGAAGCTGAATATGAAGCCCTATGTGCTGCGTGTCACGGTGTATTTGGTGAAGGTGAAGGTCGCTGGCCGGTGTTGGCTGGCGGAGAAGGCACCCTCACCGATGAACGCCCAATCAAGACCGTAGGTAGCTACTGGCCTTACACAAGTACTCTATTTGACTATATTCGTCGTTCTATGCCATTCCCGGCACCGATGAGTTTGACGGATCAACAGGTATACAACATTACAGCATACGTGTTATACCTAAATGAGATTATCGAAGAAGATTTCGAGCTGTCTAACGAGAACTTGGCTACCATCCGTCTGCCCAACGAAGAAAATTTCTTTGTTGATGATCGCCCAGATGCAAAGAATCCACGTTGTATGGCTGATTGTTTGAACCCAGATGAAATGATGCTAGCCGCATCCTTGTCAGGTGTGACGCCAATTGGTCACTTTGTAGAAGGCGCTGATGCGCCAGCTGGTTCTCACGAAGCACAGCATGAATTAGAAGCCCAGAAGGAAGCCGAGCGTAAGGCGGAAATCACGGGTGAAGAAGTACAGGCCGATCACGGTGATGCAGCTCCTGCAGCATTGAGTGAAGCCGCCCAAGCTGGTGAATCTGTGTATAACGGCGCTTGCGCAGTTTGTCACGGCTCTGGTTTGGCTGGTGCACCTAAGGTTGGCGATAGCGCTGCTTGGGTGGATCGTATTGCACAAGGTAATGATGTGATGATTCAGAATGCCTTGCAGGGCTTTGCTGGCAGCACAGGCGTGATGCCACCTAAGGGTGGTCGCATGGACCTGAGTGATGAAGCAGTGACCAATGCGGTACACTTTATGGCGGAAACTTCCCGCTAAACGCATCGATGTACGGCTGTCTGTTTTCAGACAGTCGTATTTTGATATTTTAAAGTCCGCTCAATTGCCAATCGAGAGTTGGCGTTAATGAGGAAAAACTATGCGCAAAAACATAAGGATAAAGCACGCATTACTGGGTTTGATATTGGCCGGCGCGTCTACCGTTGCGGTGGCGGATGCTGATCTTGAAGCCAAGGGTAAAGCTCTGTATCTAAACAAAAAGAAGGGCAACTGCATTGCCTGTCACATGATCAATGATCCTGATGCCAAGCTTGCCGGTTTGCAAGGACCACCTATTGTGGCTATGCAGGCTCGTTTCCCTGACAAAAAACAGCTACGTGCACAAATTTGGGACGCTACGGTGAAAAACCCAAAGACGATTATGCCTCCATTTGGCCGTCACTGGATTTTGTCTGAAGACGAAATCGACGCTGTTGTAGCTTATATTTATAAATTCTAGTACCACACGGGATAACCAGAGGATTAACCGATGATTAGTAGAAGAAGTGTTCTAAAAGCCGTATTTACTGGCGGCGCTATTGCAGGCCTGGGCGTGATGATGCCACGTATTGCCTTGGCAGCATGGAATGCAACTGCATTTGAAACCGACAGCCAAGATGCTGCCATGGACGCCATGTATGACAGCGCGCCAGCGGCCAGTGCTGATGTAAACCTAAAAGCTCCAGACATTGCTGAGAATGGTGCTGTTGTACCAGTTACTGTATCCAGTGGTTTGGCTGGGGTTAAGAGTATTGCCGTATTTGTTGAAGGCAACCCACAGCCATTGGCTGCGCAGTTCTTCATCCCTGCCGGCACCAAAGCCCAAGCTTCCTGTCGTATCCGTATGGGTAAGACCTCTGCTGTAACAGCAGTTGTGGAAACTGCTTCTGGTACTTTCAGTGCTTCAAAAGAAGTGAAAGTAACCATCGGCGGCTGTGGCGGTTAATAAGGTAGAGAGGAGAAAGAACAATGGCTAAAGGTATTATTCGCGCCAAGGCTAAGGCCAAAAATGGCAATACTTCCGTAAAAATCATGGCCAAGCATGATATGGAAACTGGTAACCGTAAGGATAAGAAGGGCAACAAGATTCCTGCTAAGTTTATCCAAACTATGGTTGTGGCTTATAACGGCAAGACCGTCATGGAAGCCCACCTAGGTACTGCGGTTTCTAAGAACCCATACTTGGCATTTACTTTCGAAGGTGGCGCCAAAGGCGACCAGTTGGAAATTACCTGGACAGAAAACACCGGTACCTCCAGCACTGAAACTGCGAAAGTACGCTAAACATAAACTGAGCATGAGGCATCAGGTATGAAAATAATAACATCTTTGCTAGCCGGCGCTTCCTTAGCGCTAGTTGCTAGTATGAGTAGTGCCGCAAGCACAGGCAATACGTTGGCAACGGTTGATCCAGAAGCGGACCGACTGGCGCTACAAGCCTTTTTCCAGAAGCGTTTTCCCCAGGTAGAACTGGACGATTATGCCAATGGTATCTACGCTTTAGATGCGGCCTCCCGAGCACAATGGGAAGAAATGGAAGAGTTTCCTCCTTATGAATTCGATATTGAAGCGGGTGAAGAAATGTTCAACACCCCATTTGCCAACGGCAAGTCTTACGCTGACTGTTTTGAAAATGGTGGTATGGGCATTCGCCAAAACTTCCCTTACTGGAGTGATGAGCAGGACCGTGTAGTAACACTGGAATTAGCCATCAATCAGTGCCGTGAAGCTAACGGTGAAAAGAAGCTTAAAGCCAAGAAAGGTGCAATTGCCCAGATCTCGGCTTACATGGCTTCTACCTCCGCAGGTAATATCATCGATGTGAAGATTCCTAACGACAAGGCTAAGGCTGCCTATCTAGACGGCAAGGCCCAGTTTTACTCCCGTCGCGGTCAGTTGAACATGAGCTGTGCTAACTGTCACGTACAGGGCGTCAACATTCCAATTCGAGCGGATCGTACATCAGCAACTCTTGGTCACGTAACTCACTTCCCGGTGTTCCGTTCCAAGTGGGGTGAGCTAGGTACCCTGCATCGTCGTTTCGGTGGCTGTCAGAACAACGTACGTGGTACGCCTCTGAAAGCCCAAGGCAAAGAATACAGTAATTTGGAATTCTTTATGACCTACATGTCCAACGGCCTAGAAGTAAACGGCCCTGGTTCTCGTAAGTAACAAGGTGAGGAGAGAAATCATGAAAAAGTATTTGCCTCTAGTAGCCGCTTTGGTACTGAGTTCTGGTTCCGTAGCAGCCGCTAGCTTTGAAGATGCCTTCAATGCTGAACGTGCCCTGCACGGCAAAGGTCATACCTTCACTTTTGAGGGTAAGGAATATACCACCGATCATCCCGAAGAGCTGGAAGCGGCTGCTGAAGCCACGGAAGCCAATGCCAAGGCATTGATCGCTTCTGCCAAAGCCAAGCACAAAGAAGTGAAAGCTGTCGGTTATGACTGGACCCTTACTAAGGGTATTTTAAAGAGCGCTAATAAGGCCCTCAAAGCTGGTAAATTCCAGGAAGCAATGAACCTGGCTGCACAAGCCAAATACCATGCTCGCATGGGTATTCGTCAAGCACAACGATCCGCTGAGGATTGGGTGATCATGGTACCAGGTTCCTAATAGGTTAATGATATTGACCTAGCAGCAGAGCCAATCTGGCTGCAAAATATCGCCGGGGTCCTTGTGGGGATACCCGGCGAATTGATTTTATTGGCTTGCGAACTCCATGGGTGTTTAATCTGCAGATCGCAGGCTTTTTTTATATGTAAAACAAGCTTGGTTATAAGCTTATAAGTTACAGGTATGTAAAGATGTCAACAAGCAGACGTGATTTTGCCCGTATGATGGGTTTGGCCGCCGTGGCCGGTGTATTGCCACAGCAAGGTTTTGCCGCCAAGAGACAACCAGGCGATTTTTACGAAGTACCCAGCTATGGTAACGCTCGTTTGTTGCACATGACCGACTGCCACGGTCAACTTAATCCTGTTTATTTCCGTGAGCCAAGTATCAACTTGGGTGTGGGTCCTGCCTATGGTAAAGCACCGCACATCGTGGGTCATAAGTTTCTGCAACACTTTGGTATCGAACCAGGTTCTATGGAAGAGTACGCTTTTACCTATCTGAATTTTGAAGATGCTGCTTTGCAATACGGTAAGGTTGGTGGTTTTGCCCACCTGAAAACGCTGGTCGACCAGTTGCGTGGTAGCTACGGTAGTGAAAACACCTTGTTAGTGGATGGCGGTGATACCTGGCAGGGTTCTGGTATTAACGTGAAAACGCGCGGTATGGACATGGTGCGCGCCTGTAACCTGTTGGGTGTGGACATCATGACCGGCCACTGGGAATTCACCTACCATCAAGAAGAAGTGCTAAGCAATATTGCCGCCTTTGATGGCGAGTTCTTGGCGCAAAACGTATTAGTTACCGAAGATGCCTTGTTTGAAGGTGCTGACGAATACATCTACGATGAAGACACTATGCGTGTGTTTAAGCCTTACAGTATTCGTGACATGGGCGGTGCCCGTGTTGCGGTAATCGGTCAGGCTTTCCCGCGCACCAAGATTGCCAACCCAGCCCGCTTTATTCCGGACTGGACCTTTGATATTAATGATGACCTGTTGCAAGAAACCGTTGATGATTTGCGTGATAATCAGGGCGTTGATGCGGTGGTGGTGCTGTCTCACAACGGAATGGATGTGGATATCGCCATGGCCAACCGTGTATCCGGTATCGATGTCATCTTGGGTGGTCACACTCACGATGGTATGCCAGCTCCGACGCAAGTGAAGAACAACGGCCAAACTACCTTGGTTTGTAATGTTGGTTCCAACGGTAAGTTCTTGGGCGTACTTGATCTAGATATCGGTAAGGGTAAGGTCAATGGCTTCCAGTACCGTCTGTTACCTGTGTTCTCTGAGATTCTACCAGCTAATCAAGAAATGGCTGCCTTGGTTGCTGCAGAGCGAGCACCTTATGCCGCCTGGATGGATGAAGAGTTGGCTGTGGCGGACGAAGTGCTGTACCGTCGCGGTAACTTCAACGGTACCTTTGATCAGGTGATCTGTGACGCTTTGCGTGATCACTATGATGCGCAGATTTCTCTATCCCCTGGTTTCCGCTGGGGCACCAGTGTTATGAAGGGCCAGACAGTCACCATGGAACGGGTATTGGATCAGACAGCGACAACCTATTCTGAGACCTACGCTCGAGACATGACCGGCGCTGATATCAAGCTTATTCTTGAAGATGTGGCTGACAACATCTTTAACCCCGAACCATACCTGCAATCTGGCGGTGACATGGTGCGCTTAGGTGGTATGGACTATCGTTGTGATCCGCTAGCACCGATGGGCAGTCGTATTGATGAGATGCGCCTCGATAATGGTGAGCTAATTGAAGCCAGTAAAACCTACAAGGTAGCCGGTTGGGCGACGGTGGGTTCCAAGTCCGAAGGCGCCGAAATCTGGGATGTGACAGCGGACTACCTGCGTAAAACGCAGGATGTGCGTATCAACAAACTCAATACGCCAGTGTTGAAGAACGTGGCTGGTAACCCAGGATATAAGGCTTAATTCAGGTATCTTAAGTAGAGGGAATTCGGTGATGAAAAAACTATTCTTGCCAGCGCTATTGACCGTAGGGTTAATGGCATCAGCTGTACAGGCCGAGGAAGTAACTATTAAGCCAGATGCATTGGCGCTGAATGCAGAATTATCTGTAGCAACAGGTGATATCACCGAAGGCCCTATGGTGCTAATCCAGCATGGTACCTTGGCCCATAACAAGATGGAAATCATCGCCACCTTGCAGGAATTGTTAGCTGACGAAGAGATCAATAGCTTGGCACCGAATTTAAGCCTGGGTATGGATAATCGCCATGGAGCTTATGACTGTGAAACGGATCATGTGCACAAGCATGAAAACGCCATGACTGAATTGGGCCATTGGGTGGAATGGTTGAAAGCTCAGGGAGTTGAGCAGGTGCTTATCGCCGGTCATTCCCGGGGTGGCGGCCAGGTGGCTGCTTATAGTCGCCATGCTGACCCGGTGGTAAAAAGTCAGTTCCTGATAGCGCCAACGGATTCCACGGCAAGCAAGCGAGCAGCCGGTTATGAAAAGAACTACGCCGTGGCGTTAGCGGATAAGGTGGCGGAGGCCAAAGCCTTGCCTGCAGATGCTTGGATGTCCGATAACACCAGCTTTATATATTGCTTGCGTGGTGGCAAGGTATCTGCGGCTAGTTTCCTTTCTTACTATGATCCGCAAGACGAGCAAAATACCGTTGAGTTATTGAAAGGCCAGTCATTAGCAACTACTATTATTGCAGGATCCCTTGATAAGGTGGTGCCCGACCTGCCTAGTCAGGTAGAGGCTGCTGGTTTGGATCATGTGCGTTTTGAAATGCTAGAGGACGCTGATCATTTTTTCCGCGACCTGTATGCCGATGAGATTGTCGAATATATGCTTGAACAACTGGATGAGGTAATGCAGTAATGAAACAGCTTTGGCTGGCTACTTTGCTGTTGCTGTCTGTTTGGGTGCAAGCAGACACTGACTATCATCCCATGGATCTGGATGATGCCACCCAGTTGCCTGCCGATAAGCCTGTCATTATGATTACTGAAATCAGTAACTGCCCTTTTTGTGTGCGGGTAAAAAACGAGTTTTTAGGCCCCATTTCTCGCTCGCAAGAGTTTGCTGAACATGTCTCCATTGTGACTATTAATCTGGAATCCCGCGCTTCAATGATTGATTTTAGCGGTGCAAAGACCACTCATGATAAGTGGGCCGATAGCATGAAAGTGGATTTTTCGCCAACGGTTCTGGTATTGCATCCGCGTACCGGAGAACGTTTGGCTGAAGATTTAGTCGGTTTGGCCACGCCAGATTTTTATGGCTTTTATTTAGAAAAGAACATTTTCAGGGGAATGCAGGCATTAGGTCGTGATTGAACTCATTAATTGATTCATTGTGAACTAAAGTTGCAAGCCGTGATGTTGAATGTGCGTACAGACAGTTATAAGCTTATAGCGCACGCCTTATATTTGCTTAGGAGTAAAATAAATATGAATAAAATGATGCAAATCGTCGCCGGTGTGGCTGTCTCTGTATTGAGCATGTCTGCAATGGCCAATAAGCCAGTGGGTATCACTGGTGACATGATGTCCGTAACCGTTAAGCATAACGGTGCTGACGTTGAAATCGTACGTAACCAAGACAATGGCAACGTTGTAAAGGATGCTTACGCTAAAACTTCTCGTCCTTGTCCGCCTTTCTGTATCCAGCCAATTAAGTTCTCTGCTGGTATCGAGACCTTGGGTGAAGTTGAGACCATTGCTTACGTACAGCGTCAGCAGGCTGGTGAAAATATTCTAGTGGTTGATTCCCGTACGCCAGATTGGGTTAAGCGTGGTACTATCCCTGGCGCCACCAACGTTCCTTTCACCGACCTACACCCTGTTAAGTCCACCACTGCAACCATCATGGATGTGTTGTTAAATCAATTCGGTGCTAAGCTGGTAGGCGACGCTGATGAGTTTGAAGTTGAAGAGGCCATCGTTGCTGGCACGGTTAGCGAAGTGTTTGATTATTCCGACGCTAAGACGCTGGTGCTTTTCTGTAACGGTATGTGGTGCGGTCAGTCGCCTGCTTCCATGGTAACCTTGATGAAGTTCGGTTACCCAGAAGAGAAGATCAAGTGGTTCCGTGGCGGTATGCAGACTTGGGAAATCTTAGGTCTGTCAGTAGCCAAGTAAACGCAGTTTACAATAACAAGGGCAGCTAGTTAGCTGCCCTTTTTTGTGCCTGCAAGATGGTGCCTATGATTTAGTTGTCAGGGTGACCTGAAAGCTCTGATCGTTAAGGCTGTCAGTTTGCTGGTAATGATAGATGTGGCCCTTAAGCTGTTGGATGTAGGCAACCGCCTGTTGCAAGCCGGCGTCTAAATCGCTGATGTTGTGCAGCTGGTATTCTTGACCCTGGTTGTTGTGCATGCTATTTAGGTTGTCGTTAGCAATATGCAGATCCAGAGTGTTCTGCTGGGTGTCATGGCTGTCAGCACTAATGAGAATTGAGCGGCCTTTGCTGGTGTGCACCTGGTCGTCAACATCAAGTTCCAAGGCGTGTTGCTCGACACCATCAATGACAATGTAAAGCAAGGTGTTGAGTAGCTGCAATATGTTTTTATGGGCGTATTCGGTACCGCCTACTTCAGGTTGTAGCTGCAAGTTTAGCTCAAGGTCACTACGCGCCAAACGATCACTAAATACCAGTAGGGCTTCTTCGATGGCTTCGTAAATGCTGATGGTTGAATCTTCTTGGGTACCGTACTGGTTATCCCGTTGGCGTTGTAAAATACTGCTCATGCGCGTCAAGGTCACCTTGGCATCATTGAGGTCGGCAGAGATGGCGTGCTCATGATAATTGCTTAAGGTGGATTGCAGCAGTTGTTTTACTTTTTCTTGATCACGATCTTTAGGGTCAACCTGCAAACGTTCGTTGATCTGCAGCATTTGTTCTTGGGCTTTACGAATTTCATGCAAGGTGTTTTGCACCTTGTTGATGGCTTCGTTGACCCGATTGACAATACCTTGGCCCATGTCCACCTGTTTTTTGGCAGCTTCTTGGTGGTTGGCTGCCCGCCATTCAACTTGGCGAAGGTGGTTCCAATTGCGTAACGAGTTACGCGCCAGTTGCAATACTTCGTCACTGGTAAATGGTTTGCGTAACAAGAGCATGTCGGTGCCAAGGGCGTGGTCCAATTCGTCAATGCTGCGGTCGGAATAAGCGGTGACGAAAATGATCTGAATTTGGTGGTCGATGGCGCGTAATTGCTGGGCGGTCGCTAAACCGTCCATGCCTGGCGGCATGCGCATATCAATGAACGCGATGGCATAGGGTTCGCCTTGTTGAAAGGCCTGGGCAGCCAGCTCAACACCTTCTTCGCCTTGGGAGGCAAAGCAAACTTCAAAGGGGGTGGTGTTCTCTTCCACCTCACTGTCATCATCAAACAGTTGTTCCAGCTCACTTAATGGGTCGTAACCCTGATTGCAGAGAATGCTTTGATAACTCTCTCTAACCGGTAGCTCGTCGTCAATAACTAGGATTTTATTGCTGTTCATGAGTGTCTTACCAGTGGGGTGGAAAATCTTGCTTGCTAGCTATAGTAACCCTTTTAGAGAGCATAAAAAAGCCGCCTGAGGGTTAACTGAGGCGGCTTTTTGTGGAAGGGTAATTAGCAATCGTCTTCTGGATTGCCTTCTGGCTCGATACCACGTGAGGTTAGCCATTCAATAGCTGCTTCGTGCTCTTGCATGGCAGCAAGTTGCATATGGGCAACGGCTTCATCCATGTTGGCGGCAACGCCTTTGCCGTCAGCCAGTAACAGACCCATTTGGTATTGTGCTTCGGCGTCTTCGGAAGCTACTTCAGCAGCCAGCAAAGAGGCGGCGGTTTGGTAATCACCAGCGTTGATGGCTTCCATGGCGGCAGACATGCTAGCGAAAGAGAAGCTGCTAAATAGCAAGCCAACCAGCAGTGCAATAGAGCGAATGTTGTTCATAATAATGTCTCCTGTAGGTAATGGCTATTTTAGCGCCATTTGCTGGTTAGCTCTACTAAAACCAGAGGTTATATCCTTATTCTTTTGGCTAACATGAGGAGGATCATTGATTTTGTTCGTTCCAAGAGGATTGGTGGCGGGCAGCAGTCAGGCGACGATGCTGATGGCGATTCTGCTCATTGAGCAACTGTTCCAAATAGCGCATATGATCATGGGCAGCGTCACGGGCTGCTTCGGCTTGGCCATTAATGATGCTGTTATACAGTTGGGCGTGTTGTTGGCGGATGTGCTCTCGAGAAGTGCTGGTGCCCGAGGCGAGCACCAGGTTTTGATGGACATTGTTGGACAGCACATCAAATAGGGCGCGCATGGTGTGCAGTAACACCCGATTGTGGCAGGCAGCAGCAATGGTGAGGTGAAAATTGGCATCCGCGTCAGCTTCCATGATGCCTTCGTCACTGGCGTGGCTGCTTTGCAGGCGCTGGTATGCTTTACCGAGCATATCCTTATCTAGATCGGTGGCCCGCATGGCTGCTAGATAAGCGATGTTGCCTTCTAGGGTATGGCGAAACTCCAGTAGGTCTTCCTGGCCCTGAGCGTCACGCAGCAATAACTCCGTGAGTGGGTTATTAAACTGCAGGCCGGCGGCTTCGGATACTTGAGTGCCGCCACCATGTTTACTGACAAGCAGGCCTTTTTCTACCAGAAGTTTGATGGCTTCTCGTAAAGATGGGCGAGACACTTCCAGCTGTAAAGCTAGGTCGCGTTCTGATGGTAGCTGTTGGCCCGGGTGGAGGCTGCCCTCAACAATCATCTGTTCCAGATGGTCAATGATGACGTCGGCAACCTTGGGTTGGGTAAGTTTGCTAAAGGACATAAAGCCAGTAATCCATATATACCTGTGCCAAGCATTGTAAGCAATTAATACTCAGTTGCCTAGGGACTAGCACTATTAAGGTATGCTAAACATACCAGCATTTGGTTGCCTATTTACCGTAATTTATGGTTATGCTATGCTTTGCGCTATTAATGGTAAAAAAATATTACCACTTATATTTCGCTGCAATCTTGGTTAATACTCAATCACAGGAATGCTTATGACTAGCATGCAAACCGCAATGCCCAGGCAGCAATTGGCCCAGGCAATGACGAATATCGTCGCCCCAGCTCAGGTGTTATGTGACGATGAAAACCAGCGCCCCTTCGAGTGTGATGGCTTGGCGGTGTATAAGCAGATGCCGTGGGTTACTGTATTGCCTGATACTGTTGCCCAGGTGCAGGCGGTGATGGCCTATTGCCATCAGCATGCGGTACCGGTGGTGGTGCGCGGTGCGGCTACTGGCTTGTGTGCTGGTGCCATGCCAAATGCCAGCGGCGTGTTGCTGGTCATGACCAAGTTTAACAAAATCGTAGATATTGATGCGCAGTTGGCCCAGGCCACTGTGCAACCTGGTGTACGTAATCTTGCCCTCAGCGAAGCTGCAGCCCCCTATGGCTTGTATTATGCACCGGACCCTTCTTCACAAATTGCCTGCACCATTGGTGGCAATGTGGCAGAAAACTCCGGTGGTGTACACTGCCTGAAATATGGTTTGACGGTGAACAACTTGCTGTCTGTAACCATGGTAACCATCGAGGGTGAGCTGGTTACTTTTGGTGGTCCAGGTTTTGATACGCCCGGTATGGACCTGGTTGCCTTGACAGCTGGCTCTGAAGGCTTGTTAGGTGCCGTGGTAGAAGCCCGCGTACGCTTGCTACCACGGGCAGAAAAAGTGCAGGTGTTAATGGCTGGATTTGATTCTGTTACCGCGGCTGGTGATGCGGTGGCTGATTTGATTGGTGGCGGTGTCATACCTGCCGGTTTGGAAATGATGGATAAGCTGGCTATCGAGGCAGCAGAAGACTTTGTTAAGGTAGGCTATCCAAAAGATGCTGCAGCACTATTGATCTGTGAACTGGATGGTACCCAAGCCGAAGTGGCCGCCCAGTTAAGTGAGGTAGAAGCCTGCTTCAAGGCGGCTGGGGCCACAAGTATGCGTATTGCCAAAGATGCCCATGAGGCAGCTAAACTTTGGTTGGGGCGCAAATCGGCTTTCCCGGCCGTGGGCCGCATATCACCTGACTATTATTGTATGGATGGCACTATTCCGCGTAGTCAGGTAGGCCATGTGTTGACCCGCATTCAAGCTCTGTCAGAGCAATACGGCCTACCAGTGGCCAATGTCTTCCATGCTGGTGATGGTAATTTGCATCCCTTGATCTTGTTCGATGCCAGTAAGCCAGGTGAACTAGAAAAAGCCGAAGCCTGTGGTGGCGATATACTTACCTTGTGCGTGGATGTGGGTGGCACCATTACTGGTGAACACGGCGTGGGATTAGAGAAAATGCCGCAGATGCCCTATCAGTTTAGTGACCAGGAATTGGCCCAGTTTAGAGCAGTAAAGCAGGCATTTGATGGGCAGGAAATTCTCAATCCAGGTAAAGCGATTCCAACATTAAAGTACTGTCAGGAATACCGGAGTATTCAGCATGACTGATTTAACCAATGAATTGCGTGCCCAGATAGCTGATGCTGTGGCCACTGCTACACCGTTAAATATTGTTGCCGGTAATAGCAAGGCACATTTGGGACGTCAAGCAACAGGTCAAACTCTCAATGTAAGCGCTCATACGGGGGTGATTAGCTATTCGCCCACTGAGTTGGTATTGCGTGTGCGCAGTGGTACGCGTATTAGCGACATTAATCAGTTGTTGGCTGAGCATAATCAACGCTTGCCTTTTGAACCCCCCTGTTACGCGCAGCGAGCAACCATTGGTGGCACCCTGGCTGCCAACCAATCCGGTTTAGCTACCCCCTGGTTTGGTGGCGTGCGTGATAGTGTACTGGGTTTGGGTTTAATTAATGGTAAAGCCGAGCATATGCATTTTGGTGGTCAGGTAATGAAGAACGTCGCCGGCTTTGATGTGTCGCGTACGCAGGTTGGCGCTATGGGTACTTTGGGCTTGATTACCGATGTCAGCCTAAAGGTATTGCCACAGTTTCGGGCAGAGAAAACGCTCATGATGCCCATGCCTCTGCCCCAAGCCTTGACCTATATGAGTCGGTTTTTTTGCCAAACCTTGCCGGTTACTGCGGTGGTTTATTGGCAGGGTCAAGTTATTGTACGTTTACAGGGCGAGCCTGCCACTTTACAAGCTGCCGCCCAACAACTAGGCGGCAGTGAAATGCCCATGCATGAAGCCCATAAACTGTGGCAACAGGTGCGTGAGCAGACTCTGCTGCAGCCCCAAGCCGACGAGATATTGTGGCGCACAAATGTAGCAGCCAATGACAGTCATACCATGGTAGGGGATGATTGCCTGTTAAATTGGGCGGGTGCGCAACGTTGGCAGTGCCTAAAACAAACAGCTGCCAAACCAGCTGGAGCGGTGCAATATGCTGGCGGAGATCGACAACAAGAGGTCAATGGTGAACTTGATAAAACCAGCCAGCGCTTGCAGCAAAACCTCAAGGCAGCCTTTGATGACCAGGCTATTTTTAATCCTGGCCGCCTGTACTCCTGGATGTAACTATGAAAACTGAATTCGCCCAAGAATTTAAAGCTGAGCCTAAATTTAAGGTGGCTGAAGAGATATTGCAGGCCTGTGTGCATTGCGGATTTTGTACGGCTACCTGCCCCACTTATTTGCAGTTAGGCGATGAGCGCGACAGCCCTCGTGGACGCATCTACATGATGAAATCCATGTTTGAAGGGGAGCCGGTGACAGCGGCCACACGGGAGCACTTGGATCGTTGTTTAACCTGCCGTAGTTGCGAAACTACCTGTCCTTCAGGTGTTGAATATGGCCATCTTGTTGATCTAGGTCGTGTGGTTGCCGAGCAAAAAGCCCCGCGCCCGGTAAGCCAGCGACTGCTGCGTTGGAGCTTGCGTCAGGTGCTGCCTTATCGCTGGCGATTTGGCCCCTTGTTGGCCTTGGGGCAGATATTTCGACCCTTGTTACCTGCCTTGTTAAAGGGGCATATCCCTAAGCCTGTGAAAACCATCAGCTTGCTTGCGGTGGAGTCTTCGCGGGTGATGTTGAGCTTGCCAGGTTGTGCCCAGGCCAGTGCCGCTCCCAATACCGATCTTGCAGCGGCCAAGGTGTTGGGGAAGTTGGGCATCAAGTTGCAGCCAGTGCAACAAACGGGCTGCTGCGGGGCGGTTGATCTGCATTTAAATGCCCATCAACAGGGTTTGCAAAAGATAAAAGCCAACATCGATGCGCTCTGGCCACATATAGAAAAGGGTGCTGAAGCGATTGTCATTACCGCATCGGGTTGTGGGGCTACCTTGCAGGAATATGGCTACCTATTGCGTGACGATACCGATTATGCCGACAAGGCTGCCAAGGTGTCGGCCATGAGTCGGGACATTGCCGATATTCTGGCACAAGAAGACTTAACTAAATTGCATATACCAGTTATTCAGCAGCGAATAGCTGTGCATTGCCCTTGTACCCAGCAACACGCCTTGCAGTTACCGGGTAAAGTGCAGGCGTTGTTGCAAGAGCAGGGTTTTGCACTCACCCAGACCCGCAATGACCACCTATGTTGTGGTTCGGCAGGTACCTATTCTTTGCTGCAAGCAGATTTGAGTCACCAGCTAAGGGACAATAAGCTGGCAGATTTGAGTATGGACAATCCTGACATGATCGTCACCGCCAATATTGGTTGTCAGCTACACTTGGGTGGCAAAGCAAACGTCCCCGTTAAGCACTGGTTAGAGTTGCTTACGGATTAAGTCAGTTGTGGTTTTGGATCAATGTCTTTACAGAATCTTTGCAAAATTAAGGGAATTTCTAGACTTGAGGCTAGTCTATAGGGTTATACTGAATTTATACCAGTCAAGGTTTATCTGGAACATAAGGAGTAGACCCATGAATAGACTAGTTTCCGTTGCCGTCGGTTTGGGATTGAGCCTAGGTTTGGCGACAAGTGCTAATGCCGCTCAGGTGTTGGTTAAGGTTTTGCAGGAATCGGATTCTGTTTCCAGTAATGTGATAAAGGAAGTGCCCGTCAAGTCTTGTCGTATTGAGCAGGTAGCTGTGTATGGCACCACTTCGACCACCAATGCTCAGCCATCCGTGGCTGACAAGGCCGCCGGTGCTATTTTTGGTGGCTTGCTTGGTTCACAGGTTGGTGACGGTGCCGGCAAAGATGCGGCCACCTTATTGGGCGCCATTATTGGTGCAGAAATGGTGGATGGTCAGGTTGGTAAGCCGCAGCAACAACAGGTGATTACGGGATACCGTAATCAGGAAGTTTGTGAAATGGTGATGCAGCAAAAGACCGTGCAAGAAATTACCGGTTACAAAACCTACATTGAATTTGGTGGTCAGATTTGGCAGTTAATGACCCCCATATCCTATTCCAAAGGTGATTTTGTTAAGGTGAATATTGATATCACCATGGCAGATTAATTTGCTTGAAACGTCATTGCGCTTTGCAGCATGTCGTTATCAGCATTGCCACCGGATAGCACTACCACAGTGATCTTGTTTGCGCTGTCTAACTCGCCAGCCAATAGGGCAGCTAAGCTCACACAACCTCCCGGTTCAACAATGGTCTTTAATTCCTGCATGCATAAGGCCATGGCTTGCAGCACTTGCTGATCGGTTGCCCTTAGGCCTGCGTGCAAGTGCTCTAGCATGATTGGCAAAGTAAGCTGTCCCGGTGTGGGTGTGACTATGGCATCGCAAATACTGCGGGCTTGAGCATCATTGACTTGATGTGTGCCCCTTGCCAAAGAGCGAGCCGTGTCATCAAAGTGCTCTGGTTCGGCACTAAATATTTGGCACTCGGCAAAGCTTTGATGTACTGCTACCGCTGTGCCGCTAATGAGTCCGCCACCGCCGCATGGGGCAATTAGTTGATCAGGAGTTAGGCCTAGAATATTGAGTTGTTGCACAATCTCTAATCCCACGGTGCCTTGTCCGGCGATAATGTCTAGATCATCATAAGGTTTCACAAGGCTGAGGTTGCGCTGGGTGGCTAGCCTGTCACCAATTTCCTCTCTAGCTTGGGTATAGCGATCGTAGAGCACCACTTCGGCCCCCAGTCGGCGGGTGTTGTTGATTTTTATGGCAGGCGCATCGGCTGGCATGACAATGACTGCAACCATGCCGAGCAGTTGGGCGGCTAGGGCAACGCCTTGCGCGTGATTGCCGGAAGAATAAGCCACCACGCCACTCACCCCCTCATCGGCAAGCAGTCGCAGCTTGTTATAAGCACCGCGAAATTTGAACGAACCGGTGCGCTGCAAGGCTTCGCATTTAAACAGTATGCGCCCGCCAAGGCGTTGGTTAATGGCCTCGGATTCTAATAAGGGGGTGCGAATGCTGTGTCCATCTAGACGATTAAAAGCGCTTAAAATATGGGCGTATTTGAGCATGGTAGGCAAGGCGATAATAGGTTGTCTGAGGCTTGATTATAGGCATACATGGAAACCCCCGCCAAGGGAAATTTGGTAGATATAGCACGAGCTGGTAAACTGTGCGGTCTGTTGTAAAAATTCGAGTTGGACGCACTTGTCCAGCAAGGTGTCATGCATGGCAATTGTGCCAAAACAACCACTTCCCAAAGCACCGGATAAGCGTCAAGTGAAGCGTCAACTGCAAGCTGATGTGGATGCCTTCTTGGCCGCCGGCGGTAGTGTTACCGAAGTACCAAAAGGGCAAAGTGGTGTGGCACCTGACGGATTTAATCGTCACCCAGTGTGTTTTACCGGTAGTGCAGGCGTGCGCACGCCGGTACCGGATGTGGTGGCGAATATTGAAAAGCGCAAACAAGCAAAAAAACAACCTGCCTTTGCCCCTAACAAACGACGCCAAGGTCGTAAAAAATGGATCTATGATGATTTTGGCGAGCCATTACGTTGGGTTTGGGTAGATTAATTGATGTAAGCCTATTGCCATTGGCTTAGATATTTGTCTAAATTTACCCCTGCAGGCATATTCCTAGACAGGCATCTGCTATAGGCTATGGGCCGGTTTCTGTCAGTAAACTCAACCGCTATGCATGAGGTCGCAATGAAGATATTAGTCGCAGACGATCATCCGCTGTTTCGTACTGCTTTGGTACACACCTTGGAGAAGGCCAAACCAGGCTGCCATGTGGCCGAAGCTGGCACCCTGACAGAGCTGTTGGATCAGCTCAAATTGGATGATGATGTCGACCTCTTATTGCTCGATCTGCACATTCCTGAAGCCTTTGGTTTTACTGGTCTTATTCAAGTATTGGAAAACTACGAATCGGTGCCGGTATTGGTGGTCTCTGGCAATGAAAATCCAGATGTCATTCACAAGGCCATGCGCTTAGGTGCCAGTGGTTTTCTGATTAAATCCGCGGCCAACGATGATATCCTCAAGGCCGTCGATGCTGTGCTAGAGGGCCAAGTGTGGTTGCCAGTGGATTTGCCACCTGCCACCCAAAGCGACGACGAAGATCTGCCTGCCGAGCGCATTGCCGCCCTAACACCACAACAATTACGTGTCTTGACCATGGTGGCAGAAGGCTTGTATAACAAGCAGATTGCCGATGAGCTGAATGTCACTGATGCCACTATTCGCGCTCACGTGACCGAAATTTTCCGTAAGCTCGGCGTCACCAATCGCACCCAAGCGGTG
>JAERSU010000268.1 GCA_016845445.1 Oceanospirillaceae bacterium | reverse complement strand
GGTGCCGATATTTATCTGTTTTCCTTATATAAGGTGTATGGTCCTCATCAGGGTGTGATGGTGATAGCGCCAGCCATGCAGTCCTTGTTATCTAATCAAGGCCATTTTTTTAATGACCATGAGCGCACCAAGCGGTTATATCCTGCCGGCCCAGACCATGCTCAGGTGGCGGCTAGCCGCGGGGTGGCTGAATATTTTCACGACCTGTACCGGCACCATTATGATGATCACCAGGCTTCCCCAACGGTGCAGGCTGAGTTGGTGAGGGATTTATTGCATGGCGCTGAAAGCGCGGCGTTAATACCCTTGCTAGACTACCTTAGCAAGCACCCAAAGGTCCGCATTGTGGGGCCGGATACCTGCACACAGCGTGCACCCACGGTGAGCATTGTGGTTGCCGGGCACGACCCACAGGCCTTGGTTAGGCAGCTTGGGCGGCAGGGTATTATGTGCGGGGCTGGGCATTTCTATTCCTATCGGTTGTTGCAGGCCATGGGCATTGATCCGGAGGTTGGCGTGTTACGTTTTTCCATGGTGCATTACACCAGTGCAGCCGATGTTGCGGCACTCATCAAACAACTAGACAGCTTGTTGGCGGCCTAATTGGTAATAAAGATTTAGTAATAATTGGCTATTTTGTTAAGTCCAAATTTTGGCAACAATGGGTTTTCTATAGCCTACTGGAAGCCAAACAATGACCTTAACCCAAAACCATGAGCAGATATTCCCTCGCCCCTTGTCTGGGGAGCCACCGTTAACCCAGTCCACTGGCACCTTACCGGTGCGTGCAGCAATCGTGGGTAAGCTAGTTAGCTTGGAGCCACAAGATCCTGAGGCTCACGCTGAGCAGCTCTATGAAGCTGGGCATGGTACGGCACAAGCCTTGCAGATATGGGATTATTTAACCTATGGTCCATGGCCTGATGTGGCCAGCTACAAGACCACCTTGGCAAGTCAAGCCAACAGCCATGACCCGCTGTTTTTTAGTGTGCGTGTGCATGCCACGGGTAAGGTCTGCGGCCAAATAAGCATCATGGATATCAATGCCGCTAACGGTAGTTTTGAAATTGGCCATATCTGGTTCGGTCCAGAGTTACAGCGTACCCGTGCCGCTACAGAAGCCCTGTTTTTGGCCATGGATTACCCCATGAGCCAATTGCACTATCGCCGTTTACAGTGGCGCTGTAATTCTTTGAATAGCAGATCACGCACTGCCGCTCAGCGCCTTGGCTTTCGCTTCGAAGGCATCTTTTACAACCACTTGATCTTTAAAGGCATGAATAGAGACACGGCCTGGTATTCTATTCTGGATGATGAGTGGCCAGAAGTGCGCGCTAAAATGCAGGCCTGGTTAGATGACAGTAATTTTGATGCCCAGGGGCAGGCACTGCAATCCCTTGCCGCTATGATGAGCAATCGCATGCCTAGTCAAAGGCGCCTATAAAGCAAAAAATGGCGGCTATTAAGCTGGCACTTCAGATTTTGCTGGCTTGCCGATTTTGACTTTTAGCCACAGGCGTTCATGAACATAGTAGATCACAAATTTTAAGAAGAATTCGATACTACCAATGGCCAGTGCAGCATCCAGCTTACCGGTAATGAGATAGGCAATAATAATGGTGGTGACGGTGGCGGTGATGCGCCAGCTAATGGCTTTTAAAAAACTGCGCGTGCGTGATTCCATGATCTTTACTAGGGTTATAGAAGTTGCATTTATTATTCCATAAAGAAATAAAAAGTTAAAATAATAAATGGTTATGGTTATATGGCCTAGGCTTGTGTCAGCCTATTAGCAGTGCTAGGTTAAGCACAAGCCATAAAGGAAGTATTGACTTATGTTAGGCCTGTCCTCCTTACAAACAATAGCCCAGTTGCGCGAAGGGGTAAGCATTGAATGCAAGCTTGCCCAAGGCCGTGACGGTACCGGTGCGCTACCTGAAGACATGTGGGAAACCTACAGTGCCTTTGCCAACACTCGCGGTGGATATATCTTTTTAGGCTTGCGGGAGTTGCCTAACAAACGTTATGAAGTGGCTGGTGTACATCATCCCAAGCAGGTCTTGGATGCCCTCTGGCAAGGTTTAGCTGATCGGCACAAGGTCAGTGTCAATCTGCTACACCATGAAGATATTAAAATATGGCACCTGGATGAAGGTAATGTCATCAGTATTAAGGTGCCAAGGGCGGTGGATAAGGATAGGCCCGTGTACCTGCATGGTTCTCCCTATGGTCATAGTTACTGCCGTCGGGGTGAGGCTGACCATGTTTGCGATGATCATCAAGTACAGGCCATGCTCACCGCGCAACAACTTACCCAGTGAGCTATATTGCTTATTTAGCGACCGCTTCTTTAAAGCTTTTGCCGGCACTAAATTGTGGAATGGTGGTGGCTGCAATGTCGATACGTTGTTTGGTTTTTGGATTCATGCCAACACGGGCAGCGCGGGCTTTGGCTTTAAAGCTGCCAAAGCCAATGAGGGTGACTTCTTCGCCCTTGGCAACTGTGTTAGTAATAATGTCAATCATGGCGTCAATGCTGCGCAATGCGGCAGCTTGGCTACTATCTGTCTGGCTGGCTAGTTGTTCTGCAAGTTGATGTTTATTCATTTTAATTCTCAATAATTTATGGGTTGGTTGACTAGGGCCATGGGGCCCGCTAACGTGTGGGTAAATGGTTGCTTATTTAGTACTATAAAT
>JAERSU010000267.1 GCA_016845445.1 Oceanospirillaceae bacterium | reverse complement strand
GTCCCCTACGGCGTGCATTTTAATGGTGAAGCCGGCTTCATCTAGTTCTTGCATCTGCTGTGCAAGTTCATCAGGAGGTATACGCAATAAGGCATCAGCATCATATTTGTCGGCTGCTTCACTCACACAGCAACAAGGCACATAGGGTTCAAAGAAGGCCGCTGTGCGGCTTGGCGCCACGCCATCGAGAAATAATTTGCAGCCGTTTGGCTGGTGGTTTGTACTCGTGTAAGTGTCTCTTAAAGTTAGCATTTGTGGGATGCTTAAGCTGCTCGTTCCCAGCGGAGAGGAACGGGCGATATGACTAAATACGTTTAGATTTAGTCGGCCATCATGGTCAAGTTGCTGATAAGTGGTGAGTTCAGCTGCAAAAGCCATGGCTTCTTTTATGGAGGTAACGCCATAGGCGTGCAAGGTATCAACCAGGTAATGGCCCGCTTCAAGCAGCTGTGCGGCCGAATAGTGAATAAATTGTCGCACTGGGGCACTGGCTTCTTCATGTAATAAACCATCTAGTTCACCATGCTCATCAAGGCCAATTAAAGCAGGATTGTAGGTGTCTATTTGATCTTTAATTTGGCCTAGTTCAAGCGCACGACTATTGGCCAACATACTATGTTTAGTCGTGTCATATAGGCAAATAGGGTGTTGCAGACTGATTTCATCCAGCCATTGGCGTGGTGATTTACCAGTGGCTTTTATGGCGTCCACATGAGCAAGGTTCCAAGGGCCTCCGGTTATCCATTGGTCAGCATCAGTATTGGCAACCCAGGCGGATAATTTTTGCTTTAATAGGTGTAGATCTGCATCATAACCGACAAAACATTCAAATAAATCCTGCCGTGCCCCCCAGAGTGCATGAATGTGACAATCGATCAGGCCGGGCATGACAAATTTGCCTTGTAAATCAACAGTTGTTGTTTGATCATCAATTAAATTGCTGATGGCCGTGGCGTCTGTAGAGAGAATTCTACCCTGCCCAATTGCCATACATTCTGCCCATGGCCGGTTAGCGTCTTGAGTATTAATGCGGCCATTTATGAACACCAAATCAGCATATTGTTGCATTGTAATAGTACCTAAAACATTTGACATAGAGCATTTTCTAATTCTAGAATGGCACACATACTTGAGAATCTCAACTAAAACAATAATGATGCATTCTAACAATCAACGACAAGAAAACTTACCGGACAGTGATCGAATGCCGAGCAACGACGGCTTTTCTATCCAGTCTTTACTTCCTTATCGCCTCTACCATATTAGTGCTATCCACGAACGAATTGTTTACGCCAACATGACCCGCGATACAGGTGTTACTTTGCCTGAGTGGCGCATTATGGGTAACGTGGCTTCGGGTATTAATACCTTTACTGCACTGCAAAAAGAATTGTTGGTTGATCAAGGTCAGCTTAGCAATAGCATTAAGCAATTACAGCACAAAGGTCTGTTGCAAAAACATAAATCCAACGTCGACCGGCGCCAGACTATTCTCTCCCTTACAGAACAAGGTGTGCAAAAGAAAACCGTAATTAAAGACATGGCTGCAAACTATGAAGTCATAGCTCTGCAGAAGCTTAGCGCAGAAGATGTGCGGGTGTTAGATAAAGCTTTGGCGGTTGTGGAACGTAATTTAAAAGCCTTTTGGGAGTCCCATCAATGAATACTTGGCAGCAGTCTTCCATGGCTCAGTGGCTAGAACGAAGTAAGATGCTGGTGGCAGTGATATTTCCACTGATTATCATCTACACCATTGTAATTGCCCTCATTGATGAAGCTTTAGCTCGTTATGGTGCCATTGCTTTTGGCTTTGTATTGGTATTGTTAGCTCATCCATTAAGCCAAAACATGCAAAGCAATGATTGGCGCCGCCCAATAGCTTGGTTAATAGATGGCCTTTTGGTGGCCGGCTTTATCCACGCAACCTGGTGGTTTGTGCAGATCAATGAGCAGCTTTGGACAGGCTTTTACATGCCCGATGACGACAACGTGTTAGCCGGGTGGATTGGCCTTCTATGTATTTTAGAGGCGACTCGCCGAGCCTGGGGACCATCTTTAGTTATATTGGTGTTGGTTTTTACCGTGTTTGGTTTTGTTGGCCCTGACTTGCCTGGTGTACTGCGCCATTTTGGTATGGATGAAGGTAACTTTATGCAGATTGCCTGGTATTCCTTTGATGGGGTATTTGGCCGTACTACCGGATTAGTTGCTAATACTGTGTTGGTGTTTTTGATTTTTGGTGCCATGTTAGAACACACAGGTGCAGGTCAGAGCCTGATTCGTATTTCCACTGCTTTAACAGGGCGTATTCGCGGCGGGGCGGCCCATGCTGCCATTGTTGCCAGTGCGGTCTTTGGCATGATGAGCGGCTCTGTGGCGGCCAATATTGCTGGCACGGGTGTCTTCACCATCCCGATGATCAAGAAGCAAGGCTTTTCCGCTAAATTTGCTGCAGCAGTGGAAACCTCGGCCTCTTCGGGTGGGCAGTTAACGCCACCGATTATGGCTGCGGCGGTGTTTGTTATGGCGGACATGGTCGGTATGCCTTATCTGTCTATCATTGCTGCTGCTGCCTTACCAGCACTATTTAAATACATGAGCTTATTTGCCCAGGTCTATGCCGAAGCCATTCGCTTAAATCAGCAACCTATGAGCGCAGAAGACCTACCCAAATTAACCCGCCAAGATTGGCTTAATGGTTTGTTGGTTGCGGTGCCCATTGCCGCTTTGATGGTGGCATTTTTGCTTGGTTATACGCCTTCCATGTCGGGTTTCGTTGGTTTAGCCACGGCCACCATTTGTGGTTTGGTGCTTAATTCTGAATTTCGTCGCCGGCCTAAATTAATGATACAAGCTTTGGCTGATGGTGGTGAATCGGCCGGCAAGATCATGATTGCTGTGGCGGCAATTGGCATTGTCTTGGCGGTAGTGAATGAAACGGGTGTGGCCATCCGCTTTGCTACCTCCATCGCTGTGTGGGGTGAAGAATACCTGTTTGTAGCGCTCTTAAT
>JAERSU010000266.1 GCA_016845445.1 Oceanospirillaceae bacterium | reverse complement strand
TGCTTAGACCCAGCAAACTTTGACTTAAGCGAGCGCGTAAAAGTGATTTAAGTTGTTGGGCAAATAAGCCACTGGCAAGGTTGGCAGGTAAGGTGCCAATACCAAAGGCGGCCATCAACATGGCACTGTCTTGCCAATTGGCAGCGCTGCTTGCCCAGATCAGACTGGAATAAATAAGTCCGCAGGGTAGCCAACCCCATACTAGACCAAGGGCCAAGGCTTGCGGCAAGCTGCTAATGGGCAGCAGGCGTTTGGTTATCGGCTGAAGCAAGCGCCAAATACCTTTGCCCAAGGCTTCGATGCGGCGTACACCATGCCACCATTGGCCGATGGAAAGGCCCATAAGTATTAACATGCTGCCGGCCAGGTAGAGGCTTTCCTGTAAGTATTGATTAAGTTCTATGCTGGCGGCAAGGCCACCGACTAAAGCACCAATGAGTGCGTAAGTAAGGATACGCCCTAGATTGAAGCCTAGGCTATAGCGTAGGGTCTGACTATCATTACCTTGTACACCTAGGCTTAAGGCGGCACTGATGCCACCACACATACCGATGCAGTGACCAGCGCCGGCAAAGCCAATGGCTAGGGCAGCAAGTAGTTCGGCCGTCATGAATTAATCTTTGGCTTTGTCAGTGCCTTGGGTTTTACCCTTGGCATCGTCGGGGATCAGGTCTTCATCGTCATCAAAGAGGATTTGACTCGCGGGTGAATCCATGTCGTCAAACTGACCACTCTTGAGGGAAAAGTGCAGGCCCCAAGTGGCCACAGCTACTAGAATGATAGCAACGGGGATGAGCAAAAAGATGATGTCCATAGAACAACCTTAATGTTGTAGGTCGGCCTTTTGGCCGACACAAATTATTGTCAGGTTAACGAACCAAAGGGCACGCTGACCCGACCTGCAAGGGTTATTGTACGTCATGCTTAATGCGACGCAAACGGGTAGCATTTAACACCACAAACAAGGAACTGAATGACATGCCAGTGGCTGCCCCCCAGGGGGGTACCATGCCCGATGCGGCTAAGGGCAAAGCAATGATATTATACAGCAAGGCCCAGCCTAGGTTTTGAATCATAATGCGGCGGGTATGGCGGGCTTTTTTAATTAGGATGCCAATTAAACCTAAGTGGTCACGCAATAGCAGGGCTGGGGCACTTGCCTTGCTCAAATCAGTGCCGCAAGCCATGGCAATCGAAGCATCGGCGGCGGCCATTACCGGCGCATCATTAATGCCATCACCAATCATTAGTACCCGCTTGCCTTTTGCTTGTTTGGCTTTGATAAAGGCCAGTTTTTGTGCTGGGGTTTGCCCTGCCTGCCATTCATCTACCTCTAATGCTTGTGCCAGCTCAGCCACATTGCTGGGGTGATCGCCTGAAAGGATACACAATTCCATACCTAGGGCCTTGAGTTGTGGCATGACCTTGGTTAACTCAGGCCGTTTGGCATCGGCAATGTGTATCCATGCCAAGGCCTGATGTTGGTTGCCTAATAGCAGCCACACGCCTTCGGCTGTGGGGCGTAGTGGTGCTTGCCATTGGCCTAGTTGTTGGACGAATTCAGGTTTGCCTAGACGCAGCTGCATGTTGTTGGCCGGCCAATAACCGCTAAGGCCCTGTGAAGGGTGGTTTTGCATATCCGTGAGTGGGTATTGGCTACCATCAAGGTGACGAAAAGCACGACTAATTGGGTGCTCGGATTCTTGTTCTAGGCGGGCTGCTAGCAGTTTACAGGTCGCTTCATCCAGTTCACCTAAAGGCAATACCTGTTGCAGGGACATGGCCCCGGTGGTGAGGGTGCCGGTCTTGTCAAATACCAGGGTATCAACCTTGGCGATTTGCTCGAGGGAGTCTTCTCTGGTCATGAGAATGCCTTGTCGGCGTAAGCTAGCCGTAGCGACGGCAGTGGCAGTGGGCGCCGCTAAGGAGAGGGCGCAAGGGCAGGTGATCACCAATACGGACAGGGTTATCCAAAAGGCCTTGCTTGGATCCAGCAAATACCAACTGCTGTAAACGATGGCAGAGATGACCAGTACGGCAAACACAAAGTAGTGGGCCACCTGGTCGGCACTTTTGGAGAGCTGTGGGCGAAAGCTATGGGCCTGTTGCACCATGCTCAGAATCTGTTGTAGGCGGCTATCGTCTTGTGTATGCGTCACCTGCATCAGTAAAGCACTGGCAACGTTTACTGTACCGGCCGTCAGCTGATCCCCTTGTTGCTTGTCAACGGGCATAAATTCACCGGTGAGGGCTGCCTCATTGATACTGCTTGTGCCTTGCATAAGGGTTCCATCTGCGGGAATGGTGGCGCCGGGTAGTACCCTAACAAGGTCACCAGCTTGTAGTTTGCTAACTGCGATCTGCTCGGCTTCGCCAGCCGCCACCTTTTCACATACGGGCGGCAAAAGCTGGTGCAATTCATTGCCTGCGTGACCAGCATGATAACGGGCCGTGGATTCCACAAACCGGCCAAGCAGTAGCAGAAAGGTGAACATGGTCACTGAGTCATAATAGACTTCACCGGTTTTAAACACCGTGGCCCAGAGGCTCGCAATATAAGCTGCCCCAATGGCCAATGACACAGGCACATCCATAACCAAATGGCGATTGTTTAAGGCGCGATAGGCAGCTTTGAAAAAGGGCGCAGCTGAATACAATACAACCGGGGTAGACAACACCAGGGCAGCCCAGCGCATGAAGTGTAGGTAATCCACTTGCATGCCTTGGGCCATGCCTGCGTACATGCCAAATGACAGCATCATCACCTGCATGGCACCAAGACCAGCTACACCCAGGCGGAAGATCATTTGCCGTTTGTCCTTGGCTTTGCGTTGCGCGGCGAGGCTGGCCTGATAGGGGCCTGGCTGATAACCAATGGCATCGATGGCAGCCATGATATGACTTAAGTTAATCTGCTGACTATCCCAGTGGACGTAGGCTCGCTGGGTCGTTAGATTGACATTAAAGTGCAGCACACCTTTTAGTTTGCCAACATGTTGGTTTAATAACCAAACACAGGCGGCACAGGTTAGCCCGTCAATAACCAGTTCGGTTTCCTTTTCACTATCTGCTTTGCTACGTACGAAGGCACCTTGTACATCATCATCGTCATAAGCTTGCCAGTGACTGCTATCACTGACTTCAATGTTGATGTTTGCTGGTAGGGAAGGGCCTGCACCGCGACTTATTTGGCGGTGACGATAGTAATCCGCCAAGCCCTGGTCAATGATGGTATTGGCTACGGTTTGGCAGCCAATACAACAGACCGCCTGTGGTGTGTGGTCCAAGATTATCTGATAACTGCTGTCAGTAGGGACTTCTTCACCACAGTGAAAGCATTCAGTGCTCATGCAAGGTATTTATTCAGCGGTATTGGGTACTAGGCTGATGGCGGTTGGCCAAGGCGTGTTCGCCTCAGTCATCATGCGCCAGCTTTGCTGTTCATCCATGAGATGAATATAGCGTTTACCGGTGATATTTTTACTTAGCGAACCGTAATATTGACCATCGTTACGACGGGCCAAAGTGAGATCCTGGTCCAGATCTTCCATGGTTGGATGAATCACAGACAGCAACAAGGTGTCATTATTAAAGGTGTCTTTTGATTGCATTTTTAAGCGCAAGTCACCGGTTACTTCGTCAACATAGAGTTCGGCGGTTAAGCCTAGGGTAGCGGCTTGTGTCAGGCGGCTAGCATCGATGTTAAAACTCTTGGCCGATTTGGCGTAATCACCTTTTACCATGCCATCGAAAGTAACCACAGATAGATAGGCGTAGGAGGTGCCAACGATAAACACAGCTATCAATGGGGTAAGTAAAAACCACAGCCAAGGTTGACGATACCATGGGCGTGCTGCTTCGTTCATGTTAGACATGGGGGCTCCAATTATAATACTTGACCAGCCGGGGCCAGGAAGCGAGACTCCTGTTCCATCTTGACGCTGTTATCAGAGGTGGATTTTACATCAAATGTGATGTCAGTTTTAGGGGCGTCTAGCATATCCGTATGCACGCGTAAGCGAATCATTTGCTCAACAGTGGCGTTGGGGCCAATTGCTAAGCGTTGATCACCAATATATTCGTATTGCGTAATGCCATTGAGTTCAACCCTCAATACCATGGCTTGCTGGCTTTTATTTGACACCTTAAGGTGGTAGGTGTTTTCAATCACACCATGGCCAAGGTCACGGAATAACACTTGGCGATCACGAATCAAATCCACCTCAATGGGCACACGAGACATCAGTTGGAAACCGATGTAGACGGCAATAGCGATAACGGCCACCCCATAGCCAATAAAGCGTGGGCGCAGGAGATGGTATTCACTGCCTTCTAGTACATTTTCGGTGGCATAACGTACCAAGCCTTTGGGTTTGCCGAGTTTTTCCATAACTTCGTTACAGCCGTCAATGCAGGCGGCACAAGATATGCACTCGTACTGCAGGCCGTCGCGAATATCGATGCCAACCGGGCACACAGCAACACAAACGCCACAGTCAACGCAGTCGCCTAGGTCCTGATCGACGTCTGTTTTGCGTGAGCCTTTACCACGCGGTTCACCACGGGCTTCATCATAACTAATGATCAGTGTGTTGGGGTCAAACATAACGCTCTGAAAGCGAGCGTAGGGGCACATGTGCTTACACACCTGCTCACGCATATAACCAGAGTTGGCATAGGTAGCCACCGTGAAGAACAGCAACCACCAGGATTCCCAAGGGCCAAAGTTAAAGCTAGAGAACTTGCCAATTAACTCTTGAATAGGGGTAAAGTAGCCAACAAATGTAATGGCCGTGGCAAGAGAAATGATTGTCCATATGCTATGTTTCAGCAGCTTCTTGCGGAACTTGGTCAAGCTCATAGGCTGCTTGTCGAGTTTCACGCGATCGTTACGGCTGCCTTCGGCAAATTCTTCGGCCCACATAAAGAAGTAGGTCCATACGGTTTGAAAGCAGGTGTAACCACACCAGGCTCGACCGGCAAATACGGTGATGAAGAAGAGAAGAAAGGCAAACAGGATGAGTAAACCACTTAATAAGGCAAAATCCTGGGGCCAGAAGGTCAGGCCAAAAATATGGAACTGACGAGCTGGCAAGTCAAACAGAATAGCTTGGCGATCATCCCAACTAAACCACGGGCTAATGAAGTAAGCACCAAGCAACAACCAAGCCATGATATTACGCAGGTTACGATATAAGCCCTTGTAGGCACGCACGTAAATACGTTCGCTTTTTGCGTAAAGGTCGATGACTTGTTTTTTAGGTTTACTGTCGACCTGTTTGGTAGGGATCTTTTCCATATCAATGTTGCCGATATACTCTCTATATATAAATTAAAAAGCGGAATCAGAGTTCACTGAATCCGCTTTTTTAATTTTTATGACGCGGTTATCGTCTTATTGTAGGTTGAGCTTTAGCCTGACATATCGGCCTAAAGGCCGATCTACATGTCCGGATAAAACCCGACCTACATTTTGTGCCTAATTAGTTAGACAGGCTGTAAACGTAGCCAGAGATCAAGTGGATCTTGTCATCGCTTAACAGGGCGCCGTGGGCCGGCATCACACCAGCACGACCTTGACGAATGGTGTGAGCAACTTTTTCGAAGGTGCTGCCATACAGCCACACGTCGTCAGTCAGGTTAGGTGCGCCCAACAGTTTATTGCCAGTACCGTCAACACCGTGACAGGCCACACACATAGCTTGGTAAGTTGTCTTACCTTGCGCAGCGGCAGTGGCATCGGCTGCTTGACCGCTGATGCTCATTACATAAGAGGTCACGTTGCGTACGCCGTCTTCACCAATTACTGCACCCCAGCCAGGCATGGCGCCCGAACGACCATTAGTGATGGAAGCCTTAATGGTGGCACCGTCACCGCCATACAGCCAGTCGCTGTCAGATAGGTTAGGGAAGCCGTAGGCACCCGCGCCACCTTGACCGTGACATAGGGCACAGTTGTTGTTAAACATGCGTTGACCCATCAGACGAGCATTGTCATTGGTGGCGATTTCTTCTACGGATAGGCCAGCAAATTTAGCAAATACAGGCTTGTAGTGCTCTTCTGCGTGTGCCATTTCTTCTTCCCACTGGTTGTAGCTGGTCCAGTTTAGGTAACCCTTATAGTTACCAAGACCTGGGTACAGGAACAGGTACACCAGACCAAAGACGATGGTAATGAGGAACATGTTGAACCACCAGCGTGGTAGCGGGTTGTCCAGTTCTTCGATGCCATCAAAGGCATGGTGCATGGTTTCAGTGGTGGTTTCTTTATACACTTCGCTTTTACGAGTGCGCAT
The DNA here is from genome assembly GCA_016845445.1 of Oceanospirillaceae bacterium. Taxonomy (GTDB): domain Bacteria; phylum Pseudomonadota; class Gammaproteobacteria; order Pseudomonadales; family Balneatricaceae; genus Njordibacter. The sequence continues at coordinate 13,180 of JAERSU010000266.1, read as the reverse complement.
TACTAGGATCAAGCAGCCAAAGATCACAGCAAGTGTGATGACTGAGATCCACATACTCCAAAAACTAGTCATGTTTGATGTCTCCATTCATTTCCTTGGCCTTCTCTTCATCTGCGAAGGGCAAGTTGGCGGCTTCATTGAAGCCTTTTGTGCGTTTAGGACTTAAAACCCATGCATAGAGGCCAATGAAGGTCACCAGCATGATTACAACTATATATGGGCCGTAGCTATCGTAGGTCATAATTAACGCCTGTTAGACATCACAGTGCCGAGTTGCTGTAGGTAGGCAACCAGCGCTTCGATTTCGGTTTTACCCTTAACGTCAGCTTCAGCATTGGCAATGGCTTCGTCGGTGAAAGGTACACCTACGGCACGCAGCGCTAGCATCTTATTCGCTGTGTCTTCACCGGTTAGCTTGTTGCTGAACAACCATGGATAAGAAGGCATAACGGATTCAGGTACGACGTCACGTGGGTTATACAGGTGAGCACGGTGCCAGTCATCTGAGTAACGACCACCGACGCGCGCTAGGTCTGGACCAGTACGCTTGGAACCCCATAGGAATGGATGGTCGTAAACGAATTCACCAGCCACAGAGTAGTGGCCATAGCGTTCGGTTTCTGCACGGAATGGACGAATTTGCTGAGTGTGACACACGTTACAGCCTTCGCGGATGTAGATGTCTCGACCTTCTAATTCAACGGGAGTCAAAACGCGCAGGCCTTGTACAGGCACAGTGGTTTCTTTCTGGAAGAATAAAGGTACGATTTCAGCCAGACCACCACCGGAGATAACGATGACGATCAATAGAACCATCAGGCTGATGTTCTTTTCAATAGTTTCGTGTTTAATCATGATGGTGATTCCTTATGCAGCAGATTCAGCAAGCGCTGGAGCAGTAGAGTTAGCGCGAACGGTCTGCCAGGTGTTGTAAGCCATGATCAGCATACCGGTTAGGAAGAAGCTACCACCAATTACACGGACAACATAACCTAGATGGCTGGCCTCAAGTGCTTCAACGAAGCTGTAGGTCAGCGTACCGTCTTGGTTAACTGCGCGCCACATTAGGCCCTGCAGAATACCGTTCACCCACATAGCGGCGATGTACAATACAGTACCAATAGTAGCCAGCCAGAAGTGAGTGTTGATTAGCTTAACGCTGTACATGGAGGCCTTACCAAATAGCTTAGGCAGCATGTGGTAAACAGCACCGATGGAGATCATAGCCACCCAGCCCAAAGCACCAGCGTGTACGTGGCCAATGGTCCAGTCAGTGTTGTGAGATAGAGCGTTTACCGTCTTAATGGACATCATTGGGCCTTCGAAGGTAGACATACCGTAGAAAGACAGGGATACCACTAGGAAACGCAGTACTGGATCAGTACGTAGCTTGTGCCATGCACCAGACAGGGTCATCATGCCGTTGATCATACCACCCCAAGAAGGCGCCAGCAGGATCAGGGACATAACCATACCCACAGACTGGGTCCAATCCGGTAGGGCGGAGTAGTGCAGGTGGTGACCACCAGCCCACATGTAGGTAGCGATGAGTGCCCAGAAGTGCACAACAGATAGGCGGTAGGAGAAGATTGGGCGCTCAGCTTGCTTAGGTACAAAGTAGTACATAATGCCCAGGAAGCCAGCAGTCAAGAAGAAACCTACAGCGTTGTGACCGTACCACCACTGAACCATGGCATCCACGGTGCCCGCGTAGGCGGAGTAGGACTTGGTTAGGGTGACTGGCACAGCAGCACTGTTTACCACGTGGAGTACAGCTACGGTAATGATAAAGGCCATGTAGAACCAGTTACCCACGTAGATGTGAGAAGTTTTACGCTTGGCAACGGTGCCGAGGAAGACGATGGCGTAGGAAACCCATACCAGCGTAATCAAAATGTCGATAGGCCATTCAAGTTCTGCGTACTCTTTTGAAGTGGTAATACCCATAGGTAGAGTAATGGCAGCCAACACTATCACTGCTTGCCAACCCCAGAAAGTGAATTTTACCAAGGGTTCAGCAAACAAACGTACCTGACAGGTACGCTGTACAACGTAGTAGGAGGTGGCGAACAAGGCGCTACCACCGAAGGCGAAGATAACCGCGTTGGTGTGCAATGGGCGCAAGCGACCAAAGCTTAACCAAGCCGTATCAAAGTTTAAGGCGGGCCAAACCAGCTGAGCAGCGATCCAGACACCGACGGTCATACCGACGATACCCCATACCACTGTCATGATGGCGAACTGGCGCACGACCTTATAGTTATAAGTGTCGGGAGTAGTTTCACTCATAGTAGTTTCTCATCAAGTGCTAAAAATAAAAAAAAGCCCCACAACCCAGACAAATCGGGTGTTGGCACTCTTTAGTTATTGTTGCTCCGGGTGTTACTCCGGGGCCTGCCCATAATGCGGGCAAATTTATGCGGCAAATTATCCTTGAATTGGCGCCAGGATTCAATCTGAAAGCCAATATAATTCCCGGTATAAATCATAAATATAGCTCATATATTTCAATTTGTTATAAACTTATGCCTAAAAGTTAGTCAGAAGTTATTTTGCTTCCTAACCTGAGTATGGGTTAGGCTGCATACCTATTTAGAGGTATGCCAAGCACGGCCAGTCTAGCAGGCTGACTTTCATAGAGAACTGACTTATGTCAAAACATTATCGGTCTAAACATTTACAGCTAAAAACCAGCTCTTTAGGGGATTATTTACAGGCAGGGGAAGGTCAACACGCCATTCTAGCCCATGGTTCAGCGGTGGGTATGCAACATGAGTTTATGCAACGCTGGGCGGATGCCCTGATTGACCATGGTTTTAAGGTTAGTTTGTTTAATTATCAATATATGCAAACCATACAAGCCACCGGCAAGCGTCGGCCTCCGGCTAGAGTGCCAGTGCTTTTACATGAACATCAACAATGGTTAGACTTATTGGGCTACGGCCACCGGCCCTTGTTGATGGGCAAATCCCTTGGTGGCCGTATGTCCAGCTTGATGGCGCAAACTCATGCGCAGCAAGTTGCCGGCTGGTGTGCACTAGGTTATCCCTTTCACCCGCAAGCTAAACCCCAGACTCTGCGTACTGAGCATCTGCTCACTAATCAAGCCCCAGGCCTCATCGTGCAGGGTACTCGAGATGCTTTAGGTAACCAACAAGAGGTAGAAGGTTATGCTTTACCCAATTCTATCAAAGTGCATTGGCTGGAAAACATGGATCATGGTTTTAAGCCTTACAAGGGGGCGCCCTTAGATCAATGGCAGGCCATTTTGCAGTCGGCAGCCTGGGTGAAAGCTTGGTATGCACAATTGCCGGGGGTTGCAGCGCTTGGCTAGCAATGATGGTGAAGTTGCATGCAATGAATGTTTTGCTATTCAACTGCGACCCTATTGCAGGTAGAATGCCGCATTATTTACTAGCCCCATTGTGTGTTTGAGGAATATCCATGAGTGAATCTCCGACTCCTGACTTGGTTTTGGATGCCATTGGTTTGTTTTGTCCTGAACCGGTGATGATGATGCACAGTAAGATAAGGGATATTGAGGTAGGTCAGATTCTACAGGTGTTGGCTACGGACCCGTCTACGCAACGTGATATTCCTAAATTCTGCCTGTTTTTGGGGCATGAGTTGCTCAGTGAAGAACAGGTCAATGGTGAGTATCACTACCTTATTCGTAAAGGCTAGGTCTCATTAAAGCTTTGCAAGATAGCCTGTAGCTCTTCATCTTGCTGTTTAATCTTGACGGCGATACGGTATTGGAAGAAGCAGCGAAAATCGTCGGTTTCATCGCAACCGCGCAGGCTTTGGTCCCCCAGCAATACCGGCCAGGTCTTCACCTCGTGTAAGTCAATAACCATGGCTTGCACGGTGCCATCACTTAATAAGCGCCAGCTAAATACTTCACTCATGGTGAAATTTTCAAGATTTTCATGCCGTGAAAAAATGGCATGGGTACCACAGGTGTCCGGCAGCTCTTGTAAAATGACACGTTCTTGACTAGCTTCAAAGCTAAAATAGTTAGCGGCGGCAAGGAGTTCTGCGCGCTTGTGTTCAGGGGCGCAGGTTAGATAGTCATCAATACCTGGGTCAAAGTAACCGATAAAAAAGCCAGTTTCTGGGTGGTTAAGGTCGGGGCAGCGCAGCAGGGTATCGTACCAAGGAATGAGACCAACCACCTTGCCATCACTAAGTAGGGCCCAGAAGAGAACGTTGACACTGAAGACTTCTTGTCCAGCGACAGGGGTGCCGTGTGTGTCGGAATAGAGGGCTTCAAAACCATCTAACTCAGGTGCCAAGCGTACAATCCGGGGGGCATGTCCTGATTGCAAAGGCTTGCCAGTAAATAGATCAACCACCTTTGTGTCAGTGGTATCGTGTTGCCCTTTGGGAGATTGACGAGACTTACTCATGGCTAACTCCTCCAGTCAAATTAATCGAAAACAAGGTTAGTTAATTGACTATGGGTACTTACAGTATAGGCACTAGTTACGCAGAAACACAAGTTTATCGTTTTATTTGTGGGCGTTAATGGTTACAATTCCCCCTGCCGTAAGGTATTAAGAAAGGATGATATTTACCATGAGTGGTGAGAAGTTTAATGACGTAGGTCATATGCTGGAAAAGATGCAAGCCTTTGTAGAGCAAACCGAGGCTACTTTGCAGTCTAGCCGCGATAAGGTGGAAAACCTACGCGAACAGTATCAATCCTTGACAGAAAAGGGCAGTGAAGTGCAGCAAAGCTTAGCTGAAATTAAGCAGCAGGCTGAAGAAGTATTGAGTCCGACCGAATTAGAAGCCCCAGCGGTATCCCTGACCTCTGAAGCTCGTCCAAAACCACAAAACCGAGTGCTGACACCGCAACAGGATGACCAGCCTCTTAAACAAACAAGCACTACGCATGAATCAACAGACCGATCCTACCTTAGAAAATAACTCGCAAGACACTAATATGGAAGCCCAGGCTTCTGCAGAGCCAATGGCAAATACCGACGCGGCGGCCGCGGAGCGGAAAAAAGCCAAGAGTCGCGCAGCTAACCGTGCCGCTGTGCAGTTGCTGTGTGAAACCTACCCGCAAACCTTTTCTATTGCTGAACCTAAGCCACTTAAAATTGGTATTCAGGAAGAATTGATTGCTGATGGTAAGCTTAGTCAAAATAAGATTAAGCGCGGTCTGGCAAGTTACGTACGTGCCTACGCTTATTTACGTTCACAAAAAGATGGTGCTGAGCGCGTTAATTTGCTCGGCGAAGCCGATGGCGCGGTAACGGCTGATGAAGCCGCTCATGCTGCGAGCAAGTTGCCTGCCCAGCGTGACCCTAAGCCGCGAAATAAAGATGGCAAAGACGGTAAGCGTGGCGCACGCCGGCCAAATAAAACTACCAAGCAGTCACAACAACGCCAGGCGCAACGTACGCAAAAGCGCCATGCCGAAGCCAAGGTAGAAAAAGCTGACAATCCATTCAAAGGTCTAGACGAAAACCAACGCATGGCCTCCAAATTAGATATGCTGCTTAACAAGCACAAGTAACTGACGAAAGCCCGCTCACTAGCGGGCTTTTTTACACCTCAATCGCCACTTGTTAGTGGTACCACTGAAAAAAACAGTAGGCACAAAAAAGCCCGCGTGAGTGGCGGGCTTTAGGGGTGCAGTGAACTGCGAATTAGGTGTTGTCGGAGATAAAGGCCAACAGGTCAGACTTGGACATGGCGCCAACTTTGGTGCCAGCTACTTCGCCGTCTTTGAAGAGCATTAGAGTAGGGATACCACGCACGCCAAATCGACCAGCAATTTCTGTGTTCTCGTCAACATTGATCTTGCAAACTTTGACAGAGCCCTCGAATTCGGCACCCACTTCTTCCAGTACTGGAGCGATCATCTTGCAAGGGCCACACCATGGCGCCCAAAAATCCAACAATACTGGTACGTCGGAATTGATTACGTCAATGTCGAAGGAAGCGTCAGTTACGGCTACTGTGTTTTCGCTCATGGTTTTTTCTCCTGGCATTTTGCCACTGTGTCTATAATGGGCTAATGATACGATTTTTTGAGGTAAAACTCAGCCCTTAAATGTGGGATTGTATCAACTTTTTCTTATATAAGGATGGTCTGCCTAATTTCAAGCCCTAGGCAGGAAAATATTTGCCCGCCTAAATAGGTTTATTGACGACACGTAAAACCCTTATTAACAGCAAAATGGCGGCGCAGGTTAGGCCAAAAATCAGCCCGATCCAAAAGCCTTCAGCACCCAGGGCCGGCATGAGTAGATCGGTCATGCCAAGGGCGTAGCCCAAGGGCAGGCCAACCACCCAGTAGGACACTAGAATAATAGTCATGGGCCAGCGGGTGTCCTTATAACCACGCAAGATACCAGCGCCGGCTACTTGGATGGCATCGGATAGCTGGAACATGGCTGCTAGAGCAAATAGACTGACGGCGGCATCAATAACCTGCTGATCATTGGTGTAGATGCCAGCTATGTGTTCGGGCAGTAGTAACATTAAGCTGCAGGTAGCTAAGGCCATGCCGGTTGCTAATATATATCCCATAAAGGTGGCTTGTCTTGCTGCTAGCAAATTGCGTGCCCCTACGGCTTGGCCGACGCGAATGGTTAGGGCAAGGCCGATACTCAAGGGTATCATAAAGCTAAGGGAAGAAAAGTTGAGTACTACTTGATGGCCAGCCACCGTTGTTGCTCCTAGTGGCGCTAGGAATAGGGCGATGATGGCAAACATGGTGGCTTCAATAAAAATAGCAACACCAATGGGTACACCAACCTTTAATAGCTGCCGAAAGATGCTTATATCGGGCAAGCGAAAGCCATTGAACAGTGCCGTAGGGCGGTAGAGAGGTTTGCGATAAACGTAGATGGCCATGCCAAATGCCGTGACCCAGGCGCTGATGCAGGTGGCCCAGCCACAACCTACACCCCCCATGGCAGGTAGGCCCAATTTCCCGTAGATGAAGATGTAATTCATGGGAATATTAATGACGGCCCCTAGCAAGGTGAAATACACCATGGGCTTGGTATTACTGAGGCCTTCACTTAAGCTGCGTAAAGACTGTACGATGCATAGGGCGGGCAAAGCAAAAGCCGCGGCAAATAGGTAGTCCAGGGCAATCTGGCGTATGGGGCCGTGAATACTGAGCAGGTTAAATACCGGCTCGATGGCATTGGCAGCCATGATGCCCACACAGCCAAGTATGATGGCCAACCAGATGGACTGCTGCACAAAGGCACCAATGCGTTCAATCTGCTTAGCGCCAACGTACTGGGCTACCTGAGGCGTGGTGGCCATTATAATGCCCACTAAGAAGATAAGAATTGGGAAGAGTACGCTGCCACCGACTGACACACCAGCTAAATCCGTTGCCGAATATTGGCCGGCCATAATGGTATCCACAACAGTAGAACTTAGGTGCAGTAGTTCGGCTAATAGAATGGGGCTTGCTAGCTTGATAAATAAGCGCCAATCATTGGCTTGCGGCAGGGTAAAGTTTGACATAAGACGCAGTTTCTTCCTTTTCAGGTGCTGTATAATAGCGACCTTTGATTATCAATGCACTCATATATATAAGTGATTACGACATGCAAGTAGAAGATCTGGAAGACGGTGTGACAGATTTAATTCGTTTGTTTGATGAGCTGTTTGCCGAACAGCACAATACCCGTCTAGTTGCCGGTGATGGTGAGCCTATTTATTTGCCTGCTGATCATGACTGTGAATTTAATCGAGTGGTCTTTGCCCATGGGTATTTTGCTAGCGCCATGCATGAGGTCGCCCACTGGTGTGTAGCTGGCCCTACACGTCGCCAACTAGAAGATTTTGGTTATTGGTACCGTCCCGATGGGCGTACGTCTGAGCAGCAGGCCGAGTTTGAGCAGATGGAAGTAAAACCACAAGCCATGGAATGGCATTTTATGCAGGCTTGTGGGCGTAAGTTTCATGCCAGTGCAGATAACTTGTCCGGCCAAGCCCATGATGATACAGACTTTCGCCATGCCGTGGCAAAGCAGGCGCGAGACTACTCGATTAATGGGCTGCCGCAGCGCGCCCAAGCTTGGGCCGACGCTTTGCAAGTGCATTTTGCTGGTGACCTTAGTATAGAAAAGTTCTACTGGCCAGATGAATTGTAGCTCGGCATGCAAACCAACATGTCGGGTTAACACCCGACCTACAGGTGGCGCTTGAGCATGGCTTCTATTTCTACCACAGGCGTATTGTGGGGAATGGTGTCGATGAGCTTGCCTTGTTGATCAATGACATACAAACGCGAAGTATGATCTACGGTGTAGCCAAGGCTTGAGTTTTCTAGGGGTACATGGCGGAAGTAGGCGCCATATTGACGTACCAACTTGTCTAAATAGGCTAATTCACCCGTTAAGCCCTTCATGGTGGGGTAAAAGAAAGCAGTAAAGGCAGCCATATTATCCAGGCTGTCACGCTCTGGGTCGACACTAATAAACAAGGGCTGGATGTTATCCTGTTGGTCTTGTGCAAGGGAACGCATAGCGGCGCTCAGACCCGATAAAGCCGTGGGGCAAATGTCCGGGCAGGACATGAAACCAAAATAAATTACCACCAGTTTGCCGCGGTAATCGGTAAGACTGACGGGGCCTTCGGCACTATTTAAAGTAAAGTCTCCGCCTAAGGCGGCGTAGGAGCTAGGTGCCTGATCTTTGGTTTGTAGAAAGCCTTGGCTAGCGACCCACATGCCTGCCGCAAATAGCAAGATGATGGCAATGGCATAGGTGAATTTGGCATTGGTGCTCATTACTCTACTCCAGTATTGGCAGTGTTGGTGCTGGCGGAGTTCTCGTACTCATTAGAGGTGAAAAAGTACACCCCCTTATGCGGTGGTAGAAAATCAATTCGCCAAATCATTTCGTGATCAGGAATGCAGTTGGGCAAGGGCGTCCTTGCCTGCCAGAGGTTATCCTGAGGTAGTAAGGTGATATCAAACTGACCCATATACATATTATGGCCGCTAAGTCGTACCTTTACATTTTGTGCATCTGCTAAGCCGTCAAATTGAATACGAATGGGGGTGGGGGTAATAATACGATCGCCCTGTGTATCACTGATCACCTGCATGCGGCTAGATTCACCGGATACCTCGCTCTCACACCATTGGTGGCTAGCGTTACAGACGCCATCTTGTTGCGATTTCTGCCACTCCAAACCAACCATAAGGCCGATAAAAGCCGCCATGAAGGCCAATAGGATAAGGCGAAAACGCTGCATATTGAACATAATGATAAGTTAATCTTGGTCGCGGAATGGATTGGCGGCATAGGTACCAAGCATGCGGATGTCTTTGGCAAAATAAGCTAACTCATCCATGGCCAAGATCATGTTGGGATCATCAGGGTGAGCTTCACAATCAACATGAAATTGCGTGGCGATCATGCGGCCGCCAGGGGTATAACTTTCTAGCTTCACCATGTTGACACCGTTGGTGGCAAAACCACCCATAGCCTTGTAGAGGGCTGAAGGGATGTTGCGCACGGTAAACAAGAAGGAGGTAATGTATTTCTTATTGGCTTGTCTGACGGGTATTTTATGTTCGCGGGACAGAATCAAGAAGCGGGTGGTGTTGCCATCCACGTCTTGGAAGTTTTCTTTCAAAATGTGTAAGTTGTACAGCTCTGCCGCTAGGCTAGAGGCAATGGCACCCAAGCTTGGGTCTTGACTTTGGCTAACCTCTACAGCGGCGCCTGCGGTGTCCAAGGTGGCCTGTGGGCGGATGCCCAAGTGTTTTAAATTACCGCTGCATTGCGCCAGCGCTTGTGGGTGAGAGCCAGCCCGGGTAATGTCTTCTAGCAGTGTACCTGGTAATGCCATGAGGCAGTGATTAACCGGCTCATAGTGTTCGCCAATAATGTACAGGGAGGTGTTAGGGAGTTGGCGATATATTTCTTCAACGCGGCCAGCGGTGGAGTTTTCTACTGGAATCATGGCTACATCGGCCTCGCCCCGTTCTACGGTTTCCATGGCATCAGCAAAGGTTAAGCAGGCTTGGGTTGGGGTGTTGGGAAAGACCTTGGTGCAGGAAAGGTGCGAATAGGCTCCTTCGTGACCTTGGAAGGCGATAACTTGGGGTTGGTTTGTGCTCATGCTGGGAAAATTAAATATATCATTTATGCGACTAGTGTAACAAAAACCAAGCCTATGTTGGTATCATTGGCAGCTTCTAATTTAGTGACTTTTGCATGGCAGTGAAGATATGACTCCCAGCCGTTTAGCCAAATTCAAACGCACCCTAGGGCAGCGTCAGCTGGACCTTACCATCGTTACAGATCAAGTTAACAAAGGCCAGAATATTGCTGCTCTGTTACGTACCTGTGATGCCGTAGGTGTGCATCAGGCACATGCGGTAACGCCCAAAGAAGGCTATCGTGACTATGGTGGTACCGCCCGGGGTAGCCAGCAGTGGGTGAACGTGGTGCAGCATGAGCATATCGAAACCGCGCTGCAAGTAACCAAACAGCAAGGCATGCAGTTGGTAGCAGCACATTTTAGCGATCAGGCGGTAGACTTTCGTGAGTTGGATTATACTCGGCCAACGGCATTGATTATGGGCGCTGAAATGGAAGGCGTGAGCCCTACAGCCGTGACGGCTGCCGATCATCATGTGGTGATTCCTATGCTCGGCATGACCCATTCTTTTAATGTGTCTGTGGCGGCGGCGGTGATTCTACTAGAGGCCCAACGTCAGCGGCAGCTTGCGGGAATGTACCATCAACCTCAGTTGCATGGGCAGGCATACCAGCACACCCTGTTTCGTTGGTGCCATCCAGCCATTGCTGATTATTGTCATCGTTATGGTTTGTCCTATCCTGCCTTGGATGACGAGGGTGAAGTGCCCAACTTAAGCGACTGGTACCGCCAAGCCAGAGAAATAATTAGCAACAAAGAGCCGCAGGGGCAGTGATATGACTAATAAATTGCACATAGTGGCTGATGAAAACATTCTCTTATTGGATGAATTTTTTGCTGATATTGCCACCCTTACCAAGGTTAATGGCCGTACCATCAATGCCTCTCAGGTAGCCCACGCCGATGCCCTGGTATTACGCTCTACGGCGCAGGTGAATGCAGGTCTTTTACAGGCTAGCCAGGTGCAATTTGTTGGTACCTGCACCATTGGTATTGATCATTTGGATACCTCCTACATGGATAGTCAGGGTATTGCCTGGACCAATGCACCTGGTTGTAATGCCGAAGGGGTGTGCGATTTTGCCATAAGTGCCATAAACCATGCTTGGCAGCAGCATGGTGTAGATCCGCGCCAAGGGGTGATTGGTGTGGTGGGTGCAGGTAATGTCGGGGGGCGTCTGATTAAGCGCTTGCAAGCCGCTGGATTGCAGGTCATATGCAGCGACCCACCGAAGCAACAAAACTTGCCTGCCGCACACCAATACGTGCCCTTGGATGAGCTAATGGCTACAGCTGACATCATTAGCCTGCATACCCCGCTTACGAAAACCGGGCCCCATGCCACCATGGCCATGATTAATGGGCCGCTTATCGATAGTATTAAACCTGGTGCGGTGTTGATAAGTGCCGGGCGCGGCGAAGTGGTTGATCAGCAATCCCTACAGGCACGCTTGGCTAAACAAGCTGATCTACAGGTGTATTTGGATGTCTGGGAGCAAGAACCTAATGTTGACACTGGCATTATGACTTATTGTCAAACCGTAACGCCACATATTGCCGGTCATTCATTGGAAGGCAAGGTGCGCGGCACAGAGATGATTTACCAGTCCTTATGTCGCCATTTTAATCTACCTATTAGGCAAACTTTAGCGCCACTATTGCCCGCTGCAGCCGTGACTGAATTGACGGTGTCTGCTGATATGTCTGCAGCTCAGTTGCTCAATGAGGCGGTGAATAGTGTTTATCCCTTGTTGGCTGATGATGAGAGTACACGGCGTGCCTTACAAGGCGTGGAGCCAGTGTCTGAAGCCTTTGATTTATTACGCAAAGAGTATCCAATTAGGCGTGAATTTAGCACCCTTACGATCCATGGTGTGAACAGTGAAGCCGACCAGAAAATGCTTAGTGGTCTGGGTTTTCGGGTGAGCTAAGATGAGCTTTCGCATTGGTTTAATTGTTAATCCACTGGCTGGGCTAGGTGGTAGCGTGGCCCTTAAAGGTAGCGATAATATTGCTAAGGAAGCCTTAGCAAAAGGGGCTCAGCCGCAGGCAAATAAGCGTTGCCTTGCTGCCTTACAGCCCTTGTTAGAGCTGGATGTAGAGCTGTTTACCTATGCTGGAGATATGGGTGAGCAATGCGCCCTTGAAGCGGGCATAAAACATCAGGTGATTGGTGCGGCAAAGCAGCATCCAAGTGACTATACGGACACCATGAATGCCGCCTTGCAGTTGGCTACTTTGGGCGTTGATGTGATTATGTTTGCCGGTGGTGATGGCACCGCAAGGGATATGTTAACAGCCTTGGAATCGATTGATTCACAGGTGCCTGTGGTGGGTATTCCTGCAGGGGTCAAAATTCACTCGGCTGTCTACGGCATCAATCCTAAAGCTGCAGGTCAGGTAGTGGCCAAGTTAATTACTGGCCAGTTGGTTAGTCTGCGCAGCCATGAAGTACGTGATATAGACGAACAAGCCTTTCGCCAAGGGCAGGTAAAGGCGCGTTATTTTGGTGAACTGCTGGTGCCTGAAGAACATCAATATATGCAAGCTACCAAGTCTTCCAGTGGCAAAGAAGATGAGCAGCTAGTGCTGTTGGACATTGCCGATTGGGTGGTTGAAAACATGGCCGATGATGTGCGTTATATCATGGGATCAGGTTCTACGGTGGCGGCCATTATGGAGCGTTTAGGTTTAGCCAACACCTTATTGGGTGTGGACGTTGTCGAAAACGGCGAGCTCATTGCTGCGGATGCCACTGCCGAGCAATTAATGCAGCTAACCCAAGGCCAGCATTGTGAGATGTACATTACTTTAATTGGTGGTCAAGGGCATATATTTGGTCGCGGCAATCAACAATTAAGTCCCGCTTTGATTCGTCGGCTAGGTATGCACAATATCCATGTGGTGGCGACTAAAACCAAGCTCAATGCCTTACACGGTAAACCCTTGTTGGTGGATACAGGTGATGGCGAGCTGGATGACGCATTAACTGGTGTGGTGCCCGTATTGTGCGGATATAATG
>JAERSU010000265.1 GCA_016845445.1 Oceanospirillaceae bacterium | reverse complement strand
CACCAGGGCAAAGGCACCTACGTATCCCGCATCAACTTCAACAACAGCTTGTTTAAGTTTTTCACTTACGGTAATCCGTCTGGCAACCCTGTTCGTATCCATAAGGAAACGCCAATTCGAGACTTGCGCCAAGGTACCGAAAAAATTTGCCAGCGCCTACATGTGCCTTCACACACTGCAATGCTATACATCGAACGTATGGGCTATCGCGACGACAAACCCGTACTGATAGAAAAGTGTTGGTGGATTGCTGATTTGGTTAGGGGCCTAGAAAAAGAAGAAGTGCATATTCCGGATCTACTCTATGCCGTAGTAGTAGATCAGTTTGACCTACCTATCATCCGTTCAGAAGAATCCCTCACCGCAGAAGCGGCGGATAAAAATACCGCTAAGGCTCTGGATGTGGAGGTGGGTTCCCCACTGGTGGTATTGCACCGCCTAACCTACAGTAAAGACAACAAGCCCGTTGAGTTCCGTATAACTCGCGGGCGCCCGGATAGCTTTAGCTATCGTACTGAAATTCGCTAGTTCTGCATCTGCATAGCCATACTATTGCCAGACAGGCCATATTAATAAACAGATTTAAATTCCAGATCTTTTGCCGACAGCACAGCCTGGATGCGATTCGTTACGTCCAGCTTTTTAAGAATGGCTGAAACATGGGCCTTAACCGTAGTTTCAGAAATATTTAAATTATAAGCAATCTGTTTATTAGACTCTCCAAGAGCCATGTGCTCAAGCACAATCAGCTGCCTTCGGGTGAGGCTTAACAGCATCTCTTTGGTGATAGCCGAAGCTTGCTCTTTACGAGGTCGCACCTGTGTTTCGCTATCTAAGCGTACAGCTTCTGGGGGTAAGTAAATGCTACCTGCAAGCACCTGCTCCAAGGCGGCACAGATCTGCTCTTTAGGCAGTGATTTAATGATAAAGCCCACAGCGCCATAGGTAATGGCATTTAATATTGTGGTGCGATTTTGCTCCGCGGAAATAATAACCACTGGCACTGCAGGTGCATGATTGCGTAATTTAATTAAACCGTTAAGGCCGTCCATGCCAGGCATATTCAAGTCGAGCAATATGAGATCTAGGTCATCGTTATCCGCCAACAAAAGCGCCTCATCCAAGTCCCCAGCTTCTATGATTTCCCCACCGCCAAAGCGATGAGCCAGTACATTAGCAATAGCTTCACGAAATAAAGGGTGATCATCCGCAATGAGCAAATTGTACATATATACCGACTTCCTGTTTAGGGCTTAAGCAGCCTCTCATTATTTTGGGCACACGGCCAACTCCGCGACTGTGTCTGAGTATTCAAGCCTCACTGGCTCACATATACTGGTTGGTAATTGAGCCTCTAGCCATGCATCAATGCCACCACCATACCAATAAACATGATTATAACCTAATGCAGAGGCCCGTTTAGCAGCATTCCAACCATGCCAGCAATTAACCTTGCAATAAAACACGAATGCAGGCATGTCACTTATTTCACCAATACTGGATAAACTTCTCTCCATATACACTTGCCATTTAAACGGTAAATCACCATAACCGATATTTGGTAACCATAAAGTGCCAGGAATGTGCTCCGCCTTAACGGTTAAGACAAATTGACCTTGCAACCAAGGTAACGGCATCACGTTAATCGGTACAACATCTTCATGGGACAGTAAAGCATGCAACTCTAATGTGGTTATATGCTTCGCGCCTACAGGCGGAGTGTCTATTGGGCCACGGTAGTGCGTAACGCGGTAACCTAACGAATTAAACTTGTTATTATCACTAACTAAGCTTTCAGCTAAAGAAAGGCATGAGTAGATTAGCGTAGATAAGACAAGCAATAATCTCAATGTGTTTTTAATCGATGTTATTATTTAGTATTCGGTAGATTAGAGCACAGCAGGCATACCTAAGTGTATAGTGCTTTAATAGGCATTTTATAGTACTTAAGTACTAATTTTACTTTTCAACTTTTACTTTTCAACAGGCGCCCACTCAGGCCTCGTTGCGGATCAAAGCTCCAAATCGCCAGCAACATAAGGATCAGGGTCACCGGAGCGAGAATGATTATGGCGTCTAGGTTGAATTTGCTATGCAGGGAAAAACGAATTAACTCAACGGCATGGGTAAACGGGTTCCATAAACACACCCAATACAGCCATTCACTCGATTCACGCATGCGCCATAACGGATACAAGGCTGATGACATAAAAAACATGGGAAAAACCACGAAGTTCATTACACCAGCAAAGTTCTCTAATTGTTTTATCAATGAGGCCAATATCAACCCAAGACTGGCAACCAAGATGCCCGTCAATAGCAGACTGGGCAACACAGTCACATAGCCAAACCAATCTGGTTGAATGCCGAGAAACCAAGCAATAACCAGAAAAGTATACACCTGTGGCAAAGCTACTAGGGCGCTAGCTAAGACCTTGGTAAACAATAAATACCCGCGTGGCAACGGGCTCATTAGTAATACTTTCATGCTGCCCATTTCTCGATCATAAACCATCGATAAAGAGCTTTGCATGCCGTTGAACAAGAGTATCATTGCCATTAATCCAGGGGCGATATATTGTTCATAAGTGATGTAGGTTTCGTAGGGCGGTAATATGGCAATACCCAAGACAGAACGAAAGCCCGCCGCAAACACCAACAACCACAGTAAAGGCCTTACAAGAGCACTAAAAAAGCGGCTACGCTGGTAAATAAAGCGCAGTGATTCACGGCGTAGAACACCCCAAAAGACAATACCATAGGCGGACTTATGCATGAGTTTCACCAATCAAGTCCGCATAACTGTCAGCTAACATTGCCGAGGCACTTCTCTGTGCTAGTCGCTGGGCGTTTTCATGTGCCAATACCCGCCCCTTTGACAACACAATAACATCATCTGTGGCAGACACTTCCTCCAGTATATGGGTGGCCCACAATACCGTTAGATTTTCTTCCTCTCGTAGCAAGTGCACATAAGCCAAAAGTTGTGTTCGACTAGCGCGGTCCAACCCCACACTTGGTTCATCTAGCAGTAATAAACTGGGCTTATGTAGCAAGGCCCTAGCCAATTCAACCCGACGCCGATGACCGCCATTTAAATGGCGTACCTGACGAAGCTTATGATCGCTCAAATCAAAGCGCTGTAACTGTTCCTTGATAGCTTGCTCACTTTGTTTGCTAGACATTCCCTGAATAGCACAGTGATAGCGTAGATTTTCGTAAATGGTAAGATCCAAATCCAAAGCTGATTGCTGAAACACCATGCCAACATTTGATAAAATATCGCTAGATGCACTATGCAATTCCTTACCCGCAAGCTTGATACTTCCATGTTGCAAGGGATAGAAACGATTAAGCAACGCAAACAGTGTTGATTTACCGGCGCCATTAGGCCCTAGCAATGCATAAAAGCCGCCAACCTGCAAAGACAGGCAAACATCTACAAGTGCTTGCCTGTCTCCAAAGTTGAAATCTACATGTTTTACTTCTAAGAGCATTTCCAGACCATTACGGCAAAATTGCCAAACCCCACGGGAAACGGCCTACTGGAATGGATTTGGTGACTTTCAATTTATCCACGTCAATCACTGATACATCACCACTTAAACCATTGGTGGTAAGCAAATGTGATTGATCTGGGGTAAATGCCATGTGCCATACACGCTTACCCACTAACAAGTAATCCAAGACTTCATAAGTTCTTGCGTCTACCACAGCAACGTGGTTTGCTGGCCCTAAGGCCACAAATGCATAGCGACCATCATCAGTCAGTTTTACCCCAACCGGTTGAATTTTATCTTTATGCACACCCGGAATTGCGAAGTGTAGCTTGTTCATAATTTCACGACTTTCCACATCGATGACAACCACCGTTCCTCCAATTTCTGAGGAGGCCCAGAAGATGTCACCCTGTTGAGTAAATTCAACATGACGCGGACGCTGGTCCACAACGGTATTATGTACCAAGGTGTTAGTATCGGTTTCAATCCAATGCAACATACTGGTGGTTTCTGATGTAGCAATGGCTAAACTACCATCAGGACTAACTGCCATACCTTCAGGCTCCAAACCAACTTCAACCTGACCAACAACTTGTTCCGATTGTGTATCCACAATGGTAACCAAGGCATCATCTTCATTGGCAATGTATAGATGGCGGTCATTTGGGTGCAAGGCAAATTGTTCAGGGTCCTCACCAGAAGGCAGCTCTGAAACAATGCGTCCAGTAGCGGTATCTAGCAC